>NZ_JBHSQO010000029.1:0-7826 GCF_042658445.1 Saccharothrix lopnurensis | reverse complement strand
CTTCCTAAGACCGCTTGGCCTCCGACTTTCGAGTGCAGAACTCACCCCTCCCGAACGTTCGACACGGTGTTCCCGAACGTTCGACTCACCCAACCTGAACGCTGAACTCACCCGACCTGAACGTACGACTCGCGCGGTCTGAACGTACGACTCGCGAGGTCTGAACGTACGACTCGCGCGAGTCGTACGTTCGTGACGCGCGAGTCGTACGTTCAGGACGACCGTGTCGTACGTTCGCGACCCCCGAGTTCTGCGTTCGGGACGGGTGGGGGTGGGGGTGGGTGGGTCTGGGAAGCTGGTGGGGTGCGGATCCGTCGTGTTGTGACCACGCGTGAGGGCGGCGTGTCGAAGCCGCCGTATGAGTCGTTCAACCTGGGTGATCACGTGGGGGACGACCCGGTGGCGGTGGCCGCCAACCGGGAGCGGCTGGCCGTGGGGATCGGGTTGGCGCCCGAGCGGCTGGTGTGGATGGAGCAGGTGCACGGGCGGACCGTCGGGGTGGTCGACGGGCCCGTGGACGGACCGCTGGAGGCCACCGACGCCGTGGTCACCGCGCGGCCCGGGTTGGCGCTGGTCGTGCTGACCGCCGACTGCGTGCCGGTGCTGATGGGCGATCCCGAGGCGGGCGTCGTGGCCGCGGTGCACGCCGGGCGGGTGGGGGCCCGGGTCGGCGTGGTGCCGGCGGCGCTGGCGCGGATGGTCGAGCTGGGCGCGGAGCCGGGGCGGGTCGAGGTGCTGCTGGGGCCGGCGGTCTGCGGGCAGTGCTACGAGGTGCCGGCCGACATGCGGGCCGATGTGGACAGGCACCTGCCGGGCAGCGCGAGCAAGACGCGGGCCGGCAGGCCGGCGCTGGACCTGCGGGCCGGGCTGTGGCAGCAGCTGGCCGACGCGGGGGTCGGCCGGATCGGCCTCGACCCGCGCTGCACGGTGGAGGAGAGGTCGCTGTTCAGCCACCGGAGGGAGCCGGGCACGGGCCGGCTCGCCGGGGTGGTTTGGGTGGACGGGTGAGCGGGCAACCCCGCGGGGGAGCGGAGGGGGAGCGCTTGGAGCGGCGCGAGGAGTTGGCGCTGTCGCTGGCCGAGGTGCGGGCGCGGATCGCGAAGGCGTGCGCGGCCGTCGGCCGGGACGCCGACGAGGTCGGCCTGCTCGCGGTGACCAAGACGTTCCCGGCCGAGGACGTGGCGATCCTGCACGACCTCGGGCTGGCGGAGTTCGCCGAGAACCGCGACCAGGAAGCCGGTCGGAAGACCCGCGAGTTCGCCGGGCTGCGGCCGGGCGCGCGGGTCCGCTGGCGCATGGTCGGCTCGCTCCAGCGGAACAAGGCGCGGTCGGTGCTGGGCTGGGCCGACCGGATCGACACGGTCGACTCGACGCGCCTCGCCGACGCCCTCGCCAAGGCCGCGACCGAGCCGGTGGAGGTGCTGCTCCAGGTCAGCATCGACGGGGACGCGGCGCGGGGCGGCCACCCGATCGGTGACCTACCGCGACTGGCCGATCACGTAGCACGTTCGGGTGAACTTATTCTGCGGGGTGTGATGACCGTCGCACCCCTCTCCATGTCTCCACAGCAGGCGTTTGCTGCTCTGTACGAAGCGGTAACCCGCTTGCGGGACGATCATCCCGATGCCACCGTGATCTCGGCGGGGATGAGTGGTGACCTGGAAGATGCCATCGCACACGGCTCGACGTGCGTGCGTGTCGGAACAGCGTTGCTGGGCAGCCGGAGACTAGCCTCGCCGTAACTGTCCGGAACCTCCGGGACGACCGCGACGTCCTTGCGGGTAGGGATCATCGGCGGAGGAAGGGCTCGAACCATGAGCGGGTTTCACAAGCTGAAGGCCTACTTCGGGATGGTTCCCGCCGAGTACGCCGACGACCCCGACGCCTACGACGGTGACCGCCGCTACTCGGACTACCGGTCCGACTACGCCGAGGCCGACGACTACGAGCCCTACCCGGAGCAGCGCAACAACCGCCGTCGCTCGTTCAACGGCTACCGGCCCGAACTGGAGGAGGCGGACGACTACGAGCCCGATCGAGGTGCCCGACCACGTCGACCGTGGACGCCGGAGACCCAGGGTGCGCTGGCCATCGAGCCCCAGCGCGAACCCGTGAGCAGGGTGCGCCCGACCCCTCCCGAACCCGCGCCCCACCAGCTGGGTCGCATCACCACGCTGCACCCGCGCAACTACAACGAGGCGCGGACCATCGGCGAGCACTACCGCGACGGCACGCCGGTGATCATGAACCTCACCGACATGGACGACGCGGACGCCAAGCGGCTGGTGGACTTCGCGGCGGGGCTCGCGTTCGCCCTGCGCGGGTCGATCGACAAGGTCACCAACAAGGTGTTCCTCCTCTCACCTCCGAACATCGATGTGACGGCGGAGGACCGGAGGCGACTCGCGGAGGGCGGGTTCCTCAACCGCGACTGAGGGGTGGCACAGTTGACGCTGTGGATGCCCTCTGGCTCGTGGTCTACTACGTGTTGTTCTCGTTCTGGGTGCTGCTCACGGCGCGTGTCGTCGTGGAACTCGTCCGAAGTTTCGCCAGGGGCTGGCGGCCTGCGGGCGGGGTCGCCGTGGCCCTGGAGACCGTCTACACGGTGACCGATCCCCCGGTCCGCCTGCTGCGTCGGCTCATCCCGACCGTGCGGATCGGCGGCGTTGGTCTGGACTTGTCCATTATTGTGCTGTTGCTGGTCGTTATCATTCTGATGCGAGTAGCCGATCCCAGGTGAGGGGACCAGGGATGTCCACAGCCCAGGAGTGCGTGAGGTGATCTGATGCCGTTGACCCCCGCGGACGTGCACAACGTCGCGTTCAGCAAGCCGCCGATTGGCAAGCGGGGCTACAACGAGGACGAGGTGGACGCGTTCCTCGACCTGGTTGAGGGCGAGCTCGCCCGCCTGATCGAGGAGAACAACGACCTGCGCCAGCAGGTCGAGCAGCTCGACCAGCAGGTCGAGACGGCGCGTGCCGACCTGGAGGACGCGCGGGCGAAGATCGCCGCGGGTGTCGGTGGTCCCAGTCGGGTCGTCGACGAGCCCCGCAGGCTCGCCCCCGTGCCGCCCCCCTCGGCGCTGGAGCAGACCTCGCCCGGTGGTGGCGGTGACCACCACGTGCAGGCCGCCAAGGTCCTGGGCCTCGCCCAGGAGATGGCGGACCGGCTCACCGGGGAGGCCAAGGCCGAGGCCGACGGGATGCTGTCGGAGGCCCGGACCAAGTCCGAGCAGCTGCTCTCCGAGGCCCGCTCCAAGGCGGACACCATGGTCAACGAGGCGCGCACGCGTGCCGAGACCATGCTGAACGACGCGCGAACCCGTTCCGAGACGCTGGAGCGGCAGGCCAGGGAGAAGGCCAGCGCGCTCGACCGCGACGCGCAGCGCAAGCACGCCGAGGTGATGGGGAACATCACCCAGGAGAAGAACACGCTGGAGAAGCAGATCGACAAGCTCCAGACGTTCGAGCGCGAGTACCGCACCAGGCTCAAGACGATGCTCGAATCCTCGCTGCGCGACCTCCAGGACCGCGGCCCGGCCGCACCGTCCGACGGTCGTCAGCAGGGCGGGTACACGTTCGGGGCCCGTGCCGAGGCCGGCTGATCGGCCGGCGTGCGGTGCCGGCGTGCGGCGCTGATCTAGTCTGCTGCACGTGCTGTACGTAGTCCTGCTGCTGGTGCTGGTCGCGCTGGGTCTGCTCGTGCCCGCGCTGACCAGCACCCAGAGCCACTGGGCCTGGTTGTCGGTGGGCGCCAGCGGGGCCGCCGCGGTGGTCCTGGTGCTCGACTGGTGGCGTCGTCGTCGCCGGTCGGGTGTCGGGGGCGCGTCGGTCGGTCCCGCGGGTCCTCCGGTGGTGCCGGTCGGCGGGCGGGACCGCGGTGGTGATTTCGAGAGTGCCGGTGGCGCCGCCCCGGCCGCGGCTGATCGGACCGACTTCGGGGGTCGGGACGGTGGGGGTGCGGTCGGTGGCGGCGCTGCTGTGCTCGGGGGTGTCGAGCCGGGTGAGGTCGAGCCTGGCGGTGTTGGGCCCGGTGAGGTCGAGTCCGGCGTCCGGTCTGATGACGTCGAGCCCGATGACGTCGAGCCCGGTGAAGAGGACGCGGACGCGGCGGACTCGCTCGTCGTGGCCGACCTGACCGACGAGGTCCGGGTGCTCGACGAGCGGCCCCGCTACCACCTGGTCGACTGCCCGTGGCTCGGGGCACGGGACTCGCTGGCGCTGCCGATCGACGAGGCCCGCCGGCTGGGGTTCACGCCTTGCGCGGTGTGCGCGCCGGACGCCTCGCTGGCGGCTCGTGCGCGGGGTGCGCGGGAGGAGCCGTAACGCGGGCTGCGCGGGAGCCGTAGCCGGGAGGTCGGCTGCCTGCCTCGGGGAACAACCGGGTGGCGCGGTCGGTTACCCTTGGTGGTAGCACGGCGTTGACCCGGCCATCACCGGTGAGCCTCCGGAAGAACGGGCGCGAGTCCCAGTAGAACCGGACGGGTGCGGCCCGTCACAGCCGCCGAACGAGAGGCCAGTGCCTTCGCGCCCTGGCAAGCGAGGTGGTACCGCGGTGCGCCCGCAGCGGCGTGTCGTCCTCGTGAGCCGGTTGTACGCGAGCGAGGAGTGGCACGATGGCCTACCCGAAGGCAGGCGAGGGGTCCGTTCCCTCCCAGCCGTCCTTCCCCGTCCTGGAAGAGGGCGTGCTCGACTTCTGGAAGTCCGACGGGACGTTCCAGGCGTCGATCGACGCCCGCCCGGCGGGTGACAGCGGGTCCAACGAGTTCGTCTTCTACGACGGCCCGCCGTTCGCCAACGGCCTGCCGCACTACGGCCACCTGCTGACCGGGTACGTCAAGGACGTCGTCCCGCGCTACCGCACCATGCGCGGCGAGCACGTCGAGCGCCGGTTCGGGTGGGACACCCACGGCCTGCCCGCCGAGGTGGAGGCCGAGAAGCAGCTCGGGTTCTCGTCCAAGAGCGAGATCGAGGCGTTCGGCATCGAGAAGTTCAACGACGCCTGCCGCACCTCGGTGCTCCGCTACACCGACCAGTGGCGCGACTACGTGACCCGGCAGGCCCGCTGGGTGGACTTCGACGACGACTACAAGACGCTCGACCTGGACTACATGGAAAGCGTCATGTGGGCCTTCAAGACCCTGTGGGACAAGGGCCTGGTCTACGAGGGCTTCCGGGTGCTCTGGTACTGCTGGCGCTGCGAGACGCCGCTGTCCAACACCGAGACCAAGATGGACGACACCTACCGGACCCGGCAGGACCCGGCGGTGACGGTGGGCCTGCGCCTGGAGACCGGCGAGCTGGCCCTGGTGTGGACGACGACCCCGTGGACGCTGCCGTCCAACCTCGCGGCCGCCGTGCACCCGGACGTGGACTACGTGGTGGTCGAGGTCGGTGGCGAGCGGTACCTGCTGGCCGAGGCCCGGGTGCCCGCGTACGCGCGTGAGCTGGGCGAGGAGCCGCCGGTGGTGGCCCGGCTGAAGGGCGCCGACCTGGTCGGGCGCCGGTACCGGCCGCCGTTCGACTTCTTCGCCGGGCGCGAGAACGCCCACCAGGTGCTCGCGGCCGACTACGTCACCACCGAGGACGGCACGGGCATCGTCCACATCGCCCCGGCCTTCGGCGAGGAGGACAAGGCGGTCACCGACGCGGCGGGCATCGAGGTCGTGGTGCCGGTCGACGCGCACGGCCGGTTCACCTCCGACGTGCCGCCGTACGAGGGCCTCCAGGTCTTCGAGGCGAACAAGCCGATCATCCGGGACCTGCGCGAGGCCGGCCTGCTGCTGCGCCACGAGACCTACGACCACCCGTACCCGCACTGCTGGCGGTGCGACAACGCGCTGATCCAGCGCGCGGTGTCGTCGTGGTTCGTCGCGGTGTCGCGGTTCAAGGACCGCATGGTCGAGCTGAACCAGCAGATCAACTGGGTGCCCGAGCACATCCGTGACGGCCAGTTCGGCAAGTGGCTGGAGAACGCCCGCGACTGGAACATCTCGCGCAACCGGTTCTGGGGCTCGCCGATCCCGGTGTGGGTGTCGGACGACCCGGCGTACCCGAGGGTGGACGTGTACGGCTCGCTGGACGAGCTGGAGCGCGACTTCGGCGTGCGGCCGGCCGACCTGCACCGGCCGGGCATCGACGCGTTGACCAGGCCGAACCCGGACGACCCGTCGGGTCGGTCGGTGATGCGGCGGGTGCCCGAGGTGCTGGACTGCTGGTTCGAGTCCGGGTCGATGTCGTTCGCCCAGGTGCACTACCCGTTCGAGAACCGCGAGTGGTTCGAGGACCACTACCCGGGTGACTTCATCGTCGAGTACAACGGGCAGACGCGCGGGTGGTTCTACACCATGCACGTGCTGGCCACGGCGCTGTTCGACCGGCCGGCGTTCCGGAACTGCGTGGCGCACGGGATCGTGCTGGGCGACGACGGGCAGAAGATGTCCAAGTCGCGCCGGAACTACCCGGACGTGAACGAGGTGTTCCGGCGGGACGGGTCCGACGCCATGCGGTGGTTCCTCATGGCCTCGCCCATCCTGCGGGGCGGTGACCTGGTGGTCACCGAGCGGGGCATCCGGGACGCGGTCCGGCAGGCCGTGCTGCCGCTGTGGAACTCCTGGTACTTCCTGGCGCTGTACGCGAACGCCGGTGACGTCGAGGGGACGTGGCGGACGGACTCGCCGCACGTGCTGGACCGGTACGTGCTGGCGAAGACGCACGACCTGGTGGCGGGCGTGGGCGCGCAGCTGGACGCGTACGACATCTCCGGCGCGTGCGCGTCGATCCGCGAGTTCCTGGAGGTGCTGACCAACTGGTACGTGCGGCGGTCGCGGGACCGGTTCTGGGCCGGCGACCGGGACGCGGTCGACACGCTGCACACGGTGCTGGAGGTGGTCTGCCGGGTGGCGGCGCCGCTGCTGCCGCTGACGGCGGAGGCGGTGTGGCGCGGGCTGACCGGTGGGCGGTCGGTGCACCTGACCGACTGGCCGGTGGCCGCCGACCTGCCCGGCGACGAGGCCCTGGTCACCGCGATGGACAAGGTGCGGCAGGTGGCGTCGACCGCGTTGTCGCTGCGCAAGGCCAACAAGCTGCGGGTGCGGTTGCCGCTGGCCGAGCTGGTCATCGCTTCGGCGGACGCGGGCGTGCTGGAGCCGTTCGTGGAGGTGCTGCGCGACGAGGTCAACGTGAAGTCGGTGTCGTTGACGGCGGACGTGGACGCCTACGGGCACTTCCAGCTGGCGGTGAACGCGCGGGCCGCCGGGCCCCGGTTGGGGCCCGCGGTGCAGAAGGTGATCAAGGCGGTGAAGGCCGGGGACTGGGCCGAGGTCGACGGGCGCGTGGTGGCGGCCGGGGTCGAGCTGCTGCCGGAGGAGTACGAGCAGCGGTTGGTGGCCCGGGAGGCCGGGGCGACGGCGGCGCTGCCCGGGAACTCCGGGTTGGTGGTGCTGGACACCGCGGTGACCGAGGAGCTGGCGGCCGAGGGGGTGGTGCGCGACCTGGTGCGGTTGGTGCAGCAGGCCCGCAAGGACGCCGGGTTGGACGTGTCGGACCGGATCTCGCTGGTGCTGGGGTTGCCTGCCGACGTGGAGGCGGCGGTGCGGGGGTTCGAGGCGTTCGTGAGGTCGGAGACGTTGGCCGAGTCGGTGGGGTATTCGGCTGGTGTCGAGGGTGTTGAGGGGGTCGTAGGGGAGGGGCGGAAGGTTCGGGTCGCGGTGTCGCGGGTCTGAGCTTGGTTGGCCTTGGGTGGGTCCGGCTCGATGTGACATGGGGCCCTTACGAGTACCGGAGGCAGGCCGCAGCCGGCAGGCACGGCGGGGTAAAGCGTCCCGC
>NZ_JBHSQO010000028.1:0-98368 GCF_042658445.1 Saccharothrix lopnurensis | reverse complement strand
GGCGCCCGACGGTCGGCGCGGCGGTGTACGCGGTGCTGGTGGGCCGGGCGCAGCTCGCGGTCGTGCGGTCCGGCGGCGGCGCCGGCGAGGTGCGCGCGGCCACGGCGGCGGGCGTCCACGGGATGGTGCCGTTGCAGGCGGCGCTCGCGGCGCGGGGTTCGTGGCGGTCGGCGCTGGTCGTCGCGTGCGCGCTGCCGCTGGCCCGGCGCTTCGGCCGACAGGTGGGTCCCTCATGAGCACCAGGTTCGGGTACGGCACCAACGGGTTCGCCAACCACCGGCTGGACGACGCGCTCGCCGTCATCGCCGACCTCGGCTACCGGGGTGTCGCCCTCACCCTCGACCACCACCACCTCGACCCCTACGCGCCCGACCTGGCCCGCCGGGTCGACGCGGTGGCCCGGCGGCTGGCGGAGCTGGACCTCGGCGTCGTCGTCGAGACCGGCGCCCGCTACCTGCTCGACCCGCGCCGCAAGCACCACCCGACGCTGGTCTCCGACGGGCAGGAGCGGCGGGTGGACTTCCTGGGCCGGGCCCTCGTCGTGGCCCGCGACCTCGGCGCGGACTGCGTGTCGTTCTGGGCGGGCGTGCGCCCGGCGGACGTGCCGCCCGACCGGGCGTGGACCCGGCTGCGGTCCGGGGTGGCCGAGGTCGTCGACCTCGCCGACCGGGCCGGGGTGCGGCTGGGGCTGGAGCCCGAGCCGGGGCACGTGGTGGAGCGGCTCGACCAGGCGCTGGCGCTGCGCGCCGAACTGGGGGAGCCGCACGCGCTGGGCATCACGCTCGACGTGGGGCACTGCGTGGCCGTCGAACCGGAGGACGCGGCGGCGTGCGTCCGGCGGGCCGGCGACCTGCTGGTCAACGTACAGCTGGACGACATGCTGCCCGGCGTGCACGAGCACCTGGAGTTCGGCGAGGGCGCGTTGGACCTGCGCGCGACGCTCGCCGCGCTGGAGGACACCGGGTACCGGGGGCTGGCCGCGGTCGAGCTGCCCCGGCACAGCCACGCCGCGCCCGAGGTCGCCCGCCGCGCCCTGGCCGCCCTGCGCGCGGCAGGCACCCCCGACTGGCTGACCGGGGCCGAGCGCCGGGTCCGCGCCGACCCGACCGCCATCCGCACCCTGTTCCCGGTCGTCGGCCGCGAGGTGGGGCGCGGGCCGGTGCGGGCCGACGACCCGGGCGGCCTGGCGCACGGCACGGTGGACGACGCCGCCCGCGCCCGCCTGGTCGCGGCCCTGCCGGACGCCGCCGAGCTGCCCGACCTCTACCGGTACGGCGACGACGCGGAACGGCGCGGCGTGCTCCGGGCGCTCACCCCGGACACCGACCCGGCCATCGGCCTGCCGCTGGTGCGCGACGCGCTGCGCACCAACGACACCCGCCTGGTCGCCGCCGCGCTCGGCCCCTTCGCCGCCGCCCACCTCGACCCGCACACCTGGCGGCACGGCGTGCTCAAGTGCCTGTTCACCGGTGTGCCGCTGACCGTCGTGCACGACCTGGACCGCCGCGCCGACGACGAGCTGCTGCGCATGACCGCCGACTACGCCGCCGAGCGCGAGGCCGCGGGCCGGCCCGTGCCCGACGACGCCCTGCGCCTGCTGGGGAGGACCCCGTGAAGATCTTCGACCCGCACGTCCACATGACCTCCCGGACCACCGACGACTACGAGTCGATGGCGGCGGTCGGGGTGGCGGCGCTGGTGGAGCCCGCGTTCTGGCTGGGCCAGCCGCGCACCTCGGTGGGCTCCTTCGTGGACTACTTCGACTCGCTGATCGGGTGGGAGAGGTTCCGGGCGGCGCAGTTCGGCATCCGGCACCACTGCGCGCTGGCGCTGAACCCCAAGGAGGCCAACGACCCCCGGTGCGCCGAGGTGCTCGACGTGCTGCCCCGCTACCTGGCCAAGGACGGCGTGGTGGCGGTCGGCGAGGTCGGCTACGACTCCATGACGCCCGAGGAGGACGACGCGTTCGCCCGGCAGCTGGAACTGGCCGTCGAGCACCGGCTCCCGGTGCTCGTGCACACCCCGCACCGGGACAAGGCGGCGGGCACCCGCCGGACGCTGGACGTGGTGCGCGAGTCCGGCCTGCCGCCCGAGCGGGTGGTGGTGGACCACCTGAACGAGATGACCGTCGGGATGGTCGCGGACGCCGGGTGCTGGATGGGGTTCTCCATCTACCCGGACACCAAGATGGACGAGGAGCGCATGGTCGCGATCCTGCGCGAGCACGGCACCGACCGGGTCCTGGTCAACTCGGCCGCCGACTGGGGCCGCTCCGACCCGCTCAAGACCCACCTCACCGGGCTCGCCATGCTGGCCGCCGGGTTCGGGCAGCCCGACGTGGACCGGGTGCTGTGGCACAACCCGGTGGCCTTCTACGGGCAGAGCGGGCGACTGGTGCTCGACGAACCGGGGGAGACCGGTGTGTCCGGTGCGCCCGGGGCGTCGGGGACCTTCGCGGGCAACTCGATCCTGCGGGGTGGGTCGTGACCCTGTCCTACTGCACCAACGTGCACCCGGCCGAGGACCTGGCCGGCGTGCTGGCCCAGCTCGACCGCTACGCCGTGCCGGTGCGCGAGCACCTCGGCGCGGAACTGGGCCTGGGCCTGTGGCTGTCCGCGCCCGTGGCCCGCGAGCTGGCCGGGGACGCGCCGCGCCGCGCGGAGCTGCGCGCCGCCCTCGACGCGCGCGGCCTGGTCGTGCGCACCCTCAACGCCTTCCCGTACGGCGGCTTCCACCAGGAGGTGGTCAAGCACCGCGTCTACCACCCGGACTGGACCACCTCGGCGCGGCTGGAGTACACGCTCGACTGCGCGGCGGTGCTGGCCGACCTGCTCCCGGAGGGCGGGGCGGGCAGCGTCTCCACGCTGCCGCTGGCGTGGCGGCACCCGTGGTTCCCGGCCGACCACGCCGCCGCCCTGGCGCGCCTGGAGGAGGCGGCGGCCGGCCTGCGGGCGCTGGCCGACCGCACCGGCCGCGTGGTGCGGCTGGCGGTGGAACCCGAGCCCGGCTGCGTGGTGGACGACGTGGCCGACGCGGTGCGGCTGCTGGGCGGGCGGGTGGACCCGGAGTTCATCGGGCTGTGCCTGGACACCTGCCACCTGGCGGTGTCGTTCGCCGACCCGGCCGGTGCGGTGCGGTCGATCGACCGGGCCGGGCTGCGCGTGGTCAAGGTGCAGGCGTCGGCGGCGTTGGAGCTGATCGACCCGACCGACGCGGCCACCGTGCTCGGGCCGTTCGCCGAACCCCGCTACCTGCACCAGGTGCGCGCCTTCGCGCGCGGCGGCGTGCATCGGGCCGACGACCTGCCCGAGGCGTTCACCGCGCTGCCCACCGACGGGCCGTGGCGGGTGCACTTCCACGTCCCGCTGCACGCCGACCCGCCCGCGCCGCTGCGCTCGACCACCGACGTGCTGCGGCAGGCGGTGGCGGCGGTCCGCGAGGTCGGCCACACCCCGGACGTCGAGGTGGAGACCTACACCTGGTCCGTGCTGCCCGACGGTCCGACCGCCGACTCCGCCGACGAGCTGGCCGCCGGCATCGCGGCGGAGCTGCGCTGGGCCGCGAAGAACCTGGAGGTGCCGGCGTGACGCTGGTCGTGATCGACGTGGTGGGCCTGACGCCCGCGCTGCTGCCGCACATGCCGAACCTGCGCGCGGTGGGGGAGCGGGGCTTCCGGGCCGAGCTGGGCACCGTGCTGCCGGCCGTGACGTGCTCGGTCCAGTCGACGTTCCTGACCGGGCTGACCCCCGCCCGGCACGGGATCGTCGGCAACGGCTGGTACTTCCGCGACCTGGGCGAGGTCCACCTGTGGCGGCAGCACAACCGGCTCGTCCAGGGCGAGAAGCTGTGGGAGACCGCCCGCCGCGCCGACCCCGGCCACCGGTCGGCGAACATCTGCTGGTGGTACGCCATGGGCGCGAGCACGGACATCACCGTCACCCCGCGCCCGATCTACCACGCCGACGGCCGCAAGTCGCCCGACGCCTACGTCCGGCCGCCCGCCCTGCACGACGACCTCGTGGCGGAGCTGGGCGAGTTCCCGCTGTTCCAGTACTGGGGACCGACGGCCGCGCTGCGCTCCAGCGAGTGGATCGTGGGCGCGGCCCGCCGGGTGCTGGCCTCGGACCGGCCCGACCTGCTGCTGGTCTACGTCCCGCACCTGGACTACGACCTCCAGCGCTTCGGGCCGGACTCGCCGCAGGCCGTCCAGGCGGCCCGCGACGTGGACCGCGCCGTGGCGCCGCTGCTGGTCGACGCGCACGAAGCGGGGGCGACCGTGGTGGCGCTGTCCGAGTACGGCATCACCCCGGCCCGCCGCCCGGTCGACGTGAACCGCGCCCTGCGCCGCGCCGGGCTGCTGGAGGTCCACGCCCAGGCCGGGATGGAGTACCTCGACCCCTGGACCTCGCGGGCGTTCGCGGTGGCCGACCACCAGGTCGCGCACGTCTACGTCCGCGACCCGGCGGACCTGGCCAGGACCCGGGCGGTGGTGGCGGAGCTGGCCGGGGTGGACGAGGTCCTCGACCGGGACGCCCAGGCCCGGTTCGGCCTGGACCACGAGCGCGCCGGCGAACTCGTCGCCGTCGCCGAGCCGGACGCCTGGTTCACCTACTACTACTGGCTCGACGACGACCGCGCCCCCGACTTCGCCCGCGGCGTCGAGATCCACCGCAAACCCGGCTACGACCCGGCCGAGCTGTTCTTCGACCCGGCCGACCGCCTGGTCAAGGCCAGGGCGGGGCTCAACCTGGTGCGCAAGAAGGTCGGGTTGCGCTACGCCATGAGGACCGTGCCCCTGGACCCGTCCCCGGTGCGCGGCAGCCACGGTCGGTTGCCCGACCGGCCCGAGGACGGGCCCGTGCTGCTCTGCTCCACGCCGCACGCCCCCGAGGCGGTGGAGCGCGACGGCCGCCTGCCCGCCACGGCGGTCCGCGACCTGCTCCTCTCCCTGCACCACCCGCCGCGCCGACCCTGAACCGCTGCCGGACCACCCGCCCCGCCGACCCTGAACCCCCGCCACCGGAACACCTGCCCGCCTCGCCACCCGATCCGCCCCACCGGCCCTGACCCTCGCCCCCTGGCCCTCGCCCCCTGACTCCGCCGCCGCCGAACCTCCCCCCGCCTCCAACCCCCGCCGCCGAACCCGCCCCCACCTCCTGACCCCCGCCGCCGACCCCCGCCCGCGACCCCTGCGGTCGCCCCACACCGCCGACCAGCCACCCGCCCACGCGCGCTCCCTTACCCGATCGGGTGGCGGACGCGTTCCGACAACGTTGTCATCCTTGGGAGGGCCCTGTCATGAGCCCGCGAAGGCCGCGCCTGCCCGCCGTCCTCGCGCTGGTGCTCGCCGCGTCCGCGACGACCGCCACCGCACCCGCACAGGCCCAGCCACCACCGCTGGTCACCGACCCGACGAGCCTCGTCAACCACTTCATCGGCACCGGCAGCGGCGGCGAGCACGTCGGGTCGGTCAACACCTTCCCCGGCGCCGCCGCGCCGTTCGGGATGCTCAGCTGGAGCCCCGAGACCACCTCCAGGCCCGCCGGCGGCGGCTACGACCACCGCGACGCGGCCACCCTCGGCCTGAGCGTCACCCACCTGTCCGGCGTCGGCTGCCCGGTCCAGGGCGACCTGCCGATCCTGCCCACCATCGGCGCGGTCACCGGCTCGCCCGCGCGGGCCACCCTGCCGTTCAGCCACGCCGACGAGCGGGCGAGCCCCGGCCTGTTCGAGACCAGGCTCGGCGACGCGGGCACCGGCGGCGCGATCACCACCCGGGTCGCCGCGACCACCCGCACCGGCGTCGGCCGGTTCGAGTTCCCCGCCACCGACCGGGCGAACCTGCTGTTCAAGGCGGGTTCCTCGCAGGTGGCCAACACCGCCGTGCGGGTCCGCGTCACCGGTCCGGACCAGCTCGCGGGCACCATCTCCGGCGGCCGGTTCTGCGAGCAGCGCAACACCTCCACCGTGCACTTCGCCGCCGTCTTCGACCGGCCGTTCGCCGCCACCGGCACGTGGCAGGACGACGTGCTCACCCCCGGCGGCACGGCCGTGGACCACCCGCGCGGCGGCGCGTGGGTCACCTTCGACACCCGGCAGCAGCGCCAGGTCGGCCTGAAGGTCGCGATCAGCTACGTCAGCCAGGCCAACGCCCTGGCGAACCTGCGGGCCGAGGCGCCCGGCTGGGACGTCGACGGCGTCGCCCGGCAGACCCGCGCCGCCTGGCACCGGCTGCTGTCGAAGATCCAGGTCGGCGGCGGCACGCGCGACCAGCAGGCGCAGTTCTACACCGCCCTGTACCACTCCCTGCTGCACCCCAACGCGTCCAGCGACGTCAACGGCCAGTACACCGGCTTCGACCAGCGCGTGCACACCTCGGACCGCGTGCACTACACCAACTTCTCCGGCTGGGACACCTACCGCAGCCTGGTGCAGCTGCAAGCCGTCCTGGCGCCCGCCGAGACCAGCGCCATGATGCAGTCGCTGGTGGACATGGCGGCCGAGGGCGGCTGGCTGCCGAAGTGGCCGGTGGCCAACGCCTACACGGGCGTGATGAACGGCGACGCCGCCGCGGCGCTCCTCTCCTCGGCCCACGCGTTCGGCGCCCGCGACTTCGACACCCGCGCCGCGCTGGCCGCGGTGGTCAAGGGCGCGACGCGGGTGCCGACCCCGGCCGAGCTGGGGCAGGGCTGGTACGAGCAGCGGCCCGGCCTGGCCGAGTACCTGCGCGACGGCCACGTGCACAACACCAGGGCGTTCGACATCTCCCACGTGCCCAACGGCGCGTCGGCCACGCTGGAGTACGCGTTGGCGGACTTCGGCATCTCCCGGTTCGCCGCCGCGCTGGGCGACCAGGCCACCGCCCGCGCCTTCCTGGACCGCTCCCGGAACTGGACCACCCTGTTCAACCGGGGCTCCGGCTTCCTGCAACCGCGCGACGCGACCGGGGCGTTCCCGGCGGGCAACCCGCTGACCACCGGCCTCGGCGTGTTCGGCCAGTCCGGCTTCCAGGAGGGCAACGCCGCCCAGTACCTGTGGCTGGTGCCGCACGACGTCCGCACCCTGCTGGACGCGGTCGGCGGCGACGCGCGGGCGATCAGTCGGCTGGACCGGTTCTTCACGCGGGACAACGCCGGGCCCAACAACCCGTTCTACTGGGCGGGCAACGAGGTCAACATGCACGTGCCCTACCTCTACAACTACGCGGGCGCGCCGTGGCGCACCCAGGAGGTCGTGCGCCGGACCCTGGAGACCCGGTACGCCAACACGCCCGGCGGCGAGCCGGGCAACGACGACCTGGGCGCGCTCAGCTCCTGGTACGCGTGGTCGGCCATCGGCCTGTACCCGGCGACCCCGGGCACGGACGTGCTGACCGTGACCTCGCCGCTGTTCCCCCGGGTCAGCGTCGACCTGCCCGGTCACCGCACCACGATCACCTCCACCGGCAGCGGCACGTACGTGCGCGGCCTGGCGGTGGACGGCGCGGCGACGCAGCGCACCTGGCTGCCGGGGTCGGCGCTGCTCGGCGACGGACCGGGCGGCCGCACGGGCACCTCGCTCGCGTTCGCCCTGACCGGGCAGCCGGACCGCTCGTGGGGCACGGCCCCGGACGCGCGACCGCCGTCGTTCCCCGCCGGCGAGCCGAGGTTCCCGCCCGCCGTGACCCCGGTGGAGCTGACCAGCGCGCCCGCGCGGCCCTCGGTCGCCGTCGGCTCGACCTCCGAGGCCACGCTGTCGTTCGCGGTCGGCGTGGGCGCGGAACCGGTGTCGCCGGTGACCGTGCCGTCCGTGTCGTGGCGGGCCACCCCGCCGGCGGGGGTGACCGTGACCCCGGCCGAGGGCACCGCGCCGGTCGTGGACGGTGTGGCCACCGCCCGGGTGTCGCTGCGGGCGGAGGAGGGCGTGGTGCAGGGCTTCACGGGCATCCCGATCACGCTGACCTCGACCGCGGCGCTGTCCCCGGTCTCGGTGCCGGTCGCCGTGGTCGGCGCCGGCCCCACCGCCCGCGTGTGCGGCGTCCTGGGCGCGACGAACCAGGTCAGGGGCATCACCCACATCGAGAGCGGCGGCGACGGCGTCACCACGCCGGTCGTCGTCGGCGGGCGGGAGGCGCGCCGGATGGTCGAGCGCGTGCCCGGCGGCCTGCACATGTACTTCTCGGTGGACCAGCGGATCGCCTCGGACGGCCGGTTCCCGACCACCTTCGCGGTCGACTACCTCGACGAGGGCGCCTACTCGTGGGGCCTCCAGTACGACTCCCGCGACGGCGGCGCCTACCGGCACGCGGACAGCGTCACCAACACCGGCACCGGCACCTGGAAGACCGCCACGTTCACCGTGCCCGACGCGGCGCTGGCGCACCGCCAGAACGAGCGCGCCGACTTCCGCCTGGCCTCGGGCTCGCCGCTGGCCGTCCACCGGGTGACCGCGGTGGTCGCCGGGACGGGCGTGCTCCCGATGGACCTGTGCGGCTGATCCGCCAACGAGAGGAAACCTGCGATGTCCCAGTCCCCAACGGTGTGGGCACGGGCGATCGGCGCGGTGCTGCTGACCGCGTCCCTGCTCGTCGTCCCCCAGAGCACCGCCGTGGCGGTCATCCCGCCCGGCGACTACCAGCACGTGCAGCTCGCGGCGGGCGCCGCGAAGCTCGGCGAGGCGATGTCCCTGGCGGTCCTGCCGGACCGGTCCGTGGTGCACACCGCCCGCGACGGCACGGTCCGCGTGACCAACGCCGCCGGCAACACCACGTCCGTGGCGGGGAAGCTGAACGTCTACACCCACGACGAGGAGGGGTTGCAGGGCGTCGCGGCCGACCCGAACTTCGCCTCGAACAGGTGGCTGTACCTGTACTACTCGCCCCGGCTCTCCACCCCGGACGGCGACGCGCCGACCGAGGGCACCGAGGCCACGTTCGCCGCGTGGCGCGGCGAGCTGTACCTGTCGCGGTTCACCCTGCGCCCGGACAACACCCTGGACCTCGCGAGCGAGAAGATCGTGCTGCGCGTGCCCAACGACCGGGGCCAGTGCTGCCACGTGGGCGGCGACATCGACTTCGACGCCCAGGGCAACCTGTACCTGACCACGGGCGACGACACGAACCCGTTCGTGTCCGACGGGTACACCCCGACCGACGAGCGCACGAACCGCAACCCGCAGTTCGACGCCCAGCGCTCCTCGGGCAACACGAACGACCTGCGCGGCAAGGTGCTGCGGATCAGGCCGCAGGCCGACGGGACCTACACCGTCCCGGCCGGCAACATGTTCGCGCCGGGCACCGCGCGCACCCGGCCCGAGATCTACGCCATGGGCTTCCGCAACCCGTTCCGGATGAGCGTCGACAAGCCCACCGGGCACGTCTACCTGGGCGACTACGGGCCGGACGCGGGCGTGACGAACGCGAGCCGGGGCCCGAGCGGGCAGGTGGAGTTCAACCGGATCACCGCGCCGGGCAACTTCGGCTGGCCCTACTGCACCGGCACGAACACCACCGACGAGACCTACGTCCGCTTCACCTTCCCCAGCGGCCCCTCCGGCGCCCGCTACCAGTGCGGCTCCGGCGTGACCAACTCCTCGCCGCGCAACACCGGCCTGGCCACGCTGCCCCCGGCGCAGCCCGCGTGGATCAGGTACTCCGGTGACGCGGGCTCGCCGCCGGAGTTCGGCGGCGGCTCGGAGTCGCCGATGGGCGGCCCGGTCTACCGCTACGACCCGAACCTGAACTCGCCGACGAAGTTCCCGCAGTCGCTGGACGGCCGCTACTTCGCGGGCGAGTACGGCCGCCAGTGGATCAAGGCGATCGGCGTGAACGCGAACGGCTCACCGGGGGTGATCGAGGACTTCCCGTGGGACGGCACGCAGGTCATGGACATGCAGTTCGGCCCGGACGGCTCGCTCTACGTGCTCGACTACGGCACCGGAGAGGGCAACCAGGCCATCTACCGCATCGACTACAAGGGCAACGCGCCGCGCAACCCCGTCGCCAAGGCGGCGGCCGACCGGACCTCGGGCCCGGTGCCGCTGACCGTCCGGTTCTCCTCCGCCGGCAGCTCCGACCCGGAGGGCGGCGCGCTGTCCTACCGGTGGACCTTCGGCGACGGCGCGACCTCGACCGAGGCCAACCCGACGCACACCTACAGCAGGGCGGGCAACTACTCGCCGACGCTGACCGTCACCGACCCGCAGGGCCTCACCGGCACGGCGAGCGTCCTGGTCACCGCGGGCAACACCGCCCCGACCATCACCCTGGGCACGCCCGGTGACGGCACGCTGTTCTCCTTCGGCGACACCGTGCCGTTCCAGGTCACCGTCACCGACCCCGAGGACGGGCCGGTGAACTGCTCGCGGGTGAAGGTCACCTACCTGCTCGGCCACGACAGCCACCGGCACCAGATCACCCAGGCCACCGGCTGCTCCGGGCAGATCGCCGTGCCGGTCGACGGTGAGCACGACGCCGCGGCCAACATCTACGGCGTCTTCGACGCGGAGTACACCGACAACGCGGGCCTGACCTCGCACGCGGTCAGCGTCCTGCAACCGCGCCACCGGCAGGCCGAGCACTACGCCGCCCAGTCGGGCGTCGAGCCCGCCAACCACGGCGGCGCGCAGGGCGGCCGCACCGTCGGGTTCACCGACAACGGCGACTGGATCTCGTTCCAGCCCTACCGCCTGGGCAACGCCCGGTCGGTGACGGCCCGGGTGTCCTCCGGCGGGCCCGGCGGCACGATCGAGGTGCGCGCGGGGTCGGCGACCGGCTCGCTGCTCGGCACCCTCACCGTGCCGAACACCGGCGACTGGGACACGTTCGTGGAGGTCTCGGCGAACCTGTCGAACGCGCCGACCGGCACCACGGCGCTGGTCTTCGTGTTCAAGGGCGTGACGGGGCAGGGCAACCTGCTCGACCTGGACGCGTTCACCTTCGCCACCGGCACCACCCCGCCGCCGGCGACGGAGGTACTGGTGTTCAGCAAGACCGCGGGCTTCCGCCACGACGCCATCCCGGCGGGCACCCAGGCGATCCGCGAGCTGGGCGCGGCGAACGGGTTCACGGTCACCGCGACCGAGGACGCGGCCGCGTTCACGGCGGCGAACCTGGCGCGGTACGCGGCGGTGGTGTTCCTCAACACGACCGGCGACGTGCTGAACGACGCGCAGCAGTCGGCGTTCCAGTCCTACGTGGACGGTGGCGGCGGTTACGTCGGCGTGCACGCGGCGGCGGACACCGAGTACGACTGGCCGTACTACGGCCGGCTGGTGGGCGCGTACTTCCACTCGCACCCGAACATCCAGCCGGCCACCGTGCGGCCGGAGGACCGCGCGCACCCGGCGACCGCCCACCTGCCGACCGCGTGGAACCGCACGGACGAGTGGTACAACTTCCGCACCAACCCGCGCGCCACGTCCCGGGTGCTGGCCAACCTGGACGAGGCCAGCTACAGCGGCGGCAACATGGGCGGTGACCACCCCGTCTCGTGGTGCCGCGCGCAGGCGTCGGGCCGCTCGTTCTACACCGGGCTCGGGCACACCACCGAGTCCTACGCCGACCAGGCGTTCCGGACCCACCTGCTCGGCGGCATCCGGTACGCGGCGGGCCTGGTGCAGGCGGACTGCCGCCCGCAGCAGCAGCCGTCCACGCGGGTGGAGGGCGAGGCGTACACCTCGTCGTCCGGCGTGCAGGTCGCGTCGCACGGCACGGCCAGCGGCGGCCAGACCGTCGGCTACATCGACGGCGGCGACTGGGCGGGCTACGGGCAGACCGCCGCCTCGGGCAAGCGCCAGTTCACCGCGCGCGTGTCGTCGGGCAACGCGGGCGGGCGGATCGAGGTGCGCGCCGGGTCGCAGACGGGCACGCTGCTGGGCTCGGTCGCGGTCGCCAACACGGGTGGTTTCGACCGGTTCGCGGACGTGTCGACGACGCTGACCGGCAGCGGGACCGGACCGGTGTTCCTGGTGTTCACCGGCACGGGCTCGGGCGGGCTGTTCGACGTCGACCACTTCACCCTGTCCTGACCGGGAGCGGGTGAGCCCAGGTCCCCGAGCCCGGTCAGCGCGGGCTCGGGGACCTGTTCGACCCCGTGCGCTTCTGTCCGATCGTGTCAGTGACAGGTGTTTGGTCCAGACCATAACCTGGGGTGACGCCGCCGCTGTCCACCCTGTCGCGAAGAGGAGTTCCACTCGTGAGGACAGCACGCACGATCACCGCGACGGCCGCCGCGGCCATCGCCACGGCGGCCCTGAGCGCCGCGGCCCTGACCACCGCCGCCCTGCCCGCCGCCGCCGGTCCGGTCACCGACTGGGACCGGATGCTCGCCCAGCAGCCGCTGGTGCGCACCGCCGACACGGTCCAGGCCGAGGTGCTGCGCGGCGGCCACGCCGGGTTCGCCGGCCTGGTGCTGGAGGACGACCACGTCGCGCTGTGGTGGAAGGGCGACGTGCCCGCCGCCGTCCGCGCCGCCGCGTCCCGGGGCGAGGCCCCGGTGACCTTCGAGGCCGCCCGCCACTCCAACGCCGAGCTCCGCGAGGCCGCCAAGGTCGTCCAGGCGCAGCGCGGACCCGGCGTGCACGCGATCAAGGTGCCCGCCGACGGCAGCGGCCTGGTCCTGGGCGCCACCTCCGAGGTCGCCACCCGCGCCGTGCGCGTGGACGTGCCGGTGCGGACCGTGGTGGAGGAGCCGCTGGCCCCGGTGTCCCGGCAGAACGACGCGCCGCCGTGGAAGGGCGGGGCGACCATCGTGCTGGGCAACGCGGCCTGCACCTCCGGGTTCTCCGTCCGCAACGGCGACAACGCCCGGTTCCTGCTCACCGCGGGCCACTGCGGCAACCCCGGCGTGCGCGTCACCGACCCCACCGGCGAGTACATCGGCACGGCGGGCGCCAAGCACGGCGACCACGACATCATGCTGATCCCCACGGGCAACGTGGTGAACCAGCAGTACGTGGGCGGCGGGGACAGCAACTCCACCGAGGTCGTCCGCGGCTGGGGCGACGTCTACACCGGCGAGTACCTCTGCCAGTCCGGCGTGACCAGCGCCCGCACCACGGGCGCGCCGGTGTGCAACATCAAGGTCCTCTTCTTCTACGCCGACCGCGAGGACCTCGTGGAGGGCGAGCAGATGAACGGCCAGCCCTCCGCGCGACCCGGCGACAGCGGCGGCCCCGTGTACGGCCCCTCGTCGTCGGGCGGCGTCATCGCCAAGGGCACCGTGACCCGGGCGGCGGGCGCGCGGATCGGCTTCCAGGACTTCCGCACCGCCAACCGCGACTTCGGCGTCTACATCCCGCTCTGACCGCGCTGACCACCCCGATCCCGACCGCGCCGCGGGGGCGGTTCCGACCGCCCCCGCGGCGCGGTCGTCACTGCGCCTGTGGCGTCGGGTGGCCCTCCGAAGCCTGCACGACGACGATCCCGTGCCCGGACAGCGCGAGCTGGTACGCCTCGCCCGAGCCCCGCCCGATGGCCGCGGCGAGCTTCGCCGTCCGCCGGATCGAGGACTGCAACGAGGTGGACCACAGGACCGAGGACTGCATGTCGACGAACGTCGGCACGTCCACGTTCAGCACGACCGGCGTCCCGTACGCGGTGACGGCGAGCGACCCGGTGCCGGTGAACGTCGTGTTGAACAGGCCGCCGCTGAGCATCGACGCGCCCTCGACGCGGTTGATGTCCCACTTGAGGGTGCTCTCGAACGCGAGCACGTTCTTGCCGTTGACGGTCACGCCCTCGTCCTCCAGGTGGACGATGAACACCTCGTCCGCGTCCTGGGCGAGGAAGACGTCCCCGCTGCCCGACACCTTCATCAGCGACATGCCCTCGCCCGTGAGGGCTTTCTTGAACAGCTTGCCGAGGCCGCCGCTGCCCTCGTAGGCGAAGTCGACGTCGCCCTGGTAGGCGACCATCGACCCCTGTTTGGCGAAGAAGAAGCCCCCGGTGCCGGTGAGGTCGACCTTGAGCATCCGGTCGTTCTGGAGCTGGAAGCTGCCGGGCTCGACCGATCGCTCCGCGTGGTCGAGAAGTGAGCTGCGCATGACCCGATGGTGCAGGTGTTCCCCTGAACGCGCACCCCGGCACGCCGCCCGACGGCTACTTCCCCGGCCGGTGCCGAGGCGCCACCGCCGGGGGCGCACGAGTTCGGCGTTCCGGTCGACCCGCCCGGCCCGCGGTTATGATCATGCCCGGGTCAACCGAGGGGAGCCGCCGTGTCTCGTGCCGGATCGATCGGGCTCGTGCTGCCCCGCGACCTCGACGGCTCCCGGGTGCTGCCCTACGCGCGCCGCGCCGACGAACTCGGGTTCGACGAGCTGTGGGTGGTGGAGGACCTCGGCTTCCACGGCGGGATCGCCCAGGCGGCGGCCGTGCTGGCGGTGACCGGGCGCATCCGGGTCGGCATCGGGCTGCTGCCCGTGGGCGCGCGCAACGCCGCGTTCGCCGCCATGGAGGTGGCGACGCTGGCCCGGCTGTTCCCCGGCCGGGTGGACGTGGGCATCGGGCACGGGATGCCGGCGTGGATGCGGTCGGTGGGGGAGTGGCCCGCCAGTCCCCTGACGCTGCTGGAGGAGTACCTGCGCGCGGTGCGGGGGCTGCTGCGCGGGGAAGCCGTGCGGCCGGGCGAGTACGTCGCGCTGGACGGCGTCCGGTTGGAGGACGCGTGCCTGCCCGAGCAGGTGCCGCCGGTGCTGGCCGGGGTGCGCGGCCCGAGGTCGCTGGCCCTGTCCGGCCGGCTGGCGGACGGCACGGTCCTGGCCGAGCCGACCACCCCGGAGTACGTGCGCGCCGCGCTCGGGCGCATCGGCGCGCCGGGCCCCCACCGGCTCGTGGGCTACAACGCGGCCGCCGTCCACCCCGACCGGGCGGTGGCGGTCGACGCCGTGCGGGACGGGCTGGCGTGGATCGGCGAACCCGACTGGGCCCCGCACCTGGCCCCGCTGCCGTTCGCCGGGGAGTTCGCGGCGCTGCGCCGGGAGTGCGGCAGCCGCGAGGAGTTCGCGCGCCGGTTGCCCGAGGAGTGGGTGCGGCGGCTCGCGGTGGTCGGCACCCCCGACGACGCCAGGGCGCGGCTGGACGAGCTGTTCGCCGCGGGCCTGGACAGCGCCGTGCTCATCCCGACGGCCGGGCAGGGGCCGGAGCAGCTGGCCGCCGTCCTGCAACCCGCCGGGTAACCAGGGTTCGCAACCGGTGGCGCGGTCGCGGTGACCGGGCCCGGCGCGAGGACGCACGCGGCGCCCACCGCCGAGGTTCTGAACCGGTTCCGCGCGGAACTCGGCCGGCGACCGGCGATCCGGCTACCCGCACCACCCCGGTAATTGACCGATAAAGTGGCTCCGGAATTCCTGTCGATCATTTCAAGGGACGGCCGGGAGTTTTGTTGAAAGCGGGTCGTTGTTCACCTGTTCGAGGTGGGGCAGACTTCCTGCTTGCGGCGATGAACTTCGCTGACCGGGGACAAGCCATTGACCGAATGCGTGTGCCGTGTTCCGCGCGTTCCGTCTCCCTGCTGGTGCGCCCCGGTGTTGAAAGGTGTCGTAGTGTCCCGAAACCGATTGATGGGTGTCGTGGCCCTGTCCTGCCTCGTTTCCACGACCCTCTTCTCCGGCACCGCGTCGGCGGCGCCCGCCGCGTCGGAGTACCAGCCCGAGATGGTCACCGCCCTGGCGCGCACGCTGGGCGTCGACGAGTCGGCCGCGGTGCGGCGACTGGACCGCGAAGCCGACCAGCAGCGCCGCCTCGACGGCCTCGCGGCCCGGGGCGTGCGGGTCGACGGCGCGTTCTTCGACCGGTCCGGCACGCTCACCGTCAACGCCGACCGGGCGGCGGCGGCCGAGGTGCGCGCGGCCGGTCTCACCGCCCGCACGCCGGCCCGCGGCGAGGCCGCGCTGAACGAGGTGCAGGCCCACCTCGACCGGCTCGCGGCCCGGCAGGCGCCCGCCGGTGTCGCCTCGTGGGGCGTGGACGTGGCGGCGGACGTCGTGACGATCCAGGTCGTCGACCGCACCAGGCCGCCGGCCAGGGCGTTCCTGGCGGCGGCGGCCGAGCACGGCTCGAAGGTGCGCGTGGAGGAGGTGCCGCAGACGCTCTCCGCGCAGGCGGCGGTCTACCCGGGCAGCAAGATGACGATCAACGGTGGCTCGGGCTACTGCTCGGTCGGGTTCGGCGCGCGGTCCAGCAGCGGCGTGCAGTACCTGGTCAGCGCCGGGCACTGCGTCGCGGGCAACGCCTCCCTCTACTACGACGGCGTGCGGTTCGCCAGGGGCGCGGGCAGCCGGTACGCGCTGGGCTCCGACAGCGTCGACATGGGCGTGGCCCGGCTCGACGCGGGCAACTCGATCCCCACCCAGGTGGGCACCTGGGGCGCCGCCGGCCTGGTCCCGGTGAAGGGCGGCGCGAGGGGCGCGGTCGGCGCGTCGATCTGCAAGTCCGGCGCCACGACCGGCTGGACCTGCGGTTCGATCACCGGCTACAACCAGACCGTCACCTACACGGACCCGAACGGCGGCCCCTCGACCGTGGTTCGCGGGCTGGGCAAGTCGACCGTCTGCACGATGGGCGGCGACAGCGGCGGCGCCTACATCTCCGGCAACCAGGCGCAGGGCATGACCTCGGGCGGCCCGACCAACCAGCGGTGCACCTTCAACGGTGGCGCCCAGAGCGGGAAGTCCTCGTACTTCCAGCCGCTGAGCGACGCGCTGTCCTACTACGGGCTGACCCTGAACGTCGGCTGACAGAGAAGGGCATGAACGTCGATACCTCCGATCGGGGGTATCGACGTTCACCGTTTTGGGTGGTCATACTCGGTCATGGCAGCTCCCCAGCAACGACCCGGACCCGAGCAGGTCCTGAGCCAGGAGAAGTTCGCCGACGCCCTGCGCATCGCCATAGCGCGGCGCGACCTCACCCTCGACCGCATCCGCGCCCGGCTCGCGGACCGGGGCGTCGAGATCAGCATCGCCACGCTGAGCTACTGGCAGCAGGGCCGCAGCCGACCCGAGCGGCCCAACTCGCTGCGGGCGCTGCGCGAACTGGAGGGCATCCTCGACCTGCCGCCGGACACCCTGTTCGAGTTCCTGGAACCGCCCCGCCCGCGCGGCCGGCGCACCACCGGTGGCAGCCTGAGCATGGAGGACCTCTACGGCGCGGACTCGCCCATCCGCAGCGTGCTGGGCGGCCTCGACGAGCCGAACCCGGACGTCACCGTGCTGACCACCACCGAGGTCTGCTCCGTCGACGCCCGCCGGTCGCTGCGCCGCGTCTCGGCCACGCAGGTGCTGCGCGGCGCGGGCGACGGGTGCGACCGCTTCATCACCGTGCACGGCGTGGACGAGGGCGACGTGATGCCGTCGCACCTGACCGTGCGCGGCGGCGGCCGGCTCGGCGCGGTGAAGGTGGCCGAGGACAGCGGGTACGCCTCCGCCGCGATCGAGTTCGGGCGGGTCCTCGGCAGGAACGAGACCGCGGTGGTCGAGTACGAGTGGGTGATGGGGGAGAGCGACGTGCCCTCGCGCGGCCACGAACGCCGCTTCCGCACCGCCTGCGACGGCTACCTGCTGCGCGTCTGCTTCGACCGCGCCACCCTCCCCGCGCGCTGCTACGAGTACCGGCGCCCCAGCGTCGACGCACCCGCCACGTCGCGCCGGCGCATCATGATCGACCCGGCGGGCCAGGCCCACACCTACCTGCCGAAGTGCGAGCCCGGCGTGTACGGCATCGCCTGGGAGTGGGAATGACCCGCCCGTGACGCGGGCGCGCGGCGGCGGGTCGTCGCCCCGGACCCGCCCGCCCGGACCTCGACGTCGCGGAGGAGCGGGGAGGCCGGCCGTGACGTCGCGGTCCCGTCACCCCCGGCACGGGTCGGCGCGCACCCCACCGGGGAACTCAAGGTTCGTGCAAGGTTCGTGCAGGAGTGGTCCGCCAGACTGGTCGTGGTGGCCCGCCCGGGGGGGATCGGCAGAGGGGGCGGGCCACCATCGGGTGGCCCCCTCCCGTGCCGGAGGGGCTCAGTCCCCCGGCAGGACGCCCCGCGCGAAGGCGGCTTGGCCCACGTGCTGGAGGTCGTCCTCCACCACGCTGAGCAGCCGCACCGCCAGCGTCACCGGCGGGTCCCACGACTCGTCCACGACGCGGGCCAGGTCCTCGGGGCCCAGCCCGCGCACGTAGGCCGCGGTGCGCTCGTGCACCGCCCGGTGGTAGCCCAGCAGCAGGTCGGCGGGCGCCACGACCGCGGCGACCTCCCCGCTGTCGTGGCCGTAGCCGGTGTCCCCGTTCGGCAGCGGCAGGTCGAAGCGCCCCGCCCAGCCCCCGGCGGTCCAGACCTGCTCGGTGCCCGCGACCTCGGCCACGTGGTCGTCCTGCACGCGGGTCAGGTGCCAGACCAGCCAGGCGATCGAGTTGGCCGTGCCGCCGACCCGGTGCGCCAGCTGCCGCTGGGTCAGGCCGTCCAGCACGCGTTCCACCGACCCGCGGACCCGCTCGAACCCGTCCGCCAGCACGTCCACCGCGGTGACCTCGTCCATGCGCGCTCTTCCTCCAGCGGTCTCGACCGGGACGCTACCCGCTCGTCCATCGGGTGGCAGGTCGGCGGAGCCCGTTTTCCCCCTGGCGCGCCGGGTACCCGGCCGGCGAGGACCAGGTCGCCGCCGGATGGTTGGAGCCCGCCATGCTCAGCCGTGACGAGAAACGCCGGCTAGCCGAGATCGAGCGGCGGTTGGCCGCGGCCGACCCGGCGCTGGCCGAGGTGCTGCGGACCGGGTTGGCCGGGTCGGGCGGGCCCGCCAGGGCCGTCCTGGTCGTGTGCGCCCTCGGTGCGCTGCTGCTGGTGCTGGGCTTGCTGACGGCGACGTTCTCGCTGGTCTTCTGGAGCGTCGTCGCGTTCGTGTGCGCGGCCGGCGCGCACGTGATGAGGGGCGAGCGCGCGGGGCGCACCGGCTCGGGGGCGTGACCGGCTCGGTGGACCCGACCCTCCCGACGGCCGGCGAGGCCGTCGGGAGAGCCGGGCCCTCACCCCGGTGGAGCGCCGCGCTCACCCCGTGGTGAATACGACGTCCACCCAGTAGTTGTTGCCGATGTAGTGGCTGTCCGGGAACCCGGCGCCCGTCCGGTACCTGCCGTTCGCGTAGGGACCGGGCGCCGTCCACAGCGGTTCCGAGGTGAACGGCCCGCGCTTGCCGAAGTAGTCCCGGTTGACCGCGTACTGCCCGGTGGGCGAGTAGTAGGAGGCCACGTAGACCTGGCCCGCCTCCACGGGCACGGGGGCGTCGAAGGTCAGGGTCTGCCACCCGGAGGCGGTCTCACCGGTGAACGTGCCGGTCGCCAGCAGGACGCCCTGGTCGGTCCACAGCGAACCGGTGTGGGTGCCGGTGTCCCCGTCCCCCTTGTAGAACTTGACGGCGGTGACGGAGCCGGCCGCGGAGGAGCCGAACCGCACGCCCAGCTCGACCGCGACGCGCTGGCCGCCGGACGGCTCGTCGGGCACGGTCGCCTGGCTGAACAGCGAGCACGGGCACGCGGCCTGGGCCCCGGTGGTGAACGTCCACGTCGCGGTGGGCGCCATGACGTTGCCGTTGACGTCGGCGGCGAGCACGGTCGCGGTGTAGCGGGTGCCCGGCGCGAGCGGGGCGGCGGGTGTCCAGGTCACGGTCCTGCCGTCGGCGGACCGCGTCGGGGTGCCCGCCAGGCGCGCCTGGCCGTCGTCGGTCAGCAGGAACTGCGACGTCGCGAGGTCGACCGCCTCGCTGAAGCCCAGGGTCAGGCCGGCGTCCAGCCCCACGGACGTCGCGTCCGGGGCCGGGGTCCGGGTGTCGAGCACCGGCCGGGTGTGGTCGCCGTTCGTGCCGTGGCGGTAGACGACGTCCACCCAGTAGTTCGAACCCTGGTAGTAGGAGACGGGCATCCCGCCGCCGTAGCGGAACACGCCGTTGGGGGTGGCCGCGCTGTCGGACACGGCCTGGATGTGCCCGTAGCCGATGGGCCTGCGGGGGACGCCGAAGTAGCCGACCTCTATCGCGTAGTGGCCCTGGGGCGCGAAGTAGGACACCACGTAGGTCGTGTCGACCTCCACGACCACCGGGTCGTCGAAGAGCAGCGTCTGCCAGCCGGACGCGGTCTCGCCGGTGAACGTGCCGGTCGCCAGCCGCTGCCCGGTGGCCGACCAGAACGAGCCCGTGTGGGTGCCGTTGTTGCCCGCGCCCTTGTAGAACCGGACGCCCAGCACCTCGCCCCGGCTGGTGAAGTAGACCTTCGTGCCCAGCTCCACCGCCCCGGTGTCGCCGGTGGTGGTCAGGGCGGGCATCGCGAAGTCGTCCCAGATCGTGCACGGGCAGTCCGCGCCGCGCGGCGTGCCCGTGGTGAACGTCCAGGTGTGGGGTCCGACCGGGGTGCCCGTGGCGTCGTCGGCCTGGACCGACGCGGTGTAGGCGGTGCCCGGGGCCAGCGGCGCGGACGGGACGAACCGCGCGGTCGTGCCGGTCGGGAGGGACACCTGGCCGGCGACCGGGCCCGCGGGGCCGGCGAGGGTGAACTGGAGGGAGGGCTCGGCGAGCGCTTCGGTGAAGGTGGCGCTCACGGTCGGGGTCAGCGCGACGGTGCCCGCGCCGTCGACCGGGCTGGTGGCGGTCAGCGCGGCCGCCTGGACGCCGGGCTGGTCGGCGGCGGACGCGGGCGCGACGGGTGCCATGAGCAGGGCGGGCACGACCACCGCGATGGCGAGCAGCCGTGCCCGCGGTCTGCCTGATCTTCGGTCGGTTCCTGACGAAGGCATGGTTTTTTCGCCTTTCCCCTCGGGGCCGGGACGGCCCGCGGATACGTCGGGGATCGGTGGGCCCCGAGCCACCGTTACCGCTTTTTCCTCGGCTCTGCGGTATTCCACGGCACGGCGCGCGATCGGGGCGGCCGGCCGCGCGGTGAACCCGGGAGTGTGATCGCGGACCCCTGATATTCGGGGGTGGCAAGGGAAAGCGGCTTTTCGGCCGTGGCCGGCGCCCGGTCGGTGAGACCGATCGGGTGATTTCACCCCGTTCCCACCCCACTAATGTGAAAGGAAATCAACTTTTGGGGGTTCGACATGATCCGCCGTTTCCTCACCGCGGCCGCGGTCGCCTCGGCCGTGGCGACCGCGGTCCTGTCCGCCGCGCCCGCCCAGGCGATCCCGGTGTGCAAGGCCGGCTACCAGTGCACCAGGACCTACTACGCCGACAGCGCGTGGACCGTGGTGGTCGGCGGCTCCACGAAGTTCTGCGACGGCACGACCGACCAGTGGGGCCAGACGTCGCGGTACGTGGAGACCACGCAGGCCCAGTGCCAACCGGAATGACGCCCGTGTGCTGACGTGGCCGAACGCGGCTCCGCCGCGGACTTCGGGCCGGTTCGGCGCAACGGCATGTGCCGAACCGCCCAGTCCACGCGACTGCGAATGACACGTCCTGCGGCCGTTCGAGTGACTTCTGTAATGCCCCGCTCCCCGACGACGAAAGACCAGCGCAATGCCCCTGCCCCGTAGTGCCCGACCCCCGTAGTCCCGACCGGCCGACCCCTCGGCCGGGGTTGTGCCCCTGCTCGCGACCCTGCCCCGAGGAGACGACGTGCCGCGCCCGTCCAGACGCCTCTCCACCCTGTTCCTGGCCGTCCTGACCGTCGCCGGGTCGACGGCCGGCTACTCCGGCGCCCAGCCCCGGCCCGCCGCCCCGCAGCCGGTCACCCGGCAGGTCGCCGACCAGGCCCCCGAGCCGCCGCCCGGTGCCGCGTCCTACGCCTACGACGCCCTCGGGCGCCTCACCGGCGTCGTGGCCGCGGACGGCTCGGTCGCCCGCTACCGCTACGACGCCGCCGGCAACGTGACCGGCGTCGAGCGGCTCGGCACGCCCGCGGTGGCGGTGCTGTCGGCGGTGCCCGGCAGGGTGCGCCCCGGCGACTCCATCACCGTCACCGGCAAGGGCTTCACCACCTCGGGCACCACCGCCCGGATCAACGGCGCCCCGGCGCCGGTCACCTCCGCCAAGGCGACCGAACTGGTCGTGACCGTTCCCGACGGCGCCACGAGCGGCCCGCTGGAGGTCACCTCGCCGAACGGCACGGCCTCCCTCGACGGCGTCGTGGTCGTCGGCGACGACCGGCCCGCGCTGACCGGCTTCACGCCCGCGGCCGCCGCCCCGGGCGCCACCGTCACCCTCGGCGTCGTCCACACCGATCCCGAGTTCGCCAACAACCTGGTGCGACTCAACGGCGTCCTCGCCCCGGTCACCGCGCGCACCGACACCAGCCTCACCGTCACCGTGCCGCCCGGCGCGGCCTCGGGCCCGTTCTCGTTCAGCACCCCCGCCGGCACCGCGACCAGCTCCGCCGTCTTCGTGGTGCCGCCCTCGGGCGTCGCGCCGGAGAACATCGACTCGGCCGGCGCGATCCCCGTGGACACCGCGACCCAGGTCGCGATCCCCGCCGGGAAGTACGCGCTGCGCCACTTCGCGGCCGCCGACGGCGAGCGCTTCGCCGTGACGCTGAGCGGCGGCACGTTCGGCTCCTGCAACCTCGAAGCCCGCGCCTACGACGAGCGCAACCGGCAGACCGGCTCGGCGTCGTGCCCCGGCACGAACGGCTGGATCGAGACCGGCCCCGCGACCGGCGCGGGCCTGCGGACGATCGTGCTGCGCAACACCTCGGCCACCGCCGGCACCACCTCGGTGACCGTGCACCGGGTGCCCGCCGACCTCGACGCGGGCGCGCAGCCGCTGGACGGCACCGCGAAGACCGTCACCACCACCCACCCCGGCCGCAACGCCCACACCACGTTCCAGGGCACGGCCGGGCAGCGGGTGCTGATCCAGACGAGCGCCACGTCCTCCGGGTTCGGCTGCTGTGACCTGGACTGGTGGCTGGTCGCGCCGGACGGCACCCGGGTCGGGGCCGCGAGGTACGGCAACAGCACCCTGGACACCACGACCCTGCCGCAGACCGGCACCTACCTCATCCGGCTGGACCCGGCTCGCGGGCTCACCGGCTCGACCACGATCGCCGCGTGGAACGTCCCCGCCGACTTCGACGCCGGCGCGCAGGCGCTGGACGGGACCGCGAAGACGGTCACCTTCGGCAACCCCGGTCAGAACGGCTTCACCACGTTCCAGGGCGTCACGGGCCAGCGGGTCCTGGTGCAGACCAGCGGCACGTCCTCGGGCCTGGGTTGTTGCGACCTGGACTGGTGGTTGTCCGCGCCGGACGGCACGCGCGTCGGGGCCGCCAGGTACGGCAACAGCACGTTGGACACGATCGCGCTGCCGCAGGACGGCACGTACCGGGTGGTCTTCGACCCGGCCGCCGCTCTGACCGGCTCGACGACGGTCAGGGCGTGGACCGTGCCGGCCGATTTCGACGCGGGTGCGCAGGCGTTGGACGGGACCGCGAAGACGGTCACCTTCGGCAACCCGGGTCAGAACGGCTTCACCACGTTCCAGGGCGTCACGGGTCAGCGGGTGTTGATCCAGACCAGCGGCACGTCGTCCGGGCTCGGGTGCTGTGATCTCGACTGGTGGTTGTCCGCGCCGGACGGTTCGCGGGTGGGTTCGGCGAAGTACGGCAACAGCACGCTGGACACGATCGCGCTGCCGCAGGACGGCACGTACCGGGTGGTCTTCAACCCGGCCGCCGCCCTGGTCGGCTCGACGACGGTCAGGGCGTGGACCGTGCCGGCCGATTTCGACGCGGGTGCGCAGGCGTTGGACGGCACGGCGAAGACGGTCACCTTCGGCAACCCGGGTCAGAACGGCTTCACCACGTTCCAGGGCACGGCCGGTCAGCGGGTGTTGATCCAGACCAGTGCCACGTCGTCCGGGCTCGGGTGCTGTGACCTGGACTGGTGGCTGTCCGCGCCCAACGGCGCCCGGGTCGGCTCGGCCAAGTACGGCAACAGCACCCTGGACACCATCGCCCTGCCCGAGGACGGCACGTACCGGGTGGTCTTCAACCCGGCCGCCGCTCTGACCGGCTCGACGACGGTCAGGGCGTGGACCGTGCCGGCCGACTTCAACGCCGGCGCGCAGTCCTTGGACGGCACCGCGAAGACGGTGACGTTCGCCAACCCCGGTCAGAACGGGTACACGACGTTCCAGGGCACCGCGGGCCAGCGGGTCCTGGTGCAGACCAGCGGCACGTCCTCGGCGTTCGGGTGCTGTGACCTGGACTGGTGGTTGACCGCGCCCAACGGCGCTCGGGTCGGTTCGGCGAAGTACGGCAACAGCACGTTGGACACGATCGCGTTGCCGCAGGACGGCACGTACCGGATCGACTTCGACCCGGCCGCCGCCCTGGTCGGCGCCATCACGGTCAAGGCGTGGAACGTCCCCGCCGACTTCGACGCGGGCCAGCAGTCCTTGGACGGCACCGCGAAGACGGTGACGTTCGCCAACCCCGGTCAGAACGGGTACACGACGTTCCAGGGCACCGCGGGCCAGCGGGTCCTGGTGCAGACCAGCGGCACGTCCTCGGCGTTCGGGTGCTGTGACCTGGACTGGTGGTTGACCGCGCCCAACGGCGCCCGGGTCGGTTCGGCGAAGTACGGCAACAGCACGTTGGACACGATCGCGTTGCCGCAGGACGGCACGTACCGGATCGACTTCGACCCGGCCGCCGCCCTCGTCGGCGCCACGACCGTCAAGGCGTGGAACGTCCCGGCGGACCTCGACCTCGGCCCCCTGCCCCTCGACGGCACGGCGAAGCCCGTCACCTTCACCAACCCCGGCCAGGACGCCTTCGCCACGTTCACCGCCGCCGCCAACCAGCGCGTCGTCATCACCTCCACCGGCACGTCCTCGGCGTTCGGCTGCTGCGACCTGGACTGGCAGCTCAACGCCCCCAACGGCAGCCGCGTCGGCGCGGCCAAGTACGGCAACGGCACGCTGGACGTCACGCTGCCCTCGGCCGGCACGTACCGGCTGGTCGTGATGCCGACGGCCGCGCTGGTCGGGTCCGTCACGTTCACCGCCACCCGGCCCGCCGGCGCCGCCTCCGCCAGGACCGAGCTCACCCCGGCGGAGACGCAGGCCGAGACGCAGGCCCGGCCGGCGACCACACCGGCCGCCCGCAAGCCCGACGCCGCCCGCAACGTCGACGACCCCCGGCCGACGCGCCCCGCCCCCGGTCGGGTGCCCGCCGACCTGCGCTCGCCGAACGCGGCCACCCCGGACCGCACCCCGGAACCCGACCTGGCCCCGGCCTGGTCACCCGACCAGGGCAACCTCGACGGCGTCGACTGGGCCACCCGCCGCCCGGACCCCGAGCCGGTCACCGACCTGGTCGCCGCGCCCGGCAAGACGGCGGTCAGCGGCCACGTGCGCGGCCTCGACGGCGCGCCGCTGCGGGACATCCCGGTGCGCGTCGACGACGTCCGCACCACCACCGACGCGCAGGGCCGCTTCCTGCTCACCGGCGTCCGGACCAACGCCACCACGCTCGTCGTGGACGGCTACGCCGCCGAGACAGCCCCGGTCCGCTACGGCACCTTCCGCATCCGCGCCAAGGTCCGGCCGGACGTCACCACCCCGCTGGACGCGCCGGTCTGGCTGCCGCGACTGGACATGCGCAACACGGTCAGGATCGGTGCGCCGACCACCCGCGAGACCGTGCTGACCACCCCGGACGTGCCGGGCCTGGAGGTCCGCGTCCCGGCCGGGTCCGTGGTGCGCGACCAGGACGGCAACGTGGTGCGGGAGCTGGGCATCACCGCCATCCCGGTGGACCGGCCGCCGTACCCGCTGCCGCGCAACGGCATCGTGCCCACGTACTTCACCGTCCAGCCGGGCGGGACGTCGATCTTCCCGGACGGCGCGTCGGTGGTGTACCCGAACTACACCGACCTGCCGCCCGGCGCCGAGGTCGACTTCTGGAACTACGACCCGGCCGACAAGGGCTGGTACGTCTACGGCAAGGGCCGCGTCGACGACGGCGGCACGCGCGTGGTGCCGGACGAGAAGACCCGGCTGTGGACCCTCGACGGGGCCATGTTCAACACGCCCGGCAACCCCAAGCCGCAGAAGCCGTGGTGGCAGGACCTGATCGACAAGCTGTCCGGTGACCCGGTGGACCTGTCCACGGGCCTGCTCACCGACTCGCACACCGACCTCGGCCTCGGCGACACCATGCCGATCTCGCTCACCCGCATGTACTGGCAGGGTGACGGCCAGGTCCGCGAGTTCGGCCTGAACTCCGGCGCCGACTTCAACATGTTCCTGGCCTCCGAGCGCCAGTACCAGGAGGTCGACCTCTACACCCCCGGCGGCGGTCGGGCGCACTACGCGCGCACCTCGCCCGGCACGGGCTACAGCGACGCCGTGTTCGGCGCGGTCGGCTCACCGGGCCGCTACACCGGCTCCACCATCGCCCAGGTCGACGGCGACTGGGTGCTGACCCTGCGCGACGGCACCAAGTACTTCTTCCCCTGGTACGCCCGCGCACGCGCCATGCAGGACCGCAACGGCAACCAGGTCACCTTCATCCGGCCGAGCGGGGCCAACGGCGAGGTCACCCAGATCGTCTCGCCCAACGGCCGCTGGATCTCCCTGGAGTACGACTCGACCAACCGGGTCGTCGCGGCGCGCGACAACATCGGTCGCGCCACCTCCTACACCTACGACACCGCCGGCCGGCTGGCGACCGCCACCGACGTCGCGGGCAAGGTCACCACCTACACCTACGACAGCGCCAACCGGATCACCCGCATCACCGACGCGCGCGGCGTGGCCTACCTCGACGTCGTCTACGACGCCAACGGCCGCGTCCAGCGCCAGGACCTCGCCGACGGCGGCACCTTCCGGTTCGCCTACACGCTCGACCCGGCCGGCGCGATCACCGAGACGCGCGTGACCCAGCCCAACGGGGCGGTCCGCCGCGTCACCTTCGACGCCAACCACATGGTCGCGACCGACACCGCGGCCCACGGCACGCCCCTGGCCCGCACCACCACCTACGTGCGCGGGCCGGACAACCGGGTGGACGCGGTCGTCGACCCGCACGGCAGGCGCACCGGGTACACCTACGACGCGGCCCAGCGGATCACCCGGACCACCGGGCTGGCCGGCACCGCGGACGAGTTCGTCGGCGGCGAGGTCACCTACGGGCCGTTCGACCGGCCGCTGAGCACCACCGACCCGGCCGGCCGCACCACCACCTACACCTACGACGCCAAGGGCAACCCGCTCACCGTCACCGACCCGGCCGGCCTCGTCACCGCCACCACGTGGACCTCGACGGGCCAGGTCGCGAAGGTCACCGAGCCCGGCGGCGGCGTCACCTCGTTCACCTACGAGGCGGGCGGCGCGGTCGAGGCGAAGGACCCGCTGGGGCGCGTGACCCGGAACTTCGTGGACGCGGCCGGGCGGCTCGTGCAGGAGACCGACCCGGCCGGCGCGAAGTCCCTGACCGCGTACGACGTGTTCAACCAGCCGGTCACCGTCACCGACGCGCTGGGCGGGGTGAGCCGCTTCGCCTACGACGACAACGGCAACCTCACCTCGTACACCGACCAGCGCGGCAAGACCACGCGGTGGACCTACGACGGCCAGGACCGGCCGGTGTCCACCACCGACCCGCTCGGCCGCACCGCCACCACGACCTACGACGCGGCGGGCCGCGCCACGGCCTCGGTCAACCGCTCCGGCACCCGCTCGGAGACCGCCTTCGACCTGCTCGACCGGCCGACCTCGACCCGGTTCGGCGTCACGGGACCGCAGGCGCAGGAGTCCCGGCTCACCTACTCCTACAACGCGTTCGACCGCCTGACCGAGCTGCACGACACCGCCGGCGGCACGCTCACCAGCACCTACGACGCGCGGGACCGCCTGCTCACCACGACCGGCCCGAACGGCACCGTGGGGTACGGCTACGACGAGGGCGGCAGGCAGACGTCCACCAGCCTGCCCGGACTGCCCACCACCACCTACACCTACGACGACTCGGGCGCGTTCACCGGCGTGGCGCGGGGTGGCGAGGCCACCACGGCGACCCGTGACGCCGCGGGCCGGGTCGGGACCCTGACCCTGCCGGGCGGCTGGACGCAGACCTACGCCTACGACGCCGCGGGCCAGGTCACGGGCATCTCCTACGCCCACTCCGGCACGCCGAAGGGCGCCCTCGCCTACACCTACGACCCGGCCGGCCGGCGCACCTCCGTGACCGGCGACCTCGCCGGGGTGGTGCTCCCGGCGGCCCGCGCCGACCTGGTGTACGACGACGCCAACCGCCTGATCTCGGCGGGCGGCGTCGCGCTGACCTACGACGCCGACGGCAACCTGCGCGGCGACGGCGCCACCACCTACTCGTGGAACGCGCGCGGCAAGCTCACCGCCACCAGCCGCGTCGGCCTCACCTCGACCTACTCCTACGACGCGGAGGGCACCCGCACCGCCCGCGTGGTCGGCGGCGTCACCACGAGGTTCGTCCACGACGGCGCGAACGCGGTCGCCGAGCTGGACGCCGGCGGCGCGGTCACCGCGGCGCAGCTGGCCGGGGGAGTGGACCAGTGGTTCGCCCGCACCGCGGCCGGCGTCACCGACACGACCCTCACCGATGTGATCGGTTCGCCGATCGCCCTGGGGCGCGGCGACGGGGCGGTGGCCGCGACCACGGCCTACGACCCGTTCGGCACACCCGTCGCGACCGGCGACCGCCGCGGCTCGGACCTCGCGTTCACCGGCCGCCAGGACGACGGCACGGGCCTGATGCACTACCGGGCCCGCTACTACAGCCCGGCGTTGCAGCGGTTCGTGTCCGAGGACCCGATCGGCATCGCGGGCGGCACGAACCTCTACGCCTACGCGGCGAACTCGCCGACCAACCTCACCGACCCGTCCGGCCACAACCCGCTGCTGGTGGGCTGCCTGGTCGGCGGCCTGCTCGACGGCGGGATGAACTACGCGGGCCAGCGCCTGTCCGGCCGCAAGGTCGACTGGGGCGGCGTGGGCGCGGCGGCGGCGGGCGGCTGCGCGATGGGCGCCCTCGGCGGGCTCGGTGGGCTGGGCCGGGCGGGCAAGGCGCTCGACGCGATGCCGCCGTTCCCGAAGGCGCTGACCCAGGGCCGCAACGCCGACGCGGGCGTGGACGTCTACCAGGGCCTCCGCAACGGCGACCCCGTGTACTCGGGCATCACCAACGACCTGAAGCGGCGGGGTAACCAGCACTCCGGCCGGGACTTCGAACTCGACCCGGTCACCAAGAGCCCGGTGACCCGCGGCGAGGCCCGCGCCATCGAGCAGGCCCTCATCAACCGCAACCGCGGGGAGAACAAGATCAACAGCATCAGCCCGAAGCACCCGTACTACGATCAGGCCGTGAAGTGGGGTGAGGCGTGGCTGAACCGGAACCATCGCCGGTGAACCTGGTCGCGGGCACGGGCTCGCGCAAGGCGGTGCGACCGGGCGACGTGTTCACCCTGGAGCTGGCCGACGGCAGGCACCTGTTCGGTCGGGTCGTGGGCGCGGACCTGCCCCGGGGGCGGGCGCCCATCCCCGGCGCGTACCTGATCTACCTCTACGACGCGGTGTCCGGCTCGCCCGAGCCGGACCTCGCCCGCCTGCGCCCGGACGCCCTGCTCGCGCCGCCCCTGTTCATCAACCGCCTGCCCTGGACCAAGGGCTACTTCCGCACCGTCGCCCACCACGACCCCGCCCCGGCCGACCTGCTGGAGCGGCACTGCTTCCGCACCAGCGGCGGGGAGCACCTCGACCGGGACGGGCAGCCGACCACCCACACCGAGCCGTGCGGCTCGTGGACCCTGGCCGGGTACTTCTCGGTGGACCGCGAGATCGGCCGCGCCCTCGGCCTGCCGGTCGTGGGCTACTCGCGGTGAGCCCCACCCGCCGCGCCTTCCTCGCGGGTGCGGCGCTGACCGCGTTGGCCGGGTGCGCGGCGGACCCGGCGCCCGTCGGGCACCCGGCCCTGCGCCGCCCCCGGCGGGCGGGGGCGGTGGCGTTCCTGCGGACCGGGGCCGCCGCGCCGCTGCTGGAGCTGCGGGGCGAACCCGACGTCCTGGTGGGCCTGGGCGCCCGCCTGGCGCCGGGCACCCCCGGCCTGACCGCCATGCCCCCGTTCCCCGGCGAGGTGCTGATCCCGGAGCGCAGCAACACCGACGCGTTCCTCCAGGTCGAGGGGGACGACGAGGAGGAGTGCCGGGAACGCCTGGCGGGGCTCCTGGCCGCCCTGCCCGACGCGCGCGCGACCTGGCAGACCACCGTCCGCCGCGACACCGTCGACGGCGGGTTGCAGCGCAACCCCTTCGGCTTCGTGGAGGGGCAGACCAACAGCGGGTCGGTCCTCCTGCCCACCGGTGACGCGCTCCTCGCGGTGCGCGTCATCCGCTTGGCGCACCGGTCCTGGGACGCCGACACCCCGGAGCACCACCGCCGCGTCATCGGCCGCCACCCGGACGGCACCTGGCTCGACGGCGCCCCCGCCCACGCCGACCCCGGCTACGCCGCGGACCCGACGGGCGCGGTGATCCCCCTGGACTCGCACGTGCGCGCCATGAACCCCCGCACCCCGGGCGCGCCGGCGCCCCGGATGCTGCGCCGGTCCTGGGCCTACCAGGCCCCGCCCACCGCGCAGGGCACCCCGGACGAGGGCGTGCTGTTCATGGCCTTCCAGGACGACTTCGGGAAGGGTTTCGCCCTGGCCCAGTCCCGCATGGCGGGCGACGCCCTGCACCCGTACCTGCTCACCGTCGGCGGCGGTTACTACGCGGTGCCGACCGCCGGCTGACCGCCTGTCGTCCGCCGGGCGGGCGCGAACGTCGTCCTGCCCGGGACCCCGCCCGCCGACAACGGGCAGGAAGCGATCACCTACGGCGTGGTCGTGTGCGAGTCGGCCGACTCGCACGACAGCCGCACCCCCCAGGAACCCACCTCCGCCACCACCTTCACCGTCGTCACCGACCCCGACACCACCGACATGCCGGCCCGCGCCACCGTGCCGGTCCACAACAGCGCCGGCAACGGCCCGCCGGCCCAGTACCTGGCGCTCGTCTGACCGACACCGCCGGCGCGGCCCGAACCCGCCGGTGGTCCAGCGCCGCGCCGGTTTTGTCGGTGCCCCCCGATAGCGTGGGCGCAGTTCACGTGAAGGGGGAGCGAACGCATGTCTGCCACGACGTACCTGGAGCTGTCGGAGGCCGGGGACGGCGCGCACAAGTTCTACGAGGTGCGGGTCGACGACACCGAGGTCACCATCACCTACGGGCGCATCGGGGAGCAGGGGCAGGTCAGGAGCGCGACCTTCGCCGACCACGCCAAGGCGCTCAAGGCGGCCGAGAAGAAGATCGGCGAGAAGGTGCGCAAGGGCTACGCCCCCGCCGTCAAGGGCGCGCGCCAACGCCGGTCGGTGAGCCGGCGGCAGATCGTCAGCACCCGCTCGACCGCCCGCCAGGCGCCGGTGCTGTGGCAGTTCGCCTCGGGCGCCCCGGCGTTCGGCATCTTCATCGGGGAGGACCACGCCTGGGTCGGCAACGAGAACGGCGACGTCTACACCCTCACCCACGACGGCCGGGTCACCGGGCGCTTCGGCCTGCCCGACGCGGTCAAGTGCATCGTGGCCGACGGCTTCTGGATCTACGCGGGGTGCGACGACGGCCAGGTGTACGACCTGGGCGCCAAGGTGCCCCGGGTGGCCTACGAGATCGCGGACGACGTCGACATCTACTGGCTCGACATCCACGACGGCGTGCTGGGCGTGTCCGACCGGCAGGGCCGGGTGACCGTGGTGGACCACGAGGACGAGTTCCAGTGGTCGTGCCCCGCCGACGGCGACAACGCCTGGATGGTCCGGTGCGCGCCCGAGGGCGTCTTCCACGGCCACTCCGGCGGCGTCACCCACTACACCGGCCGCGGCCACCGGGCCTGGCACGCCGACACCGTCGGGGAGGTGCTCTTCGGCTGGCAGGAGCGCACCGAGGTCTTCGCGGGCACCAGCCTGGGCCGGGTGCACCGGTTCCGCAAGTCCGACGGGCGCAAGACGGCCGACTACCTCTGCGACGCGCCCGTGTTCTCCTGCGCGACCTCGCCCGACGGCGAGTTCGTCTTCGCCGGCGACAACCACTCCTCGGTGTACTGCTTCGCCGCCGACGGGACCCGGCTGTGGAAGCTGGCCACCGGGTGCGGCTCCGCGTTCTCCATGCAGTACCGCGACGAGCGGCTCTACCTGGTGACCACGAACGGGTCGCTCGCCTGCCTGGACGCCGGCCCGGCCGCCGTGCGCTCGGCCGAGCAGGGGCAGCTCCCGCCGCGCCAGGACATCAAGGCCGGCAGCATCGCCCGCGTCGAGGCGACCGCGGAGGTGGAGGTCGTCTCGCACGTCGCCCCGGGTGAGGGCGTCGTCGTGGAGTGCGTGCGGGAGGGCGGCCGGATCAGGGTGCACGTGGTCTCCGACGGGTACGACCGCTCGTGGGGCGTGCAGTTCCCGAAGCACATCCGCGTGCCCGGCGCCCGGTACCTGGTCTCCGAGGTGCTCACCTCGGCCGGCGGGTCGTTCTACCGCACCCGGGGCGAGATCAAGCGCCTCCGCTGAGCGCCCCGGCGGCACCCCCTGCCCCGTACCCGGTTGCGGGGCAGGGGGTGCCGCCGTTTCGGCCACGCCGAAGCGGGCAAGTGGCGGCGGGGTGCTGAGCCGATCGGCCGCACCACCGCCACTCCGCCCCCACCGGCCCGCCGTTCGGGCGGGGAAGCGCCACCGCGCCGTCACATCGGCAACCCGTGCGCACGATTCCCCGCGGCGTTGCCCGCCGAACGCGGCGGCGGTTATGTTCGATCGGTGTGGTCCGAGCCACACCTGGTCGAGGGGGTGCCCCGCCGGTGAGCGCACGGATGGCCGCTGTCGTCCTCCGCCGGTTCGGCGGGCCGGGAGCGCTGCGGGTGGAGCAGGTCGACGAACCCCGGTGCCCGCGGGGCGCGAGCCTGGTCGACGTCTCGTTGGCCGGGGTCAACTTCGACGACCTCGAACACCGCCGCGGCGCGGAACCAGGACTGCCGCTGCCCGCCGTGCTCGGGGTCGAGGTGGTCGGGCGGCGCCGGCGGGACGGGCGGCGGGTGGTGGCGCTGCTGCGCCGGGGCGGCGGGTACGCCCGGGTGGCCGCCGCCGTCGACGCGCACTGCGTGCCCGTGCCCGACGACCTCGACGACGCGCAGGCCGTGGCCCTCTTCGAGCAGGGCGCCACCGCCTACGGCGCGCTGCGCCTGGCGGGCCGGCTGCGGGCGGGCGAGTCGGTCGCGGTGACCTCCGCGGCGGGCGGCGTCGGGCACCTGGCGGTGCAGCTCGCGGTGGCGATGGGCGCGAAACCGGTGGTCGGGATCGCCTCCACGGCGGCCAAGCGGGCGGTGGTCGCCGAACTCGGCGCGGACGTCGTGCTCGCGCCGGAGCAGGTCGGGGAGCTGCGCGCGGTGACCGGCGGGCGCGGCGCGGACCTCGTGGTGGACGGGACCGGCGGCGACCAGGCGAGGGCGGCGCTGCGCGGCCTGGCGCCGTTCGGGCGGCTGGTGTCCTACGGCTGGCGCGGCGGCGCGGCGGGCTGCGGGTGGGTCGACGTCGGCACCGAGGAGCTGGTGGACGGCTCGGTCGGGGTGGCCGGGTTCTGGATGCGGCACGTGGTGGACGACCGGGCGCTGCTCACCGGCATCGCCGACGCGCTGTTCGACCTGGCTCGCGCGGGGGCGCTGACCGCGCGGATCGACCGGGTGGTGCCGCTGGCCGGGGTCGGCGCGGCCCACGCGGCGTTCGCCGCCCGGCAGACCGTCGGCAAGGTGCTCGTCGACGTGCGGGAGGTGGGCTGAGCGATGTTCAGCCGCTACTGCCGGACCGTGCTGTGCACGCCCGCCACCGCGCCGGAGCGCTTCGCCTCCTGCCACGGCTCGGGCGCGGACATCTGCCTGGTCGACCTGGAGGACGCCGTCGCGCCGTCGCGCAAGGAGGAGGCCCGGCGGTCCGCCGTGCGGTTCTTCACCGCCGCCAGGGGCCTGCCGGTGCGCTGCGCGGTGCGGATCAACCCGGTCGTGGAACCGGACGGGGTGCGGGACCTGCTGGCGCTGCGGGACTTCCCGGTGCCGCCGGAGGTCGTGCTCGTGCCCAAGGTCGAGTCCCCGAGGGACCTGGAGATCGTCGCCGGGGTGCTCGGCGGCCCGACCGCGCTGTTCGCGGTGATCGAGACCCCGCTGGGCGTGCAGCGGCTGCCGGAGATCGCCGCTGCCGGGCACGGCCTGTGCGCGCTGATCTTCGGGTCCGCCGACTACGCCGCCGCGCTCGGCATCGGCCCGGCCTGGGACCCCCTGGCGCACGCCCGGTCGGTGCTGGTGAACAGCGCGCGGGCGCACGACCTGCACGCCATCGACTCACCCACCTTCGACCTGGCCGACCGGGCGCTGCTGCGCCGGGAATCGCTGCTGGCCAAGCAGCTCGGGTTCAGCGGCAAGATCGCGCTGCACCCCGAGCAGCTGCCGGTCATCACCGAGGCGTTCACCCCGACGGCCGCCGAGCTGGCGCACGCCACGCGCGTGGTGGAGGCCGCGCTGCGCAGCGGCGACGGCGTCACCACGGTCGACGGCGGCATGGTCGGCAAACCGTTCTTCGAGGCGGCGCAGCGCCTCCTCGCCGAGTTCGGACCCCTCACCCACACCGGGAGCGTGACGCGCACACCATGACGGAGACGACCGCCGGCGCCGAGGCGCCCGATCCCCGGCGGAGCCGGGACGTGCGGGGAGCCCGCCGCTTCCGCAACAGCAGCGCCCTGGTGCGCAACTCCGACCCCGTCTGGCAGGCCGCCGCCGACCACGGGCTGATCGACATCCAGGTCGAGCACGAGTCGAACAACCGGCTGGTGGTGCCGGGCACCGGCCACGCGTTCGCGAACATGGTGTCCTGCTCGTACCTGGGGCTCAACCGGCACCCCGGGGTGCTGGAGGGCGCGATCGACGCGCTGCGCGAGACCGGGACCATCGAGCTGATGACCTCCACCACCCGCATCCGCCCGACGATCCAGGGCAGGCTGGAGGAGGAGCTGCGCGACCTGTTCGGCGCGGAGGTCCTGCTGGCCACCACGTGCACCGCGGCCACCGCGGGCATCCTGCCGCTGGTGGCGTCCGGGCACCTGGCGCCGGGCGGGCCGAGGGTGATGGTCTTCGACCGGTTCGCGCACTTCTCCATGTCCTACGTCAAGGCGATCTGCGCCGAGGAGAGCCTGGTCCTGACCTGCGACCACAACGACCTCGACTTCCTCGCCGACGCCTGCCGCAGGTACCCGAGCGTCGCCTACGTCGGCGACGGCGCGTACTCCATGGGCGGCGCCGCCGCGCTCGACGGGCTGCTGGAGCTCCAGGACCGGTACGGGCTGTACCTGTTCATCGACGACTCGCACTCCGTGTCGATCGTGGGCGAGCGCGGCGAGGGGTACGTGCGCTCCCGCACCGAGGTCGGCGAGCTGACCACGATCGTGTCCAGCCTGGGCAAGGGCTTCGGCAGCGGCGGCGGGGTCGCGCTGCTCGACAGCAGGCGCAAGGCGGAGTTCCTGTCCCGCCACGGCGGCCCGCTGGGCTGGTCGCAGGACGTGTCGGTGCCGACGATCGGGGCCGCGCTCGGCAGCGCCGCGGTGCACCGCTCGCCGGAGCTGGGCGAGCTCCAGGCCGCGCTGCGCGCCAACCTCGACCTGTTCGACCGCCTGCTGCCCACGCCGCTGGCGGGCAACGGCCTGCCGGTGCGCCGGATCGACGTCGGCGACGCGGACCGGGCCGTGGAGCTGTCGGCGGAGCTGTACCGGCGGGGCTACTACAGCTCCGCGGTCTTCTTCCCGATCGTGCCCCGGGGCGAGGCGGGACTGCGGGTGATGGTCCGCGCGGACCTGCCCGCCGAGGAGATCACCGCGTTCGCCGGGCACGTCGGGGACCTGCTCGCGACCCCGGCCACCGCCCGATGAGCGGGGGACCGCCGGTGCCGCCGGAGCACCCCGTGGGCTTCCGGCAGGTGGGGGAGAACCGGTTCCGCGAGGTCGTCGGGTTCTGCTACGAGGACCTCCAGGTCGGGGTGGTGATCGAGCACCGGCCCGGCCGCACCATCACCGAGATGGACAACGTGCTCATGTCCGTGCTCAGCATGAACGACTCCCCGCTGCACATCGACGCCGCGTTCAGCGAGCAGGGCGAGTGGGGCAGGCCGCTGGTGTCGAGCCTGGTGACGCTGAGCATCGTCGGCGGCATGACCGCGCGCAGCACCAGCGGCAAGGCGATCGCGAACCTGGGCTGGGACCGGATTCGGCTCACCGCGCCGGTGTTCGTCGGCGACACCCTCTACGCGGAGAGCGAGATCACCGACAAGCGGCTGTCGGAGAGCAGGCCGGGCCACGGCATCGCGCGGTGCCGGACGATCGGGCGCAAGTCGACCGGCGAGGTCGTGCTGACCTTCGAGCGCAGCTTCCTGGTGCCGACGCGCGAGGCGGACCCGCACCGCACCGCGGGGTACTGAGCGTGGCGGACCGGGGGCCGGCGGGGGTGGACGGGGGGCCGGCGGGGGTGGACGGGGGGCCGGCGGGGGTGGACGGGGGCGACCTGCACCGGTTCCGGGTGCTGGTCGGGGGTACCGCGGCCTCGTCGTTCGGCAGCTACCTGAACATGGTGGCGCTCAACCTGTTCGTCTACCAGGCGACCGGCAGCGCCGTGGCGACCGGCCTGTTCCTGGTGCTGCGGATGGCGACCGGGTTCGTCGCGGGCCTGGTGGGCGGTGCGGTGGCGGCCCGGCTGCCGCGCCGCCCGGTGATGATCGCCTGCGACCTGGTGCAGGCCGGGGTGCTGGTGGTGTTCGCGCTGTCCCCGGACGACGCGCGGGTGTCGCTGCTGCCGGTGGTGGCGGTGTCGATCGGGGCGCTGAGCACCACCAGCCAGCTGCTGCTGCGGGCGAGCGTGCCCGACCTGGTCGGCCCGGAGCACCGCCTGCGCGCCAACGGGCTGCTGGTCACCGGCCGCGCGGTGGCGATGGCGCTCGGGTTCGCCACCGGCGGTGTCCTGGTGACCTGGGTGGGCTACACCTCGGCGTTCCTGGTGAACGCGGGCACGTTCGGCCTGTCCGCGCTGGTGCTGGCCTCGGTCGCGCTGCGCTTCCCCGGCCGGGCGGCCACCCGGCCGGGGGCGGGACCGGGACCGGCGAAGCGGCGCGGGCTGGTGCTCGCGGCCCTGGCCGCCGCCCCCGCCGTGGCGGCCGTCGTGGCGATCCGCTCGGTGGACGCGTTCGGCTCGGCCTCGCACCAGGTGGGCATCCCGATCCACGCCACCCGGCTCCACCCGGCCGACCCGGCGGCGTTCGTCGGCAACTTCTGGGCGGCGTGGGCGGTCGGCCTGGTCGCCGCGCACCGGCTGGTGTCCCGGTTCCACCGGGGCGGTCGGCGGCACGACGAGTGGGCGTTCGTGATCGGCACCGCGGTGATGTCCGGGGCGTTCATCGCGGCGTTCAGCGGCATCGGGCAGCCGTGGGTGCTGCTGGTCGCCCTGGTGGCGGGGCTGGCCGACGGCGTCACCGAGATCACCTACACCACCCGCGTGCAGGCCGAGCCGGACCCGGCGCGCGGGTGGTTCTTCGGCCTGACCGCGATGGCCGAGAACGCCGGGTTGGGCCTGGGCCTGCTGGTCGCCTCGGGGCTGCTGGAGGTGTGGACGCCGTGGGGCGTCGCCGCGCTGATGCACGGCCTGGTGGTCGTGCTCGCCGCCGGGTACCTGGCCCTGACGGTCCGCCGCGCCGCGGACCCGCCTCACCCCGCCGACCTGCCCCATCCCGCCGACCTGCCCCATCCCGCCGGCCCGCACCGCGCGGAGGACCCGTCCCACCCCACCGACCTGCCCCACCTCGCCGACCCGCCCCGACCCGCGAACTGACGGGGGACCGCCGTGCCCGACACCTCGCCGATCGCCCTGGCCGGTCACCCGCTGGTGGCCGACGTCGCCGTGCTGGTCGCGACCACCACCGACGGCCGCACCGTCCGGGTCGCCCACGTCGTGCCACGACCGGGCGTGGCGCCCGACCGGGTGCGCCGCGTGGTGAGCGCCCTGGGCGCGCTCGACGGCGACCCCCGGCCGCTGCTGGTCTCCGCGCTCTCGTCGATCCCGCGCGACCGCGACGGCGAGCCCGACGAGGCGGCGCTGCGGCGGCTGCCGGTGCCCGAGTCGGTGACCACCCCGGTGCCCCTGCCACCACCCCCGACCGGGCGGCGGCACCTGGCCGAGTTCGTCGACTTGCCCCCGCAGTGGGTGGCGGGCCCTCCCCCCACCCTGGACGACGTCGTCGGCGCCGACCTCACCGGGCCGCCCTCGCTGACCGCCGGCGACGCCCCGGACCTCGCCGAGGACGACCCCGCCACGCTGGTCGAGGCGCTGCTCGCGGCGGCCCGGCGGCACCCGGACCGGGGCGTGCACGTCGTCGAGCGCGGCGCCGCCCGGGTGCTGACCTACCCCGAGCTGCTGGACCGGGCCCGGCGCACGCTCGCCGGGCTGCGCGCGGCCGGGCTGGCGGCGGGCGACGCGGCGGTGCTCCACACGCCCTCGCTGGCCGAGCACCTCACCGCGCTGTGGGCGTGCCTGCTCGGCGGCGTCCGCCCGGTCGCGGTGGCCCAGTCCGCGACCTACGCCGAGCGCACCGCGGTGCTGGACAAGCTGGAGCACGCCTGGCGCGACCTGGGCGAACCGGTGGTGCTCTCCGGCGGCGCCACCGTCGCCGGGCTGCGCGGGCACGCCGAGCGGTCCGGCCTGACCTCGATGCGGGTGCTCGACCTGGGCGCGTGCGCGGCCGCCGAACCGGTCGCGGAGGTGCGCCGGCCGGAGCCCGACGAGGTGGCGGTGCTCCAGCTGTCCTCGGGCAGCACGGGCAGGTCCAAGGTCATCCAGGTCACCCACCGCGGCCTGGTCCGCTACGCGCAGGCGGCGCGGCAGGTCAGCCGGATGGCCACCGGGGACGTGTTCGTCAACTGGCTGCCGCTCGACCACGTGGCCGGGGTCGTCATGTACCACTTCGGCCCGGTGGTGCTGGGCTGCGACAACGTGCACGTGCCCACCGCCGACGTGCTGGCCGACCCGCTGCGCTGGCTGGACCTGCTGCACGAGTACCGGGCGCAGCACAGCTGGTCGCCCAACTTCGGGTTCGGCCTGGTCGCCGACGCGCTCGCCACCGCCGACCCGGCGCGCACCTGGGACCTGACCCCGCTGCGCGCGCTGGTCAACGCGGGCGAGCAGTGCACGGAACCGGTGATGCGCCGGTTCGTGGCGGCGGCCGCCCGGTTCGGGGTGACCGCCGACACCGTGCTGCTGGCCTGGGGCATGGCCGAGACGTGCACGGCGATCACCTACCAGCCCTTCGGCCCGGACGCGGTGCAGCACGTGCGGCAGGCCGGGGGCGGCGGGCTGGAACTGCTCGCGGAGCCGGTCGCGGGCAGCTCGACGTTCCTGAGCATGGGCCGCCCCGCGCCCGGCTCGGAGTTCCGCGTCACCGGGTCCGACGGGACGACCGTGCTGCCGGAGCTGCGGATCGGCCGGTTGCAGGGGCGCTCGGAGCGCGTCACCCCCGGCTACCTCGACAACCCGGGGGCCAACGTCGAGGCGTTCCCCGACGGGGACTGGTTCGACACCGGGGACCTCGCGTTCGTGGCCGGCGGCCGGGTGACGATCACCGGGCGGGCCAAGGAGATCATCATCAACAACGGCGTCCACTACTACTGCCACGAGATCGAGGACGTGGTGGGGGCGCTGCCGGGGGTCGCGACGAGCTTCGTCGGCGCCTTCGGGGTGCCCGCGCCGGACGGCGGCGAGCGGCTGGCGGTGGTGTTCGTGCCCGCCGCCGGACTGACCGGCCGGGTGGTGGGCGAGGTCCGGCGGCGGCTGGCCGAGCGGTTCGGCCTGGTGTCGGTGCTGCTCGTGGCCGTGGACCGGGACGCCTTCGACAAGACCACCAGCGGCAAGGTCCAGCGCACGGCCATGCGCGGCAGGCTGCTGCGCGGCGAGCTGGACGACCGGGTGCGCGCGGTCGAGCTGGCGGAAGCGGCCCGCACCACCCTGCCCGACGCCCTGCACCGCCCGGTGTGGACGCCCCGTTCGTTCCCCGCCGGCCGCTCGCCCGGCCGGGTCCGCGTGGTCGGCGACCCGGCCCTGGTCGCCGCCGTGCCCGGCGCGCGGGCCCTGGACCCGGACCGCCTGAACCCGGACGACCTCGACGCGGACGTCCTGGTCCTGCCCGCCGGCCCCGACGAGGAGCGGGCGTCGACCCCCGTGCTGGACCTCGTCGCCCGGCTGGCCGGAGCGGGCTGGGCGGGCGAGCTGGTCACCGTCGGCCGGGCGGGCGGGTGCGCGGCGGCGCTGACCTCGTCGATCGCCGCCACCGCCGCCCTGGAACGGCCCGAGCTGCGCGCCTGGCACCTGGAGCTGCCCGGCCGGGACGACGACCCGGAACTGCTGGCGGAGGCGCTGACCTGGGTGCACCAGGAGCCGGTGATCGCCTGGCGCGACCGGCCGCTGGTCCGCGCGCTGGAGCCGGTCGAGCCCGTCCCGGACGCGTCCCCGGCGACCGGACCGGGCAGCTGCTGGCTGGTGACCGGCGGGCTGGGCGGCATCGGCCGGGTGGTACTGCCCGACCTGGGGCTGCGGCTGCTGGTCGTCGGCCGGGGACCGGCGGTCGACCTGGACGGGCTGGGTCCCGACGTGCGCTACGCGCGGGTCGACGTGGCGGACGCGGCCGGCCTGGAGGCGGCCGTCGTCGAGGCGGAGGCGGCGTGGGGCGAGCCGCTGGCCGGGGTGCTGCACCTGGCCGGGACCTACGAGTCCGCCCTGCTGGCCGACACCACGGCCGAGCGGTGGCGGGCGCGGACCCGGGCGGAGGTGGCCGGGTCGCTCGCGGTGGCCGAGGTGGTCCGGCGGCGGCCGGGCAGCGGGCTGATCGCGTTCTCCTCCCTGCTGGCCTGGTTCCCGGCGGTGGCCTCGGGCACCTACGCGGCGGGCAACCGGTACCTGGAGGCCGTCGCCGAGCACCTCGGCGCGGACCACCCGGTGCACACCCTGGTGTGGGGCCTGTGGCGGTCGACGGGCCTCAACGCGGAGCACGAGCACCGGGCGGCGGCCAACCGGGGCAGGCTGCTCGACTTCACCGCCGCCGACGGGAAAGCCCTGTTCACCGCCGCGCTGCACCAGCCGCCGGGCACGATCCTGCTCGGCGTCGACCGGGCCAACCCCGCCGCCCGGCGCATGTTGCCCGCCGAACCCCTGGAGGGCGCGGGGGCGCCGGGACGCGACGCGTTCGGCGTCGACCTGCCCGTGGTGCCGGCCGAGGAGGGGGTGGGGGAGTCGGGGAGGGCGGCCGCGCCCGCGCCCGGTCCGGTGCGCACCACCGAGCGCCCGACCGCCGGCGCGGCGGGCGTGCGCAGGCTGGTGCGCGACACCCTGCGCCGGGTCCTGCCGATCGGCACCGCCCCGGACACCCCGTTCCACGAGGCGGGCCTCGGCTCGCTCGGCCTGGTGCGGCTGCACGCCGCGCTCCAGCGGGCACTGCGCCGCGAGTTCCCGCTGACCGCGCTGTTCGCCCACCCCGACGAGGCCGCGCTGACCGCCCACCTGACCGAGCTGACCGGCACCCGCCCGACCGGTCCCCGCCGGGGCGTCGAGCGTGACCGGCGCGTCGCGATCATCGGCATGGCCGCCCGGTTCCCCGGCGCGCCGACCCTGGAGCGGTACTGGGAGAACCTGCTCGCCGGGGTCGTCAGCACCACCCGGTTCAGCCGGGACGAGCTGATCGCCGCGGGCCTGCCCGCGCCCCTGGTGGACGACCCGGCGTACGTGCCGGTCAGCGGCGCGCTCGACGACATCGCGGGCTTCGACGCCGAGCTGTTCGGCATCAGCCCGGCCGAGGCGGCGGTCACCGACCCGCAGCAGCGGCTGTTCCTCCAGGTCTGCCACCAGGCGCTGGAGCACGCCGGGTACGCCGGGGCGGCCGGCCGGACCGGGGTCTACGCGGGCTCCGGGATGACCCTGTACTCGCTGCGCACCTACCTGCGGGAGAACCTGGGCGGCGCCGACCCCGGCGACCAGCTGGCCGCGCTCCAGGTGGCGATCGGCAACGAGCCGGACTTCCTGGCCACCCGCGTGGCGTACCGGCTGGGCCTGACCGGGCCCGCGCTGACCGTGCGCTCCGCCTGCTCCACCTCGCTGGTCGCCGTGCACTCGGCGGTCACCGCGCTGCTGGCGGGCGACGCGGACATGGCGCTGGCCGGCGCGGCGGCGCTGCACGTGCCCCGGGCCGCCGGGTACCGGTACGAGCCGGGGTCGATCCTGTCGGGCACCGGCGCGTGCCGGGCGTTCGACGCGGCCGCGGACGGCACGGTCGGCGGCAACGGCGTCGCGGCCGTGCTGCTCAAGCCGCTGGGGGCGGCGCTGGCCGACGGCGACACCGTGCACGCGGTGATCCTCGGGTCGGCGGTCAACAACGACGGCGCGGCCAAGGTCGGCTACACCTCGCCCGGCGTCGCGGGGCAGGTGGCGGTGGTGCGCGACGCGCTCGCGGCGGCCGGGGTTGAGCCGGGGTCCGTCGGGTACGTCGAGGCGCACGGCACCGGGACCGCGCTGGGCGACCCGATCGAGGTGGAGGCGCTGCGCGCGGCGTTCGCCGGGCGGTCGGAACCGCTGCTGGTGGGGTCGGTCAAGCCCAACATCGGCCACCTCGACAGCGCGGCGGGCATGGCCGGGCTGCTCAAGGCGGTGCTCGCGCTGCGCGCCGGCACCGTGCCGCCGCAGGCGAACTTCGACACCCCCAACCCGGCGCTGCGCCTGGACGACGGCCTGATCGCGGTGCCCACCGCGCCGACGCCGTGGCCGCTGCCGGGGGTCCGCCGGGCCGGGGTGACCGCGCTGGGCGTGGGCGGGACAAACGCGCATGTCGTGCTGGAGCAGGCACCGGAGCCGGCCCGAGAAGGGGCTGCGGGAGGGGCTGTGGAAGGGGCTGCCGAAGAAGCCCCGCCGCCGCACCCGGACGCGCCGTGGGTGGTGCCGCTGTCGGCGCGGGGACCGGAGGCGTTGTCGCTGCTGGCCGAGGCCACCGCCGACGCGCTCGCCGGAGCCGACCCGGCGGACGTGCTGACCACGCTGGGCGCGGGGCGCGGGCGGCTGCCGCACCGGCTGGTCGCGTGGGGCCGGGACGCCGCCGGGACCGCCCGGGAGCTGCGGTCGGGCGGGTCGGCGCGCGGGGTCGCCGGGCGCCCCGGTCCGCTGGTGTTCGCCTTCGCCGGCCAGGGGGTGGATTGCGCGGGCGCGGGGACGTCGCTGCTGGCGCACCCCCGGTCGGCGGCCGTGCTCCGCGGGCTGCTCGACCGGCACCGCCGGGACTGGGGCGTCGACCTGCTGCCGCCGCTGCTGGGCGAGCCGCACGCGTGGACGACCGCGACCCTGCAACCGGCGCTGCTGGCCGTGCAGCTGGCCCAGGTGGCGCTGCTGGCCGAGCTGGGCGTGCGCCCGGAAGCCGTGGTCGGGCACAGCGCGGGGGAGTACGCGGCGCTGGCGGTCGCGGGCGCGTTGTCGCCGGAGGACGCCCTGCACCTGGCCGCCGTGCGCGGGGCGCTGGTGCAGTCGCTGCCCGAGGGCGCGCTGCTGGCGGTGTTCGACGAGGTCCAGGAGGACCCGGCCGGCCTGTCGGTGGCGGTGCGCAACGGACCCGGGCACACCGTGTTCGGCGGGTCGCCGGGCGCCGTGGCGGAGGCGGAGCGGTCGCTGACCGCGCGCGGGGTGCGGTGCCGGCGGTTGGCCGTCGACCGGGCCTTCCACACGCACGCGGTCGACCCGGTGCTGGACGCGCTGGGCCGGCAGGCGGCCGGGTTGGCGTGGCGGCCGCTGGCCCTGCCGGTGCACTCGGGGACCGGGGTGGTGCTCGCGGAGGGGACGGTGCCGGGCGCCGACCACGTCCGCGCGCACACCCGGCGCACGGCGGACTTCCGCGGCTCGGTCGACGGGCTGGTGGCGGACGGCCACACGACGTTCGTGGAGCTGGGCCCGTCCGGGGTGCTGTCGGCGCTGGGCGGGCAGTGGGCGGGCACGACCTGGCTGCCGCTGCGCCGCCGGGGCGCCGACACCGTCGTCCCCGGCCTGGCCGCCCTGTTCTGCAACGGCGTCGAGGTCGACTGGGCCGCGCTCGCCCCCGGCGGCAGGCGCGTGCCGCTGCCCACCTACCCGTTCCGGCCCACCCGGCACTGGGTCGACCCGGTGCCCGAGCCCGTGACCACGTCCGTCGACCAGGGGAGTACGCCCGCTGTGCCCGCTGTGCCCGCTGTGCCCGCTGTGCCCGCTGTGCCCGCTGTGCCCGCTGTGCCCGCTGTGCCCGTCGTGCCCGCCGTGCCCGTCGTGCAGAGCAGCGACCCGGACGGGGTGGTACTGACCCGGGTGCGCGAGCTGACCGCGCGCCACCTGGGCGACGACCCGGACCGGATCGCCCCGGACGTGCCGTTCTTCGACCTGGGCGCCGACTCGCTGTTGATGATCAACATGGTGCGGGAGCTGGAGGTCGCCTTCGGCGTGCGGGTGGCGATGCGGGAGCTGTTCGAGGAGGTCGACACCCCGGCCCGGCTGGCGGGGGTGATCACCGAGCGGATGTCGGCCGACCGGCGCGCCGAACTCGTGCCGACCCCCGCGCCGGTACCCACTGCATCGGCACTCCCCGCGTCGACACCCACCAGGCCGGCACCCACCGGGCCGGCACCCGCCGCGCCGGCACCTCCCCCGGAAGTCGCCCCGGCGGCCTCCGGAACGGCCCTGCTCACCGCGCCTGTCCCGCCCTCCGCCGCACCCGCCCCCACACCCCCGCCTCCGCCGACGCCCGACACCGGGCACGAAGCCGTGGTGCGGGAACAGCTCAACCTGATGGACCGGTTCACCCGGATCATGTCCGAGCAGCTGGCCCTGCTCTCGGGCAGCCCGGCCACCTCCGCACCACCCCCGCCGACCCCGCCACCCCCACCGCCCCCGGCGGAGGGCACCCAGCTCGGCCCGCGCCCGACGATCGCCAAGGGCTCCGGCATGACCGGTACGCGCCTGGACCCGGCCCAACGCGCGCACCTCGACGACCTCGTCACCCGCTACACCGCACGCACCAGGACCTCCAAGGAGATCGCCCAGCGCTTCCGCCGCCCGCTGGCCGACAGCCGGGCCGTGGTCGGGTTCCGGGGCGTCACCAAGGAGCTGCTGTACCCGCTGGCCGCGCGCCGCGCCGGGGGCGCCTACCTCGAAGACGTCGACGGCAACACCTACGTCGACATCACCATGGGCTTCGGCGTGCTGATGTTCGGCCACGACCCGGACTTCGTCACCGACGCCGTGGCCGCCCACCAGGCCGACGGCATGAGGCTGGGCCCGCGCGGTCCGGAGACCGGCGAGGCCGCCCAGCTGCTCGCCGAGCTGACCGGCCTGGACCGGGTGGCGTTCTCCACCTCCGGCACCGAGGCGAACTCGGCGGCGTTCCGGCTGGCGCGGGCCTACACCGGGCGCACCAGGATCGTCACCTTCGACGGCTCCTACCACGGGCACTTCGACCCGGTGCTCGGCCGACCCGTGCCCGCGGGCGGCGACGTGCCCCGGACGGTGCCGGTGTCGGCCGGGGTGCCGCTGTCGGCGGTGGCCGAGTCGGTGGTGCTGCCCTACGGCGACGAGGCGAGCCTCGACGTGATCCGCCGGCACGCCGGGGAGATCGCCGCCGTCGTGCTGGAGGCCGTGCCCAGCCGGTACCCGCTGAGGCAGCCGGTGGAGTTCGTGCGCGCGCTGCGGCGGCTGTGCGACGAGACCGGCATCGTGCTGGTGTTCGACGAGATGCTGACCGGTTTCCGCCCGCACCCGCAGGGCGCGCAGGGCGTCTTCGGGGTCAGGGCGGACCTGGCCACCTACGGCAAGCTGATCGGCGGCGGCTACCCGATCGGGGCCGTCGCGGGGCGCGCCGACATCATGGACTGGGTCGACGGCGGCTTCTGGCGGTACGGCGACGACAGCGTGCCCGAGGGCGAGACGACCTTCTTCGGCGGCACCTACATCCAGCACCCGCTGGCGATGGTCGCGGCCAAGGCGGTCCTGACCCACCTGCGCGACCGGGGTCCCGGCCTGCAACAGGCCGTCAACGCCCGCACCGAGCGGTTGGCCACCACGCTCAACGACTTCTTCGCCGCCGAGGGGTTCCCGGTGTCCGTGCACCGGTTCGGCTCGCTGTTCCGGTTCGCCCACCGGGGCAACCTGGAGCTGCTGTTCCACCACCTGGTGCTGGAGGGCGTGCACGTCTGGGAGTGGCGCAACTTCTTCCTCTCCACCGCGCACACCGACGCGGACGTGGACTTCGTCGTGGACGCGGTCCGCAACTCGCTGCACGACCTGCGCCGGGGCGGTTTCCTGCCGGGCGGGCCGGCCCCCGCGCCCGCACCGCGCCGCGCGCCGCCGCGCATCCCGCGCACCCCGGCCCGGACCGGTGCGGCCGAGGCGGAACCCGCCGGGGTCGGGAAGACCACCCCTGACTTCAGCCTGTACTTCTTCGGCGACTACCCGCACGACAGCCCGCACGACCGCGGCGGCGACAAGTACGCCGCGATCCTGGCCGCCGCCCGGTTCGCCGACCGCGGCGGCCTGCACGCGGTGTGGTTGCCGGAGCGGCACTTCGACTCCTTCGGCGGGGTGTTCCCCAACCCGTCCGTGCTCGCCGCCGCGATCGCCGCGCAGACCAGCCGGGTGCGGGTGCACTCGGGCAGCGTGGTGCTGCCGCTGCACGACCCGATCCGGGTCGCGGAGGAGTGGTCCGTCGTGGACAACCTCTCCGGCGGGCGGGTGTCGATCGGGGTGGCCAGCGGCTGGCACGCGCGGGACTTCGTGCTGGCGCCCGGGGTGTACGGCCGGCACCGGGAGGCCGTGTACGAGGGCGTGGAGGTGATCCGCGCGCTGTGGCGCGGCGACGCGGTCACCAGGACGGCCGGGAACGGCGAGGAGGTCGAGGTCAGGCTGTACCCGACCCCGGTGCAGCCGGAACCGGACTTCTACACCGCGATCGTCGGCAACCCCGAGAGCTACGAGCGGGCCGCGCGCGGCGGGTTCGGCGTCATCACCAACCTGATGGCGCAGGACGTGGCGCGGTTGGCGGACAACATCGCCCTCTACCGGCGCACCCGGGCCGAGGTCGGGCTCGACCCCGACGCGGGGCGGGTGGTGCTGCTGCTGCACACCTACCTCGGCGACGACACCGAGCGGGTGCGCGCGGAGGCGTTCGGGCCGTTCTGCGCGTACCTGCGCTCGTCGCTGTCGCTGTTCGGCCAGGTGACCAACAGCCTCGGCTTCTCCATCGACCTGGACCGCGCCAACCCCGAGGACCTGGACTACCTGCTGTCCCGCGCCTACGAGCGCTACTGCGCCGACCGGGCGCTGATCGGCACGCCGGACGACGCGGCGCCGATCGTGCGCGCGCTGGCCGGGCTGGGCGTGGACGAGGTGGCGTGCTTCGTGGACTTCGGCCTCCCTCCCGCGCGGATCACCGCCGGGCTGCCCTGGATCGACGCGCTGCGCGCGATGTTCGCCGACGCGCCGCCTGCCGCCGAACCGCCTGCCGCCGGCCCCGCCCCCGAACCGACCGCCGCCGAACCGACCGCCGAACCGCCCCCCGCCGAACCGACTATCGACGTGCGCGGCACCAGCCCGACCGAGCAGCAGATCTGGTACGTCGAGCAGACCCTGCCCGGCCGCCCCACCCACAACGAGTCGATCGTGGTGGCGCTGGAGGGCGAGCTGGACACCGGGGCGCTGCGCACGGCGCTGGCGGAGGTCACCGCCCGGCACGACGGCCTGCGGTCGACCTTCCACGACATCGGCGGCGAGCTGAAGCGGATCGTCACCGCCCCGACCGGGCCGGCGCTGCCGGTGCGCGAGGACCCGGGCGCGTCGGTGGCGGAGGCGGCGCGGCGGGTGGTGGCGCGGGAGACCACGACGCCGTTCGACCTGGCGCGCGGGCCGCTGTTCGAGCCCTACCTGGTCCGCCTCGCCCCCGACCGGCACCTGCTGGTGCTGCGGATGCACCACCTGGTCATCGACACCGTGTCGGCGACGGTCCTGACCGGGGAGGTCTCCGCCTGCTACCGGGCCGCCACCGGCGGCGTCGAGGCCGCCCTGCCCGCCCCGGACCCGCTGCCCGCGCCCCGCCCGCCGTCGGCGGGGTCGCTGTCCTACTGGACCGAACTGCTCGCGGGCGCCCCGCGCGAACTCGACCTGCCGCAGGACCACCCCCGACCGGGGGAGCCGTCCGGCCGGGGCGCGTCGGTCGGGTGCGAGCTGGACCCCGGTGTGACCGCGGCGCTGCGGGCGGTGGCGCGCCGGCACCGGGTGACGCCGTTCATGGCCCTGCTCGCCGGGTGGGCCGTCGCGCTGCGGGTGCTCGGCGGGCGGACCGACCTGGTCGTGGGCACGCCCTTCGCGCACCGGCCGGAGGGCGCGGAACGGGCGGTCGGGTTCTTCGTGCACACCCTGCCGCTGCGGATCGCGGTCGACGACGGGGCCTCGTTCGCCGAGCTGCTGAAGGAGGTGCGGGCCCGGGTGCTCGGCGCCCAGGAGCACCGGGGGGTGCCCCTCCCCGAGATCGTGCGGGCGCTCGGTGGCAACCCGGACCCGCTGCGCAACCCGCTGTTCGACACCGTGGTGGAGTACGACAACGAGGCCGTCTTCGAGCTGGACCTGCCCGGCGCGCGGTCGACCCTGGTGGACGTGGCGGTCGACCGGGCGCCGGTGGACCTGGTGCTGTTCCTGACCAACCTCGGCGACACCGTGCGCTGCCGGCTGAACCACGCCCTGGACCTGTTCGAGACCCCCACCGCCCGCCGCGTCCTCGACACCTACGGGCGGGTGCTCGCCGCGGCGGTGGCCGCCCCGGACCGGCCGCTGCGCGAGCTGGACGTGCTGACCCCCGGCGACGCCGCCCTGCTCGACGCCTGCTGCGACGGCGGTCCGCCGCCGCACGGCCCGGCCCTGCTGCACGAGGGGGTGCTCGCCCGGCCGGCCGACGACGTCGCGGCGGTGGTCGACGACGGGCGCGTGACCACCCGCGCGGAGCTGCGTGCCAGGTCCGCCGCCGTGGCCGGGGCCGTCGCCGCGCTGGGCGTGCCCGCCGGGACGCCGGTGGCGGTGCTGCTGCCGAGGGGCGCGGACGCGGTGGCGGCCGTGGTGGGCGCGCTCACCGCCGGGGTGCCCTACGTGCCGCTGGACCCGGAGCAGCCCCCGGCCCGGTTGGCGCACATGGTCCGCAAGGCCGGGGCGGCGGCGGTGCTCACCACCGCCGGCGCGGAGGCGCCCGGTGGGCTGCCGACGATCCCGGTCGACCGGCTGCCCGCGTGCCCCGGTGCCCCCGGCCACCCGGTGACGCCGGACGACGTGGCGTACGTGCTGTTCACCTCCGGCTCGACCGGGGAGCCCAAGGGCGTGCTGGTGGAGCACCGGTCGATCGCCAACACGATCGGCTGGTACAGCCGCGACCTGGGGCTGACGCCCGCCGACCGGCTGTCCTGGTTCTCCAGCCCCGGGTTCGACGCCTCCGCGATCGAGGTGTGGCCGGCGCTGGGGGCGGGCGCGCCGCTGCACGTCACCCCGCCCGGTCTGCGCCACGACCCGGCGCGGCTGCGCGACTGGCTGGTGGACACCGGCGTCACCGTCGCGTTCCTGCCCACCCCGGTGGGGGAGCTGCTGCTCGACCAGGACTGGCCGGCGGACGGCTCGGTGGCCCTGCGGCACCTGGTCGTCGGCGGGGACGTGCTGCGCCGCCGACCCCCGGTCGGGGCGCCGTTCCGGCTGTGGAACGTGTACGGCCCGACGGAGGCGGCCGTGGTGTCGACCTGGACCGAGGTCGCGCCTGCCGGGGTCGCGCCTGCCGGGGTCGTGCCTGCCGGGGACGGGCCGCCGACGATCGGGCGGCCGGTCCCGGGCACCTGGCTGCGGGTGGTCGACGGTGCCGGGCGGCGGGTGCCGGTGGGCGTGCCGGGGGAGTTGCTGCTCGGTGGGGTCCAGCTGGCCCGGGGGTACGCCGAGCCCACCCCGGAGCAGGCGGCGCGGTTCACCGGCGCCGGCGTGGACCGCGCCTACCGGACCGGTGACGTGGTGCGCGTGCGGGCCGACGGGGAGCTGGAGTTCCTGCGGCGCGCCGACCGGCAGGTGCAGCTGCACGGGTTCCGGGTGGAGCCGGGGGAGGTGGAGCACCAGATTTCCGCGCTGCCCGGGGTGCGGGAGGCGGCGGTGCGGGCCTGGACCGGGGCCGATGGCGTGGTGCGGCTGGCCGCGTACGTGGTTCTCGGGCTTGCGGTTCCCGCGCCGGGGGAGGCGGTCGCGGCGCTGCGCGCGGAGCTGGCCACCCGGCTGCCCGCGTACATGGTCCCGGCGACCTGGCACGTCCTCGACGCCCTGCCGCTGACCACCAACGGCAAGGTCGACCGGGCCGCGCTGCCCGAGCCGTCGCTCCTCGCACCCTCGCCGGCTACCTCCCCGCCGCCCGCCTCCCCGCCGCCCGCCTCCCCGCCCGCCTCCCCGTCGGCCGAACCCGCGCCGCCGGAGAGCGACGTCGAGCGCAGGCTGCGCGCGCTGTGGGCGACCGAGCTGGGCCGGGAGTCGGTGCCGCCGGAGGCCACGTTCTTCGAGCTGGGCGGGCACTCGCTGACCGCGATCCGCCTGGTGAACCGGATCTGCGCCGAACTGGGCGTGCGGCTGGACGTGCCGTCCTTCCTGCGCCGGCCGACCGTGCGCGGCCTGGCGGCGCTGCTGGCGCCGCAGGTGGGGCCGGCCGAACCCGGGGTCGAGGTCGGGGCTCCGGCGGGGTGGGGGCAGCGGCACGGGTTCCGGGTGACCGCGGCGAGCGACAACCCGGGCGTGCTGACGATCGCGCTGCGGTTCGCGCTGCACGGCCGGCTGGACGTCACCGCCCTCCGCCGCGCGCTGACCGCGCTGGTGGCCAGGCACCCGGCGCTGCGGACCCGGCTGCGCGAGGTCGACGGCCAGGTGCGCCAGGAAGTGCTGGTCGCGGCCGAGGTGCCGCTGCGCGTCGTGGCGGTCCCCGGGACCGGGGTGGACGCCGCGGTGCTCGCGGCCGCCGCCGAGGCGCCGGACCTCACCCGGACCGGCACGTTCCGCGCCACCCTGGTCACCGTGTCCGACCGGCACGCGGAACTGCTGCTGGCGGTGCACCACGCCTTCAGCGACGGCTGGTCGACCACGGTCCTCGTCCGGGACCTGGGCGAGCTGTACCGCGCGGACCTCGCCGGCCGGGCGCCCGACCTGCCCGGCCCGTCGGCCACCTACGTCGACTTCACCGAGTGGGAGGCGGCCCACCTGTCCGACCCGGCCACGCGCGCCGCCGTCGCGCGGTGGGCCGAGCACGTCACCTCGGTCGGGGCCCGACCGCTGCTGTTCCCCACCGACCGCCCGAGGGCCGGAACCCCGACCGGGAACGGCGAGGTCCGCACGACCACCCTCCCGCCGGCCCTGGCGGCCGGGGTCGACGCGCTGGCGGCCCGCCGGGGCACCACGGCGTTCGCGGTGCTGTCGGCGGCCTTCGCCGCGCTGGCCCACGAGGTGACCGGCATCCCCGCGCCGGCGTCGATGTGCGGGGCGGCCAACCGGCCGGAGGCCCGCTTCGAGGACGTCGTGGGGGTCTTCACGCACTCGTCCTGGGTGGTGGTCCCGGTGGCGGGCGTGCCGAGCTTCGACGCGCTGGTGTCGGCGGCGACCGAGGCGGTGTGGCAGCGGCTGGCGCTCCAGTCCGTTCCCGCGCCGGTGCTGGGCGAGGCCGCGGGCGGGGCGTTCGCGGGCACCCCGCCGAGGGTCATCTTCGGGTACTCCGGCGGCGCGCCGGCCCCGCGCCTGGAGCTGACCGGGGTGCTCCCGGCGGTCCCGGTGGACGTCGCCCTGCCGGTGGCCAGGGCCGAGCAGACCTGGGTGGTCGGGCCCAACCCGGCGGGAGGGCTCGACCTGGTGCTGGAGTACGCCACCGACCTGTTCGACGCCGACGCGGTGGCCGCCTGGGCGACGCGGTTCGTGGAGATCCTGAGCGCCGGGGTCGAGAATCCCGCCGGCAGGCCCTGGCGCTCGCCGTGACGGCCGCGGGCACGCCGGAACGCGCCGTAACGGGTCACGGGCACACCGGGACGCGCCGCGGGCACGCCGGAGCGGTCCGGCGTGCCCGTCCGCCGGTGCTTCAGGCCCGCCGGTGGGCCGCTTCGAACGCCTCGATGACGTGGGTGGGGATGCGCCCGCGGTCGGCGAGGTCGTGGCCGTTGCCGCGGGCCCAGTCGCGGATGGCCCGGGTCTGCTCCTTGTTCCGGGTTTCCGGGGCGGGCCGGCGCGGGGCGGTGCCGGTGGTCACCGCGCGCTTGGCGGCGCGGTCGCCGGTCTTCCGGGCGCCCGCGATGTAGTCGGCCAGGGCGTCGCGGAGCCGGTCGGCGTTCCGGGGGCGCAGGTCGATCTCGTAGGAGACGCCGTCGAGGGCGAACACGACGGTCTGCCCGTCCTCGGTCGGGGTGCCGTCGAGGTCGTCGATGAGCTGGACCAGGACTTTCTGAGCCACGGTTACCTCGCTGGCGCTCGGACTGAGGTGAAGTCGGCAGCCTAACAACACCGACTGTCACCACGTCGCCTCTCGACCGGGGGTGTCGTAGCACGTTCGGGTGAAAAATCTCCTATTGCTTCAGTGAAGACCAATACCGAGAGGTGCTCGGGTGGTGGTCCGCGCTCCAAGGCGCTGACGGTCCACCCGGGACCCTGGAGCCGCCGACTTCCCGGGGCTGCACGGGCGTTTCCTCGCCGAGGGCGGCCGCATTCCGGTCGCTCACTTCTCCGTGCTGGACACGCCCTTCCCGTTCACGCCGGCGTTGCCGCAGGCGCGTACGGAGCGGTTGCTCGAACATCACGTGCGAGGCGTGGGCGTCGACCTCCCGGAGGGGTGGCGGGACCGGGCCCCCGCCACCTGGCGCCCGGGACGTTCGCGGAGCGCCTGGACTTCGGCGTGGACCTGGTGCTCAGCCCGTTGGCCTGACCTGGGTTGGCCTGATCGGGGTTGGCCTGATCGGGGTCGTCGTCCCGGGGCGCGCGGCCCACACCCGGCGTTCGGTGCGCACCGCGAGGTCGTCGCGGCGCAGGAGCGACCGGGGGCCGTCGGTGTCGAGCAGCCCGTCCAGCGCGGCGAGGTCTTCGGGGGACAGCAGCCCGGCGACGCCGACGCGCAGGCGGCGCAGCCCGCTCAGCGCGTAGCGTCCGACCACCCCGGTGTGGGTGGCCTCCACGTCCACCGCGATGGTGCGTTCCGCTTCCACGACGAACCCGGCGGCGGTCAGTGCGGCACCCCAGTCGGCGCCCCGGTGGGGCAGGTGCTCGGCGTGGTGGTGCGCGAGGGCGGCGTGGCAGCGCTCCTCCAGTCCCGGGCGGTCGTCCGGGGCGTCCTCGGGCAGGAACCGGGGAAACCCGGCCAGTTCGACCACGGCGACCAGGCCGCCCGGCGCGAGCAGGTCGCGGACCCGGCGCAGGGCGCGTCCGGGGTCGGCCAGGTGGTGCAGGGAGGCCGAGGCCCACACCAGGTCGGGGGTGCCCGGTTCGGGCCACGTCGCGTCGAGGTCGGCCTCCGCGGTGCGCACCCGGTCGGACACCCCCGCGACCTGGGCCTTCTCCCGCAGGCGGCGCAGGTGGTTCGGGGAGGAGTCCACCGCCGTCACCTCCGCCGCGGGGAAGCGCGCCAGCAGGGCCAGGGTGCCCGCTCCCGTTCCGCAACCCAGGTCGAGGATGCGGCGGGGGGCGGTTGCGACGGGCAGCCAGGCGGTGATGGACGCGGTGTGCTCGGCCAGGGCCTCCGCGTCCAGGTCGAGGATCTCCGCCTGGTCGGCGTCGTGGTCCGGCTGGTCGCCGTGGTGGTCGCGGTGGTGGTCGCTGTGGTGCGTGCCGTGGTGGTCGCCGTGGTGCGGTGTGCGGGGGGATGCGTGGGTCACGACCGCCACGCTAGGAGCGTCGGGCGTTCCCGGCACGGGCGCTTCCCGGATGCGCAACTCGATGCCCGCCCGCGCTGCCGAACGCGCAAACACCCCGCTGCCGGCCGTCACCGGGGTGCCCGGTCCGCCTTGGCGTCCTCGCGGGTCTGGTGGCCGCGACGGGCGTCGCGGTCGAAGATGCCCAGCACCTCGCACGGTCCGCTCTCCACGCCGATGGCGTGCGGGAGCATCGTGGGGAACTCGGCGGACTGGTTCGTCTCCACCCGGAAGCGGCGGTTGCCCAGCAGCAGGATCGCCGTGCCCGACAGGACCACGAGCCACTCGCGGCCGGGGTGGGCGCGCAGGCGCGACAGGTTGTCGGGCGGCGGGTCCACCATGCGGTGGCGCACCACGGTCATGCCCGGGTCCGCCCGCACCGACCACCGCATCAGCCCGTGGGCCGCGTCGTGCGTGGGGTTGGACACCACGTCGTCCGCGGCCGTCTCCACCAGTTGGTCCAGGGAGGTGTTCAGCGCGCGGGCGAGGGTGACGAGCTGGTCCAGGGCCAGGCGGCGCTGACCGTTCTCGATCCGGCTGAGCGTGGACTGGCTCAGGCGGGCGCGGGAGGCCAGGTCCTCCAGCGACCAGCCCTGGGCCACCCGCAACGCCCGGATCCGCTTGCGCACCAGACCGTCCAACTCGCCGCTGTCGTGCTCCACGCGCAACAGCGTATGCCCCTGGCGCACGAAGCGCGCTCCGGTGATGCCGGCGGGGGTTGCCCGTCACGCGCCCGCTTCGCGCCGCGGCGCCGCCGGGCCCGGCCCGCCGGGCCGGTGTTGGCAGGCGGGCGGAGAGCCGGTGTCGGCCCGGCAGCGCCCACCCCTACCCGACGGTGAACTGCGTGGAGTGCCAGCCGGTGGCGCCGTCCGGCGTCGGCGCGACCCGGGCCTCGGGCTGGGTCGCGCCGGTGCGGTCGGTGGCCCGGCACTCCACGGTGTGCTCGCCGGGCCCCAGGTCCAGCTCCACGCGCCACATGCGCCAGGTGGCGAGGTTGACCTCGGTGCCCAGTTCCGCGGTGCGCCACGGCCCGCCGTCGGCCCGGACCTCGACCTTGCCGATGCCGCGCTGCTGGGCGTAGGCGATGCCCGCGACGGTGACCGACCCGGCGGGGACGGTGGTGAACGGCGAGGGCGCGTCGATGCGGGACTGGGTCTTGATCGGCGCCCGCTGCGCCCAGCCGCGCTCCAGCCAGTACGCCTGCTTGTCGTCGAAGCGGTTCAGCTCCAGGTCCACGACCCACTTGGTCGCGGAGACGTACCCGTAGAGGCCGGGCACGACCAGCCGGGCCGGGAAACCGTGCTCGATCGGCAGCGGCTCGCCGTTCATCCCGATCGCCAGCAGGCCCCGGTCCAGCACGTCGGCCACCGGGGTGCCGCAGGTCCAACCGTCCACACTGGTGGAGAACAGCTGGTCCGCGCCGGGCTTGACGCCGGCCCGCTCCAGCACGTCGCGCAGCGGCACGCCGATGAAGTTCGACGTGGACACGTACTCCCCGCCGACCTCGTTGGACACGCAGGTGATCGTCACGGTCCGCTCGACCAGCGGCATGTCCCGGATGTCGGCGTAGCCGAGCACCACCTCCCGGTCCACCCCGCCGTGCAGGCGCAGCGCCCAGTTCTCCACCCGCACCCGGGGCACCGACAGCGCCGTGTCCACCCGGTAGAAATCGCTGTTGGACGTGATGAAGGAGGGCGTGCCGAGCGGTGCGAAGTCCGCGCCCGCCGGGATCGGCGGCGCCGGCGTGGCGGGGGTGAGCGGACCCAGCCCGACCGCGGAACCCCCGGTGTCACCCCGACCGGCCAGCAGTTGCCCGCCGGTCCCGGCGACACCCGCGCCGACCGCCACCCCGGCGGACATGACCAGGAACCGCCGCCGACCGGTGCCGGCCCCCGCCGGGGAACCGTCCACCGCGGCACCGTCCACCGCGGCACCCTCAACACCTTCAGCGGAGGCACCGTCCCCGACGCGGGCGCCACGCCGGACCGCCACCGCGTGCAGCCACCGGAACACCACCACGCCGACCACCAGCGCGGCCACCGGCGCGAGCAGGTCCACCGGGCCCAGGTCGGGCCGCGACCACACCGCCGCGACCCCCACGGCCCCGAGGACGACGGCGAACACGGTGCCCGGCCGCGGACCGCGCCGCGACAGCAGCCCCGCCACGACCGCCAACCCCAGCAGCACCACGCCCATCCCGCCGATCAGCACCAGCTTGTCGTGGGTGCCGAAGGTGCGGATCGCGAACTCCTTGACCGGAGCCGGTGCCAGGTCGATCGCGGTGTTGCCCACCGCCAGGAACGGCGAGGCGTTGGGGCCCAGCACACCGGCCACCAGGTGACCGACCGCCAACCCCGCGCCCAGCCCCAGGACGCCGACCAGCGCCGCCGGTCCCGCCGGTAACCGGTCCGGCGCGCCCGCCCGGTGCCCCGCCGAGGACGACGGCGGTTCCGAAGGCGTCGCTCCCGGCCGTCCGCTCTCCATCATGCCCAGCCCTCCGGGAACTCGCGGCCCACGTCCCGCGCGGCAGGTCCCCGCCGCGCTGCCGTGGTGGCAGTCACGACAGGTAAAGCTACAAGTATTTCAACTCAGGCAGCAAGGCGGGCGGGGTCGGGCGGCGGCGCACGGGATGTGCGGGCCATCCCGCCGTCGTGTCGAAGACCGTGATCGACCTACCCGTATTGAGGTGTATCCGCTGGTCGTGCCGTCGATCCGGCGACCCGGCCGCGCACCCGAACCGCAATGACCGACTCCGGACCGACAAAGAATTCAAATAGTTATAGCCAATTGGGCCGGATGGGGCAAACTGGTCGGACTGATCTTGTGGAACTCCCGGACGTGCCGCCGGAGGGGGTGGGCCGACGATGTGGCCATCGTGCCGAGCCACCGGGCGCGGGCGCCCGCGGGTGGGGTGCTCCCGGGTCCGCGGATCGGGACCGAGGCAGTGACAACGGGAAGGACTACTGGTGATGAGCAACCGCGCGCACCGTTCGGCGCTCACGGGCCACCTTGTTGGCGCGGGGGTCGATCGGCGCGACTTCCTCCGGTGGACCGGGCTGGCGTTCGGCAGCGCCGTGGCGCTCACCTCGTGCAGCGCGAAAGAGGGCGAGCCCGCCGCCACGACCACACCGCCCCCGGCGACGGCCGAAGGGCCCTTCCCGGCCACCACGCCGCAGGTCAGCCGGAACTACTCCTACGTGACCGTCAAGCACCCGGAATCCGTCAAGACGACGGTTTTCGGGATCAACAACAGGGACGAGACGGTCGGTTACTTCGCGGACGGCCGGGGGGTGCACGGCTTCCTGCGCTCCGCCGCGGGTGAGTTCTCCCAGGTCGTGGACCACCCGGAGGCGGGGGACACGACGGCGTTGTACGGGCTGAACAACAACGGCGACGCGGTCGGCTACTACCAGCCCGGCAAGGGCTCGTACCCGGGGACGATGTCGCTGCCCGCGGAAGGCGTCTCCTCGTTCACCTACTCCTCGACGACCAAGGGGTTCGAGTCCATCGACACCCCCGAGGACGGCACCGGCACGGTGGTCGCCTTCGGCATCAACGACTCCGGTCTGGTCTCCGGCTGGTACTTCGCCCGCGACGAGTCCGGGCAGTCCCAGGCCATCATCAAGGGTTTCGTGTGGTCCAAGGGGGAGCGCAAGCACGTCGACACGTTCCGGCACCCCGACGACGCGGGCGAGGGCACCTTCTTCATGGGCATCAACAACGCCGGGCTGGTGGTCGGCCAGTATATCGGCGAGGGCAAGGCCGCGCACGCCTTCGTCCGCGACAGCAACAGCAAGGTCTTCGCCGCCTCCCCCATCGACCACCCGGACGTGCCGGCCAGCGAGGGCGGGACGAGCGGGCTGGGGATCAGCGACCTCGGTGTCATCGCCGGCTTCTACCTCGGCAAGCAGGGCCCCCAGGCGTACCTGCGGGCCGGGCAGGACGAGTTCATCCCGCTGAACTACGCCGAGGCCGCCTCCGGCATGTCCGCCTGTGGCATCAACACCTCCGGGAAGGTCGTGGGCGACTTCTACGACAGCCGCGGCGACAACCTCGGCTACATCGCCACCCCCGTGTAGGGGGCCGCTCGGGGCCGGGGTGGACCCGGCGGGGAGGCGCCGGCCCACCGCGGCCGGTGCCCTCCTCAGACACCCGGCGCCGCGGCGCGCATCCCCCCGAGCAGGGTGGCCAGGTAGCGGTGGGCGGTGGCGGTCCGGTCCTCGGGGCCGACGCCGTGGACCCGGGCGGCGTAGGCGATGCCGCACATCAGCGGCACCAGGTCCGCGTCGACCACGCCGACGCGGACCCAGGCCGCCCGGTAGGTTCCGACCCCGCACCCACACCGGTCGTGATCCGCTCGACCGGCACCGGCACGAGGACGGACAGCGCGATGCCCCACCCGGTCGAACCCGCCTTCGCCTCCTCGGTGTTCTTCATCCCCACCAACCGCGACTGCTCCCGCGCGGCGGCCGGCTACGCGGAGGAACTGGCGTTCGCCCGCGAGCGGTTCGGGCGGTCGATCCCGCTGGTGGTGTTCGAGACCGACGACGGCCCGCACGCGCGGGCCAACGCGGACGCGCTCGCCGACCTCGCGCGCGCCCACCCCGACCTGCCCGTCCACCACCTCACCGCCGACCGCCAGCGGACCTGGTTCGAGCGGCTGCTGCGCGACGAGCCGGCCGTGCTCGGGCAGGTGTTCCGGTCCCCGCGCCGCGACTACGGCACCGCGATGAACAAGCTGTTCCTCATGACGGTGTCCTTCGGCGCCGACGCCCTGCACCGGCGCGACTCCGACACCCGGCCGCTGGGCCAGGAGGTGCCCGAGGCCGCCGGGAAGCACCCGATCGAGGTGGAGCTGTCCTACCTCGGCCGGCGCGTCGGGGAGGTCGACCTGCCCCTCCCCGCCGACCCCGCCGTGGCCGACGCGCCGATCTGCGTGGTGGGCGGCAACTACTTCGGCGAGTGGAACCTCGACGTCAAGGACCTCGCCCACCGCTCCTACGACCTGGTCCACCGGCTCTACGAGATCCTCGGGTTCGCCCCCGACGACGTGGCCGCGCTGGTGGCCGAGGTGTTCCCGGCCGAGCAGGTCCACGACGCGCGGGACGCGCGCACCCTGCTCCTGGCCCCCAACCAGGGCGCCAACCCCGACTGCGGCAACGTCGCGGTCACCCGCCTGCACGAACTGCTGCCCACCGTGCCCGGCCGCAACAGCCTGGCCGCGGACTACTTCGCCTTCGACGTGGCGATGGCCCTGGGCGTCCCGGCGCTGCACCACACCCGGGCGGTGTTCCACGAGTACCACCCCGGGCGCTTCGACCCGGCGCAGAAACAGCTCTACTGGGAGGGCGTGGCCCGGTTCGCGGACTACTTCACCGCCTACGGCCCGCTGTTCGAACCCGGCGCGCCCGGTCGCGCCGGGCCCCCGGCCGACCTGGTCCCGGCGTCGCTGCGCGCGGCGCTCGGCCGGGCGGTCGGCGCCCTGCCCGGAGCGGACCCCGCGCCCCGCGCGGCCCGGATCAGGGCCCTGGCCGACGAGGTCCTGACCCCCGTCGACGAGCGCTACGCCCGCGTCGGCAGGCACCTGGCCGCCAACGCCGAGCGGTACGTGCGGGAGGCGGACGAGGACTACGCCACCCACCGGCTGCTGCTCGACCGCTGGCCGCACCTCGTCGAACGGGCCCGCGAACTGGACCTCCCGGCCATCGCGCCCGCCCTGCGGCCCTGACCGGCCGCGACCATCGTCGCCCACGCGCGGGACGAAGGTCGGTCCCCGCCCACCACCTTCGTCGCGAACCCGGCCCTCCGGCTTGACCGTGCCGCAGCGGCATGGTTTCCACTTGCGGTGTCGACGTGACCGCGTCGGCGAGGCCGGAACCGGGGAGGACGCGCGCCGTGGCGTGGAGCACCAGCCAGCTCGCCGACCTCGCCGGCACGACGCTGCGCACGATCCGGCACTACCACGACGTGGGCCTGCTCGCCCAGCCCGAACGCCGGGCCAACGGCTACAAGAGCTACGGCGTGCCCCACCTCGTGCGCGTGCTGCGGATCAAGCGGCTCACCGACCTCGGGCTGTCGCTGGGGCAGATCGCGGACCTCGGGGACGCCGACGAGCACCCCGGTGAGGCGCTGCGCCTGCTCGACGCCGAACTGGCCGCCACGATCGAACGCCTCCGGCGGGCGCGCGCCGAACTCGCCCTGCTGCTGAGCCGGGAGGCGCCGACCGACCTGCCGCCCGACGTGGCCGCGGTGATCGCCGAGGCGGACCTGTCGCCGCGCGACCGCTCGTTCACCGTCGTGCTGGCCCAGCTGCTCTCCCCGGAGGCGCTGTCCGTCTACGCCGGGGCGTTGGGCGGCTACTCGAAGGACCCCGTGGTGGTCGAGTTCGACGCCCTGCCCGTCGATGCGGACGAGGGGACCCGCCAACGGCTGGCCGAGGGGCTGCGCGCGCTCCCGCTGGTCAAGGAGGTGCACGCCGCCTTCCCGGACCCGGCCGGTGTCTACGCCGGTGCGCCGCGAGGTGAGGAATTCGTGGTGCGGACGATGGGCAAGGTCCTCGTCGAGCTCTACAACGAGGCCCAGATCGACGTCCTGGTCCGCGTGAACGGCTGAGTTCTCGTTCTCGGTTTTCGTTCTCGGCGCGCCAGGGCGGCGCGCCGTCGGGAGGTGTTCGCGGATGAAGAAGCTGTTGTCCCTGCTCGCGGTTCCGATCGCGGCGGCGGCACTGGTGGTGCCGGGGGTGTCGTCGGCCGAACCGGCGCCCGCCACCACCGTGGAGTGGGTCGAGTGCCCGGCGGACGCCGCCGCACCCGGCCTGGAGTGCGGGACGGTCCGGGTGCCGCTGGACTACCGGGACCCCCGGGGCCGCACGATCGAGGTGATGATCTCGCGGCTGGCGAGCCGGAACCCGGAGAAGCGCCGCGGCATCCTGCTGACCAACCCCGGCGGACCGAGCCCCGGCCTGAGGTTCCCGGCCGAGCTCGCGCTCGGCGGCCTGCCGCAGGAGGTGCGCGACGCGTACGACGTGATCGGCGTCGACCCGCGTGGCGTGGGCCACAGCACGCCGGTGACGTGCGACCTGACGCCGGAGCAGCAGTTCGCCGGCAGCGTCCCGCCCTACGCGGTGACGCCCGCCGACGTGCGGGAGTGGGCCGGCGAGACCCGGGAGATCGCGCGGCGGTGCGCCGCGTCGCCCACCGCGCACCTGATGCCCCACACCACGACCGCGAACGCCGCCCGCGACCTGGACCGGGTCCGCGCCGCGCTGGGTGAGCCGAAGGCGTCCTACCTCGGGTACTCCTACGGCACGTACCTGGGCGCGGTGTACGCCACGCTGTTCCCCCGGACCACCGACCGCGTCGTGCTGGACAGCAACCTCGGCGCGGGCGGCTGGGACGTCGAGGGCGGCCGCATGTACGCGCGCGGCGTGGAGGACACGTTCCCCGACTTCGCGCGGTGGGCCGCCGCCCGCCCCGACCTCGGCCTGGGCGGCACGCCCCGGCAGGTGCGCGCGAAGTACTTCGACCTCGCCGGCCGGCTCGACGCGGCGCCGGCGCAGGGCCTCACCGGGCCGCAGTTCCGGATGCTCACGTTCGTCGGCCTCTACGGCACCGGCGACGCGGCCTTCACCCGGCTGGCCGACCTCTGGCGGGCGCTGGACACCGGCACGCCGCTGCCGCCGGACGACACGCCCCTCCCGCCGGGACTGGAGAACATCATCGCCGGCCGCCTCCACATCGTGTGCGGCGACTCCCGCTGGCCCACCTCGGTGAAGACCTACGAGCGCAACGTCGCCGTCGACCGCGTCCGCTACCCGATGTTCGGCGCGGCGGCGGCCAACATCCAGCCGTGCGCCTTCTGGCCGGACCCCGTGGAGCAGCCGGTGCGGATCTCCGACCGGGGCCCGCGCAACGTGCTCATGGTGCAGAACGAGCGGGACCCCGCCACGCCGCTGGCCGGCGCGCGCTCGACGCGACGGGCCTTCGGGGACCGGGCGGCCATGGTGACCGCCGACCAGGGCGGGCACGGCGCCTACGTCCTGGGCGCCAACACCTGCGCCAACAACGCGGTGACCGGGTACCTGCTCGGCGGGCGGCGCCCGGCGCACGACCTCCGGTGCGCCGCCGAGACCCCGCGCACCTCCGGCTCCACGCGGACCCCGGCCATCGGGTAGCGCCCCGGTCCGGTTCCACCTCCGGCCGGTTCCACTACCCGGCCGCCCCACCACCCGACCGGCTCCACCCACCGACCGCGTCGCGGGTCGGCCCGCCCTCCACGGGGTGGGTCGGCCCGCGAATCCGTCACCCCGCCGACCGGTGTCACCAACCCGCACCGCCGACCGCCTTGCCGACGCCCGGTGGAGGTGATCGACCGGGTGTCACCCGGCCCGACGCGAACTCGCGGGTCGCCTCGCGTGGCGGAAGACTACCGTCTCGTCAACACCGATATCGAAGGGAAGGCTGAAACAACCCTTTCGTGTACTCCGGTCCGTGATGCGGTGGCATCCGGCGCGAGCACGGGTATGAAACCGCGCGTGCCAACGAAAACTTTGCCCCTCACGGCCGCCCAGCAGGGCGTGTGGTTCGCCCAGCAGCTCGACCCGGACAACCCGATCTACAAGGCCGCCGAGGCCGTGGACGTCGACGGGCCGCTGGACGTCGCGTTGCTGGAGGGGGCGATCCGCCGGGCGGTCGACGAGACCGAGGCGTTGCGGGCGGCGTTCCACCGCACCGGGCAGGGCCACCTCCGGCAGGTGATCGACCCGTCCTCGGGGTGGGACCTGCCGGTCCTGGACCTCCGCGGGCGGGCGGACCCGGTCGCGGCCGCGGCGGCGTGGGTGCGCGCCGACCTGGCCGAGCCCGTCGACCTCGAACGCCCACCGCTGTTCTCGTTCGCCCTGCTGCGCACGGGGGAGCGGCGGTGGACGGTCTACTTCGGAATCCACCACGTCCTCCTCGACGGCTACGGCTTCTCGCTGTTCATCCAGCGCGTCGCCGAGCTGTACGCGGCGGCCGAGGAGGACCGGGCCGCGGCGCCGTGCCCGTTCGGCTCGTTCGAGCAGGCCCTGGCCGAGGAGGCCGAGTACGAGGCGTCCGAGCGGTTCGCGGCCGACCGGCGGTTCTGGGCGGACCGGCTGACCGGCTGGCCCACCGCGGGCGACCCGACCGCGTCCTCGTCGGTGGTGCCGCGCACCTCCCTCCGCGAGACCGGCCACCTGGCCCCCGCCGACGCCGCGGGCCTGCGCGCGCTGGCGCGGCGGGCGAAGACGGGCCTGCCGTCGGTCGCGATGGCGGCGCTCGTGCTCTACGTGCACCGCCTGGCGGGCGAGGACGACGTCTCGCTGGAGCTGACGGTCAACGGCCGGTCGACCAGCGCCTCGCGCCGCGTGCCGTCGATGGTCGCCGGGGTGCTGCCGCTGCGCGTCTCGACCACCCCGTCCGCCACCGTCGCCGAGCTGGTGCGCGACACCGCCGCCGCGGCGAAGGACCTGTTGCGCCACCAGCGCTTCTCCACCACCCACCTGGTGCGCGACCTGGGCATCGCGCCGCACCGGGGCGGCTACCTGGGCGACTGGGGCATCAACATCATGATGCACGACGCGGAACTGCGCTTCGGTCGTCACCCGGCGGTGCTGCGCAACCTGTCGAACGGCCCGGTGACCGGCCTCGGCGTCAACGTCTACGACCGGCCCGCCGACGGCTCCCTGCGGATCGACTTCAACTCCGACCCCGCCAGGTACGACGCCGAGGCGCTGTCCGCCCACCACCGGCGCTTCCTCGCGCTGCTGCGCACCCTGGCCACCACGGACCTGGACCGGGAACTGGGCGAGGTCGACCTGCTCGACGAGCGCGAGCGCGCCCTCGTGCTGCACGAGTGGAACGACACCGCGCTGACCACGCCGGACACCACGCTGCCCGCGCTGTTCGAGGCGCAGGTCCGGGCCGCACCCGACGCCACGGCCCTGGTCTGCGGCGCGACGAGGCTGTCCGCGGCCGAGCTGAACCTCAGGGCCAACCGCCTGGCGCACTCGTTGATCGCGCGCGGGGCCGGACCGGAGACGTTCGTCGCCCTCGCCCTGCCCCGGTGCGCGGACTACGTGGTCGCGCTGCTGGCGGTCCTCAAGGCGGGCGCGGCCTGCGTGCCACTGGACGCCGGCCACCCGCCGGCCCGCCTGCGGGCGCTGCTGGCCGAGATCGGGCCCCTGTGCGTGCTCGCCACCGCGCGGACCGGCGCGGCCCTCCCCCCGGACCACCCCGTCGTGCTGCTGGACGAGGTACCGGACGGGGTCGACCCCGACCGGTGGCCGGGCACCGACCCCGTCGGCACCCACCGGCCGCACCACCCCGCGTACGTCAGCTTCACGTCCGGCTCGACCGGCCGGCCGAAGGCGGTCGTGGTGGAGCACCGCCAGCTGGCCAACCTGTTCCACGACCACCGGGCCGAACTCCTGGGCCCGGCCCGGGGGCGCCTGCGCTCGGCGGTGACCGCGTCGTTCTGCTTCGACACCTCCTGGGAGGGCGTGGTGTTCCTCGCCGCCGGGCAGGAGGTCCACCTGGTGGACGACGCGGTGCGCCTGGACCCCGCCGCGCTCGTGCGCTACTTCCGGCGCCACCGGATCGACTTCGCCGACCTCACGCCGTCGGTGCTGCGCACCCTGCTCGCGCGGGGCCTGTTCGCCGGCGAGGAGAGGTTCCCCTGGCTGCTCATGGTCGGCGGGGAGGCGATCGACCCCGTGCTGTGGCGGACGCTGCGCGAGTGCCCCGGCATCGAGGCGTGGAACTACTACGGACCGACGGAGACCACGGTCGACGCCGTGTACTGCCGGATCACCGGCGAGCAGCCCGTCATCGGGCGTCCGGGCCACAACGTCCGCGCCTACGTCCTCGACCGGGCGCTGCGGCCGCAGCCGCCGCTGGTGCCCGGCGAGCTGCACCTGTCCGGCGCGCAGGTCGCCCGCGGCTACCTCGGGCAACCCGGCCTCACCGCGCAGCGCTTCCTGCCCGACCCGTTCGGCCCGCCCGGCGCCCGCATGTACCGCACCGGCGACGTGGTCCGGTGGACCGGCGACGGCGCGCTGGAGTACCTGGGGCGCACCGACGACCAGGTCAAGGTCAGCGGGGTGCGCATCGAGCCCGGCGAGGTCGAGGCCGTGCTCCTCGCGCACCCCCGCGTCGCCGAGGCGGTGGTCACCACCTCGGCCTCCGCCCTGTCCGCCCACGTGGTCCCCGCCCGCCGCCCGCTCGACGAGGCGGAGCTGCGGTCCTGGGTGGCGGAACGGCTGCCCACCTCGATGGTGCCCTCGTCGGTCGTGCTGCTCGACCGGCTGCCGCTGACCGAGCACGGCAAGCTCGACCGCTCCGCCCTGCCCGCGCCCGAGGTCCGCGCCGGCCGGGCCGCGCGGACGCTGCGGGAGAAGCAGCTGTGCGCGTTGTTCGCCGAGGTGCTCGGCGTCGCCGAGGTCGGCGCGGACAGCAGCTTCTTCACCCTGGGCGGGAACTCGCTGCTCGCCGCCGAACTCGTCAGCCGCGTGGGCTCTGAGCTGGGCGCCGGTCTCCCGCTCGGCGCGGTGTACGGGGCGCCGACCGCGGCCGACCTCGCCCGGCTGATCGACCGGGCGACCCCGTCCCGGGCGTTCGACGCGCTGCTCCCGCTGCGCGCCGGCGGTTCCCGGCCGCCGCTGTTCTGCGTGCACCCGGTGGGCGGGCTCGCCTGGTGCTACGCCGGGCTGCCCCACCACCTGCCCGACGACGTCCCGGTGTACGGCCTCCAGGTCCCCGGCCTGGTCGACCCCGACGACCTGCCCGCCACGTTCCACCAGATGATCGACGGCTACGTGCGCCGCATCCGCTCCGTGCGCCCGACCGGGCCCTACCACCTGCTGGGCTGGTCGATCGGCGGCGCGCTCGCCCACGCCATCGCCGCCCGCCTGCGCTCCGAGGGCGAGGACGTGGGGCTGCTGGCGCTGCTCGACGCGCGGCCGATCGACCCGGGGGCGGTGTTCGAGGGGCAGGACGTCCTGCCCCTGCTGCTGGAGGCGGCCGGCCTGACCTCCGACGGGTGCTGCGGGCTCGGCGAGCGGGACATCGGCACCCTCACCGCGGTGCTGGCCCACTTCGCCACCCTGGTGCCCACCTACCACGACTCGGTGTTCGACGGGGACGTGCTGTACTTCGAGGCCACGGAGGGCGACCGCGCCCACGGCAGCGGCACGTGGCGCTCCCGGGTCACCGGCCGGGTCGTCTCCCACGGCATCGCCTGCACCCACCACGCCATGACCCAGGCGGAACCGCTCGCCGTGGTCGGCGGCCTGATCTCGCGCCACCTGCGGGACCGGGCCGGTGCCCCGGACCGCGTGGGCGTCGTCACCGCGCTCCCGGCGGAGGCGTGATCCCCCGGCTCCGCGGCACCGGCGAGGCGGCTCAGGGTTCGTCGCCGATGGCTTTCCCGTGGACGCGTTCGTGGGTCTGCCGCGGGTCGGCGCCGTGCTCTCGGGCGTCGATGGCGGTGCGCAACTCGTCGGGACCCATTCGGTCGTGGCCGAGCACGCCCAGCAGTTCGGCGCGTTTGTGCAGCGCCTCTATGTCTGTTTTATCCATTGTGGCCCTTTCTGTCGGCGTGGGTCCCGAAAAGGGAACTACCCCGGTGGCCGACCCCTGATACGCGTTTCCCCCCATGAACCGCGACCGGCGATCCGGGGCGTCACACCCGCACCCCTCGGCCTTCGGCCGGCCGTATAGGCGACCCGACGGGGGATGGCGGCCGGCGCGGCGCGGCCGGCACCGTCTCGCTGCCCGCGTGCGGCCCGCCCGCGGCCGGGAACGAGGGGAGCGCCGTGCCGGACGACGAGAGCGGTGGCCTGCTCCGGCAGTTGTCGAGCCGCCAGATCGGCATGATCTCGCTGGGCGGCACCATCGGCACCGGCCTGTTCCTCGGCGCCGGCCTGGCCATCTCCCTGGCGGGCCCCGCCGTGGTGCTGGTCTACCTGGTCGGCGCGCTGGCGGCGGTGGCGGTCGCCTACGCGGTGGCCGAGATGGTCGTGGCGCACCCGGGAGCCGGCGGGTTCGGCGCGGTCGTCGCGCGGTACGCCGGGCCGCTCACCGGCTACGTCCAGCGGTGGTGCTACTGGGCGACGCAGGTGATCACGGTCGGCGGTGAGGTGGTCGCGGCTGGCCTCTACGTCCGGTACTGGTGGCCGCAGGTGCCGCTGTGGGCGGCGGTGTGCCTGTTCTCGCTGCTCATCCTGGTGGTCAACTTCGCCGCCGTGCGGTTGTTCGGCGAGGTCGAGTACTGGTTCGCGATGATCAAGGTGACGGCGCTGGTCGTCTTCCTGGTGCTCGGCGGGCTCTACGTGGTGTTCGGGCTGCCGGGGCGGGACGCGGTCGGGCTGTCGGCGTGGACCGACCACGGCGGCTTCACCCCCAACGGGCTGACCGGCGTGGTGCTGGCGATCACCGTGGCGACGTTCAGCTACGGCGGCGTGGAGTCGGTGGCGATGACCGCCGCCGAGTCGCGCGACCCGGCCCGCGACATCCCGCGCGCGGCCCGGCGGGTGGTGCTGCGGCTGGCGCTGTTCTACGTGCTGGCCACCGGCATCATCGTGGCGATCGTGCCGTGGACCGAGGCGGCGGCGGCCGAGGGGGTGGCGGAGAGCCCGTTCGTGCGGCTGTTCACCACCCTCGGCGTCCCGGCGGCCGCGGGGCTGATGAACCTCGTCATCCTCACCGCCGCGCTGTCCGCCGCCAACACCACCCTCTACCTCGCGTCCCGCACCCTGCACTCCCTGGCCCTGGACGGCTACGCGCCGCGCCGGCTGGCCTCGGTGACCGACCGGGGCAGCCCGGTGAACGCGGTGCTCGCCTCGACCGTCGGCCTGGCCGTCGCGGCGGTCGCGGCGGCCCTGTCGCCCGGCACGGCGTTCCCCGTGCTGCTGGGCATCGCCATGTTCAGCGGTATGACGGCCTGGCTGCTGATCTTCGTCGGCCACCGGGCGTTCCGGCGCGCCCGCGCGGACCAGCCGCCGTCGGCGGTGCGGTTGCCGGGCGCGCCGGTGACCTCGGTGCTGAGCGTGGTGTACGTGGTGCTGGTGCTGGTCGCCTCGGCCTTCACCGCGGCGTTCGGCCCGGCCTGGCAGGTCGGCGTGCCGTTCGTGCTGCTGGTGCTGGCGTCCTACCCGCTGGTCCGGGCCCGCCGCGCGGCCCGGGAACGCCGGGTGGCGGGCAACTACAACGACTCGGTGTAACCGTGCTCGACGATCCGCCGCGCGGACTCGACGTAGTAGCCCTCCGGGCCCTCCGGCGCGAACGTCGCCAGGCCGTCGACGTACCGGTTGAACATGCAGAACGCCGCCGCGATCAGCACGGTGTCGTGGATCTCGACGTCGGTGGCGCCCTGCGCCCGCGCCGCGTCCACCATCTCGGCGGTGACCTCGCGGCCGGAGCGCTGCACCGCGCCCGCGATCCGCAGCAGCGCCTTCAGCTTGTCCGGGATCGGCGCGGTGTCGAGGTCCGCGCGCACCCGCTGCACCAGCGGCAGGCCCTCGTCGAGCTGCGCGGCGGCGAAAGCGGAGTGGGAGTTGCAGCAGAAGTCGCAGTCGTTGAGCCCGGACACGTACGCGGCGATCAGCTCGCGCTCGCCCGCGGGCATCGAGTGAGGTGCCCGAAGCAGGACTTCGGCCAGTTCGTTGAGCGGTTTCGCCGTCTCGGACCGGAACTTCATGGGGCCGGTGATGCCGGGGAACCGCGTCTCGTCCACGCCCAGATCGATGTGCGCCATGACCGCCACGCTAGCCGTCGCCGTTCGCGGCGTGGACCGGCCGACTGCGTGGTCCCGCAACGCCGATCGCCGCCCGGACCGCGCCCGGACCGGTGCGACGACGCGCGGGTCAGGCGGTGCCCTCCCGGGTGTGGTGCCTGCCCACCGGGAGCATGAGCGGCTTGCCGGAGACGGGGTCGGTGATCACCCGGCAGTCCAGGCCGAAGGTGGCGCGCACGGTCTCGGCGGTGAGGACCTGCTCGGCGGTGCCGGCCGCGTGCAGGCCGCCGCGGGCCAGGGCGATGAGGTGGTCGGCGTAGCGGGCGGCCAGGTTCAGGTCGTGCAGCACCATGACGATGGTCGTGCCGCGCGAGCGGTTGAGATCGGTGAGCAGGTCCAGCACCTCGATCTGGTGGCTGACGTCCAGGAACGTGGTCGGCTCGTCCAGCAGGAGCAGGTCGGTCTGCTGGGCCAGCACCATCGCGATCCAGACGCGCTGGCGCTGGCCGCCGGACAGCTCGTCCACGGCGCGGTCGGCCAGGTCCGCGGTCCCGGTCGCCTCCAGCGCGGCGGCCACGGCCAGGTCGTCCTCCCGGCTCCAGCGGGACAGCACGCCCTGGTGCGGGTGGCGGCCACGGCCGACCAGCTCGGTGACCGTGATGCCCTCGGGCGCCAGCGGCGACTGGGGGAGCAGGCCCATGGTGCGGGCCAGCTCCTTGGCGGGCATCCGGTGCACCCGCTCGCCGTTGAGCAGGACCCGGCCCGCCCTCGGGGTGAGCAGCCGGGACATCGAGCGCAGCAGGGTGGACTTGCCGCAGGCGTTCGCGCCGACGATCGCGGTGATCCCGCCGGGCGGCACCACCAGGTCCAGCGAGGTGATGACGGCGCGGTCGCCGTAGCCGATGGTCAGCTGCTCCACCGCGAGGGTGTGGGTGGCGGTCACAGCGAGCCTCCGGCGCGGTTGGTGCGGATGATGAGGTAGATCAGGTAGGGGGCGCCGAGCACGCCGGTGACCACGCCGACGGGGTAGCGCGCGCCCAGCAGGAACTGGCCGGCGAAGTCGGCCACGAGCACCAGCAGCGCGCCGACCAGCGCCGCCGGGAGCACCAGCGACCCGCTGGGCCCGACGAGCCTGGCCGCGATGGGGCCGGACAGGAACGCGACGAAGGCGATCGGCCCGGTGGCCGCGGTCGCGAACGAGATCAGCCCGACCGCGGAGACGATCACCGCGATCCGGGTGGGGTCGAGGCGGACGCCCAGCGCCGAGGCGGCGTCGTCGCCGAGCTGCATGGTGGCCAGCGCGCGGGTCTGGGCCAGCAGCAGCGGACCGAGGACGACCACGGCGCCCAGCACCGGCAGGACGTCGGACCAGGCGGTGCCGTTGAGGCTGCCGGTCAGCCACCGCAGCGCCTGCTGGAGGTCCCACTCGCCGGCGCCGTTGAGCACCCAGTTGATGGTGCTGTCCAGCATCGCGGAGATGCCGATGCCGATCAGGACCAGCCGGGTGCCCGCCACCCCGCCCCGGTGCGACAGCAGGTAGATCAGCAGCGCGACGCCGAGCCCGGCGACGATGGCGAAGACCTCGACGGCGGGACCGGACAGCGAGAGCGAGACGATGGCGAACGCGGCGGCCGCGCTCGCGCCGGCGCTGATGCCGATGACGTCCGGGCTGGCCAGCGGGTTGCGCAGCATGGTCTGGAAGGTCACGCCGCCCAGGCCGAAGCAGAGCCCGACCAGCGTCGCCAGCACGGTGCGCGGCAGCCGCAGGCGGCCGACGGTGAACGACGCCCCGGGCACCTGCTCGCCCAGGACGACGGCGATGACGTCGCCGGGCGGGTAGAACCGCCGGCCGACCATGAGCGACACCGACGCGGCCACCAGGACGAGCGCGGTGAGCACCGCGATCACGGCGCGGCGGCGGCGGGCCCGGCGCGTCCTCGTGCGGACCACCAGGGCGACGGTCGCGGGGGTGGCGGTGGCCGTGGTGTTCACAGGGAGCGGACCTTCTGCCGGCGGACGATCCAGATGAAGAACGGCGCCCCGACGAGCGCGGTGATGATGCCGACGTCGACCTCCTCGGGCCGGGTCACCAGGCGGCCGACGACGTCGGCGGCGGTCAGCAGCACCGCGCCGCCCAGCGCGGAGAAGGGCAGCAGCCGGCGGTGGTCGACCCCGATCAGCAACCTGAACAGGTGCGGGACCACCAGGCCGACGAACCCGATGGGCCCGGCGACCGCGGTGGCCGCCCCGCACAGCACGACCGCGCCGGCGAACGCGCCGAGGCGGGTGAGCACGACCCGTTCGCCGAGCCCGGCGGCCAGGTCGTCGCCCAGCGCCAGCGAGTTCAGCCCACGCGCGGTGAGCGCGCACACGACCGCGCCGGCCACCAGGAAGGGCAGCACCTGCCCGATCCGGTCGAAGGAGGCGCCGCCGACCCCGCCGATCTGCCAGGACCGGAAGGTGGCCGCGACGTCGTTGCGCGCCAGGACGACCGCGCTGATCAGCGAGGTCAGGGCGGCCGAGGTGACCGCGCCCGCGAGGGCGAGCTTGAGCGGGGTGGGCCCGCCGCGGCCCAGGGAGCCGACGGCGTAGACGAACACCGCGGCCGCCGCCGCGCCGAGGATGGCCACCCAGATGTGGGAGGTGGCGCTGACCAGCCCGAAGGACACCATGCCGGTCACCACGGCCAGCGAGGCGCCCATGTTCACGCCCAGGATGCCGGGATCGGCCAGCGGGTTGCGGGTCACCCCCTGCATGACCGCGCCGGCCAGCCCCAGCGCCGCGCCGACCAGCGCGGCCAGCACGGTGCGCGGGACGCGCTGCGCGACGGCCGCCTGGGCCAGGGTGTCCTCCACCCCGCGCACGCCGGCCAGGACGTCGGCCACCGCGACGTCGCGCGCCCCGGCCACCACCGACGCGACCACGGCCGCGAGCAGGGCGACCAGGACGGCGAGCAGCCACCAGGCGCGGGCCCGCCCCGGGTGCCGCGCGGTGGCGGCGCCCGGGGCGGGCCGGTCGGTCGACGTGGTCATCTGACCTTGTCGGCGGCGGCCGCGAGCTGGGCCGCGTACTCGTCCAGCACCCACGACACCGACATCGGCGTCGGGTTGGCCGCGGTGCCCGCGGGGGAGGAGCCGGACAGCATGACGACCGAGCCGTTGGCCACCGCGCGCATCTTGGACAGCAGCGGGTTGGCGGCCAGCGCGCGGCCCACCTCCTCGTCGCCGTAGCCGACCACGATGTCCACGTCGTCGAAGGCGTCGATCTGCTCGGTGCTGTGGCGCAGGCTGAACTTGTCGGTGGTCGCCGACGCCCCGGCGATGCTGCCCGGCGTGGTCATGCCGAGGTCCTCGAAGAACATCGCGCGGGTGTCGTGCGTGGTGTAGAAGCCGATCTGGCTCAGGTCCGTGGTGTCGAAGTGGGTCATGAACATCGTCGACTTGCCCCGCAGCTGCGGGTACTTCCCGGCGACGTCCTCGATCTGCCGCTCGATGTCGGCGATCATCTTCTCGCCGTCGGCGGAGCGGCCGAGCGCCTTGCTGCCGGCCGTGATGCTGTCGCGCCACGGGGTGGCCCACGCCGTCTTCGGGTAGGCGACCACGGGGGCGATGTCGCCGAGGGTGTCGTAGTCCTCCCGCGTCAGCCCCGAGTAGGGGGCGAGGATGACGTCCGGGCGGGTGTCGGCCACCGCCTCGAAGTCGATGCCGTCGGTCTCGTCGAACAGCACCGGGGTGGGCGCGCCGAGCTCCTTCAGCTTCTCCGAGACCCAGGGCAGCAGCCCGTCGCCGTCGTCGTCGCCGAAGTTGGCCTTGGCCATGCCCACGGGCACGATGCCCAGCGCGAGCGGCACCTCGTGGTTGGCCCAGGCGACGGTGGCGACCCGCTCGGGCTTCTCCGGGATCGTGGTCGACCCGAGCGCGTGCTCGATCGTGACCGGGAACGAGTCCCCGGCGGGGGTCGGGCCGGCGCCGGCGTCCTCACCGCCGTTCTCGCTCGGGGAGGAACAGGCGCTGAGCGCCATCGCGGCGACGGCGGCGACGGCCCCCACCCGCAGGCGGCGTGAACGCACGGGCGAACCCCTTTCGTCGAGGCCAGGCACCGGCGGTCGAGATGATCACGAGCCTGAGGTGTGCTTAGCCTTGCCTAAGCTAGAGGACCGTGATCGCGGTTCGGTAGGTCTGTCCACTGTGATCTGGAACCCGTCGGTACCGGATCTGTGTCCGGTCGGTCGCGGGGTGCGACCGCCGTCCGCCGGGGGCTGGCGACCGTCCGCCGGCGGGTCGGCGACGGCTCGTGCGGAGGTCCGGCGACGGCTCGTGCCGCCTCTCCCGGACGGTGGACCCGGTTGTCTCGATCGAGTGATGTTGAGGAGCGGTCACCACCCCGGCGGTGACCGTCGTCGGAACCGCGGACGGGCGGCGGGGTCCACGATCGTGCAGGTAACGCCCCTGTGACGCGCCGCCGCCGGGCGAGGGGACCGGTCGGTGGCGGGTCCGGCGAGCCGGTTTTCTCCGCCGGGTGTGGTTTGGCGTCCCGGGTTCCGAGGGCATTCGGTTTTCCCGGAGGTCCCCACGGAGAGCAGGAGTGAACATGACGGCACCGGTGCGCGGCACCGACCGGTATTGGGCGTCGCTGGAAGAGGCGGCGTCCGATTTCGTCCTGGCCCTGCGCGAGGGCGGGCGGGACGACGAGGAGTGGGTGCGCGCGCTGGGTGAGGCGCACGGACTCGACGGCCTGGCCGACCTGGTGGCCCTGCTCCTGCGACACCTGCACCTGGCCCACCCGGACCTGCCGCGCACCCCCGCGGGCGGGGTCGACCTGGCGGCCCTGGTGCCGACCAGGGAGGACGCGGTCACCGTGCTGCTGGCCTCGTCGCAGTGGGCCCGCGCCGACGGCGTCGCCGTGCCCGACGCCGGCCACATCACCCTCGCCGACCGCATGGCCGCCGCCGTCGAACGGGTGTGCCCGGTGCTCCAGGCAGCCCTGGACGCCGCGGCGACGCCCGGGAGCGCCCGGTCGATCATGCCGGTGCGCGAGGTGCTGTACGACCTCGACCGCGACCCCTACAGCATCACCAGGACCCTGGCGCTGGTGGCCGACGCCATCGTGGTGGCCACGGGTCGCGCGAACGGGTGAGCCGGTCCGGTACCGGGTGGACCGGGGACGAGCCGCCCCGGCACGTCGAGCGGGCTCTCCCGCCACTGCGGCCCGCGCGGCGGCTGGTCGGACCCGGCGGGTAGAGCGCGTTCTCCACCCGCTGCGGCTGCTGCCCGCCGCGGCCCGCGCGGTGGCCGTGTCGACCACCGCGCGGGCCCGGTCCACGATCTGGTCCGTCGGCACCGGTCCGTCGGCACCGGTCCGTCGGCACCGGTCCGTCGGCACCGGTCCGTCGGCACCGGTCCGGCGGACTCGCGCCTAGCAGGTGCCGTCGGACTCCCTCATGCCCGTGTTGGCGCCCGCCGTGCGGCTGACGATGCCCGGCACGCAGCTCGTCTGGTCGAGCCGGTAGCTGTAGGGGATGCCGACCGAGGTGGTGGACGTGGGGTTGGGACCGGCGGGGTTGGTCTCCTCGTCGGGGGCCGACCAGGTCACGTTGTCGAAGGTGTTCCCGCTGACCTGCCAGTACCCGGCCTCGTCGGTGTAGAAGGTGCCGAGGGCGTCGTGGACGTCCTTGAAGTAGTTGTTCTCCACCTTGGCCTTCGCCCCCGCCCGGGAGTTGATCCCGGACTCGTGGACGTCCACGTAGTGGTTGTTGTACATGTGCCCGATACCGCCCCGCAGCAAAGGGGTGCGGGAATCGATGTTCTGGTACAGGTTGTGGTGGTAGGTGACGAACCCGTTCGAGGTGTCGCTCTCGCTCGAACCCACCAGACCGCCGCGACCGGAATTGCGCAGGGTGCTGTAGGACAGGGTCACGTACTGGGTGTTGTCCTTCATGTCGAACAGGCCGTCGAAGCCCTCCGACTCGCCGCCCGAGGCCAGCAGGGTGGCGTGGTCCACCCAGACGTTGCGGACGTTCTTCTCCATCCCGATGGCGTCACCGCCGTTCGAGGTGGGCGAACCCGACTTCTTGACGTTCTGGATCGTCACGTTCCGGATGATGATGTTGCGCGACTCGCGGATGTGGATGCCGAGCTGGTCGAACACGGCTCCGCTGCCGACCCCGATGATCGTGACGTTGCTGATCCGCTTGAGCTCGATCACGCCGGCGGCGGTCTCGCAGCTGTCGCCCGAGACCTTGGTGGTGTTGCCGTGGTTGATCCGGCCCTCGACCTGGATGGTGATCGGCGTGCTGCTGCCGGCCCGGCCGCACAGGGCCTGGTGGATCTGGGTCCCGGAGGTGGCCCGGACCGTCGCCCCGCCCTGACCGCCGGTGGTCCCGCCGTTCTGGGACGCGTAGCCCGTCGCGGCACCGGCCGCCGCCGACGCCGGCGGCATCGCCAGGACCACGCCGGCCGAGGTCGCGGCGACCAGCGCGGCCGCGGCCGCGGGGAATCGCCGTGCGACTGATCTCTTCATTCCTTCTCCTGCGTCGTCGAAGGGTGGGAAGGCTGTCGAATTCGTTCGGAACCAGTTCCGGCACAGCTCGGAAAGCGCTTGCCTCACGCTAGGTGCCGATGTCGACCGTGTCAATCAGCGACGGCTTGTTCACGAATGTGCACAACGCCCCGCGAAGTTCCGGTACGTGAACCCGGCGCTCCTCCCGCCCGCCGCGCCCCGGCCACGTCCTGCTGATCAACGGGGAGCGGTGGCACTCACCCCGTGGTGTTCCGACCACCCATGCGGTTCGGCAGGCGAAAACCGAGGGTCACGATCAAGGCCGCCGCCGCCACCGTGAAGAGTGTCGCGCTGCCTTGAGGGCGTATTTTCCGCACCGCCCCTGGGTGGCGACAAAATTTCGCGCTGTCATGTTCCTGACAGGTAGTCCGGAACTCACGGCACACACGGGAAGGCAGGAAGATGGGCAGATCCAGGTTCACGGCCGCGGCATCGGCCGTCGCACTGGCGGTTTCGGGGTTGCTCGTGGCCGCCGGAGGCACGGCCCAGGCGGAAGCCGGGTACGACAACATCGCCATGTACAAGCAGGAGAAGACCCAGTGGTGCTGGGTCGCCTCGGGGCTGACGATCGCCAAGTACCACGGCCTCGGCAGCACGCAGGCGGACTTCTGCACCCGGGCCCAGCCCTACTACGGCTGCAACAACCAGCCCGCCACGCTCGACGACATGGCCAGGGGCTGGAGCAGCCTCGGCATGGCCCACCCCGGCTCCGGCCTGAACAGCGCGGCCTCGTTCAACCAGGTCTACACCGACGTCAAGGCCGCCCGCCCCCTCGGCGCGCGCATCGGGTGGACCTCGGGCGGGGGCCACATGAACGTGGTCTACGGCTTCGACACCGCGAACAACACCATCGCCGTGGCCGACCCGTGGCCGGACACCGCCACCTACACCTGGTGGAACTACAGCGACTACGTCAACAACAACTCGTTCAAGTGGACCCACTCCCGGATCGGCATCTCCCGTTGAGGCAGGCGACATGCGCGAAACACGAACACCCGGTGTGCGGACGGCCTCACGCCTCTCGCGGCTGACCGCCGTCCTGGCCCTGGGCGCGTCGGTCCTGCTGTCCACCCCCGGCCCCGGCCGCGCCGCCGAGGACCCGCTCCCGGACATCCCCGACTACCAGGCCGCCCTCGACGCGGTGAAGTCGACCGACGCACTCAACGCCGTCTGCCGCTTCCTGGCCGCGCCGGTGCCGCAGGGCGGTTCGGAGACACCGCAGACGATCCCGGACAAGGCCGAGCCGTGCGAGGGCATGCCGACCTTCACGATCAAGGACCCGCTGGCGCTCAACGAGCTCACGCCGGGCTTCGTCGCGGGCACCTCCCCGCCGGTCGCCGTCGAGGCGATCAGGCTCGGCTACCTGGTGTCCTCGCTGAGCGTCACCGTCAACAACCGCCAGGCCACCGTCATCCTCGCCCCGACGCAGGGTGGCGGTTGGCACCTGGCGGCGGTGCGCGAGGGCGACAGCGACGCCGCGTACGCCGCCAAGGCCGGTGTGGGGTCCCTGGTGTTCAACGAGCCGCAGGTCCGCGGCTGGTACGAGCTGAGGCTCCTCACGGTCAAGCCGCTCAACGACCAGGCGCGCGAAGCCCTGGGCGGCCAGTCGTCGGTGTCGCTGAGCGACTACCAGAAGCTGGTCAAGGCCCGCTACGCCGACAAGCTGCCCGGGTCGGACTACGACACGCGGGGCATGTCCAGCGGCTACGGCACCGCCCGGGAGCCCGGGGACACGACGTCCTCGGCACCCCTGCTGATCGGCGGTTCCGGCACGGCCCTCGCGCTCGCGGGCGGCGCTTTCCTGCTCTTCCGCCGCCGGCGCGCCACCACCGGCTGAACCCGCCCCTTTCGCCCCGGCACCCGGCATCCTGCCGGTGCCGGGGCGAAGCCGTGGCTACCCTTCGGCGCAGTGCCACCGGCAGGGGAGGGGGCGGAGTGGAGCGAGAAGACCTGCGTGCCGGCGCTTACGTGGTGTGGGCGCCGCCGGAAGGGCTGGAGGGCGTCGACCTGGGGCCGGGGGCGCCCGGCGTCACCGCCCGTTCCGCGCCACGTCGGACTTGATGGTCTTCATGGCGAAGCGCGACTGGAGCTTCGCCAGGCCGGGTACGGCCATCAGCCGTTGGGTCAGGAAGCGCTCGTAGGTGGGCAGGTCGGCCACGGCGATCAGGGCGTGGTAGTCCGGTGCGCCGAACATGCGGCGCGCCTCGACGACCTCGTCGAAGGCGACCAGCGCGGCCTCGAACCGCTCGACGGTGGCCCGCGCCTGGTCGGTGAGTTCGAGGTCGACCTGGACCTCGAAGCCGCGGGCGAGGGCGTCGGGGGCGATGCGGGCGTGGTAGCCGAGGATCACCCCGTCCTCCTCCAGCCTCTTGACCCTGCGCAGGCACGGCGAGGGGGTGAGGCCGATCCGGTCGGCGAGTTCGGTGTTGGTCAGGCGGCAGTCGCGACGCAGTTGGTCGATTATCGCGCGGTCGATGCGATCCACGGGGCGATTGTGCCAACAGTGGGCCGTTCGCGGGCAACAAAAGCAATCGGCTGCTCCGGTCTCCCGCCTACCGTCGTCGGCAATGGCCGCTCGGAGACAGGGGTAGGACATGAGCACCACCATCGAGCCCTCCACGCCGTCACCCACGCCGTCATCCGCGCCGCCGTTCCCGGCGCTGCCCCCGGCGGGCGCGCGGGCCACCACCGAGGAGTTCTGGGCCACGGCCCGCCGTCACCTGATCCGCTACTCGGGCGGCGACTTCACCCCGGCGATCATCGAACGCGCCGCCGGGTCGGAGGTGTTCGACAGCGACGGGCGCGCGATCCTGGACTTCACCTCCGGGCAGATGAGCGCCCTGCTGGGGCACTCGCACCCGGCCGTCGTGGAGGCGGTCAGCCGCTCGATCGCGACGCTGGACCACCTCTTCAGCTGGATGCTCAGCCGCCCGGTGGTCGACCTGGCCGCCGCGCTGGCCGCCACGTTGCCCGACCCGCTCGACAAGGTGATGCTGCTGAGCACCGGCGGCGAGTCCAACGAGGCGGCCATCCGGATGGCCAAGCTCTGCACCGGCGGGCACGAGATCGTCGCCTTCGACCAGTCCTACCACGGCGTCACCCACGCGGCCGGCGCGGCGACCTTCAGCGTCGCCCGCACCGGGTACGGGCCGGTCGCGCCGGGCAACATCGTCGTCCCGACCCCCAACGCCTACCGCCCGCTGCTCACCCGCGACGGGGAGCACGACTGGCGGGCCGAGCTGGACTTCGCGTTCACGATGGTCGACCGGCAGTCCGTGGGCAGCCTCGCCGCGTTCATCGCCGAACCGATCCTGAGCACCGGCGGCGTCATCGAACCCCCACCGGGCTACTTCGCCGCGCTCAAGCGCAAGTGCGAGGAGCGCGGCATGCTGCTGATCCTCGACGAGGCGCAGACCGGGCTGTGCCGCACCGGCGACTGGTACGCCTTCCAGCGCGACGGCGTGGTGCCCGACATCCTCACCCTGTCCAAGACCCTCGGCGCGGGGCTGCCGGTGTCGGCGGTGATCACGAGCGCGGAGGTCGAGGAGCGCTGCCACGAGCGCGGCTACTACTTCGTCACCACCCACGTCTCCGACCCGCTGGCCGCGGCGGTCGGCCTGGCGGTCGTCACCGTCCTGGCCGAGCACGGCTTCGACCGGATCGCCCGGCGCCGGGGCGAGCGGCTGCGCCACGGCCTGCTGGAGCTCCAGTCCCGCCACGACCGGATCGGCGACGTCCGCGGCCGCGGGCTGTTGCAGGGCGTCGAGCTGGTCACCGACCGCGTCGACAAGCACCCGGCCGAGCGGTTCGGGGCCGAGGTCACCGCCGCCTGCTTCGAGCTGGGCCTGCACCTCAACATCGTCCAGTTCCCCGGCAGCAGCAGCATCCTCCGGGTGGCCCCGCCGCTGACGATCACGGACGCCGAGCTCGACCGCGGCCTGGACCTCCTCGACCGGGCGCTGACCACCGCCGCGCGACGCGCCTGACCCGACCGCCGCTGCCGGTACCGTGCGGCCGTGAGCACGAGGAACATCACCTGGGCCGAGGTCGTCGAGCTGTTCCGGCAGCGGGGTCTTCCCCCGTCCACCCGGGAGAACCTGCACGAGGGCGAGTACGTCCTGCACGCCGGGAACGCCGTCGTCACCGGCAACTTCCCCCTCAACCGCGGTGAACCGCACCCGTGGGACGTGGCCTGGGACATCGGCTGCGTCGTGGACGGCGACCTGACCGTGTCAGGCAGCGTCTACGACGTGGACGACGGCGCGGCGGCGCTGGTGGTGCTCGGCGACCTGCGCACGACCGGCATCCACACCACGTGCGACCCGAAGATCGTCGTCACCGGCGACACGACCGCGGAGGTCGTCTTCGGCGAGTACACCGACAAGTACCTGGAGTTCCGCGGCGACCTGCGGGCCGCCGTGCAGGTGTGGCTGGCCGAGTGCGCCCCCGACCACGTCGGCGGCACGCTGTCGGGCCGCCTCGTCCAGCCGCCCTGCGCCGACCACACCCACCTGAACGCGGCGGAGGTGGAGGCCACCACCGTCCCGGTCGCGGACCTCCTCGTGCCCGAGGTGCTCGACGGCGCGGGCGGGGTCGACGGCGACGCCCTGCGCGAGCGGCTGGTCGCCGGTCTGCCGGTGCTCAGGGGATGAGGTCGTTCCCCGTTGCGCGACATTCGGCTTTTCCCGGTGCGGCAGTACCCGCTCGGACCACATCAATACGCTGTACAGGTGATATCACCGGATGGGCCGGTCACAATACCGGTCGACCGGAGCGGGCATTCTTGGCCCGGCACCGCCGCCTGTCAAGCATTGTGGGCAAGCCGTAGGTGCGGGGTGTGTGCGGTGGCGGGACATCAATCCGGGTGGTAGAACGGTATGAAGAGGTCGGCGGTCGGAGTCAGGCTGCCGCGCGGTGCGGAAAAATGCGGTGGGCGCCTGGGAACGGTGGGCCCCGGAATGAGCGGCGAATCTCATTTCGCCATTCCCGAGGAGGTGGCCTTGATCCTCAGCGGCTCGGCCATCCAACGCGCCGTGGCTGCGGGTGAGATCTGCGTCGATCCTTTTGACCCGGCGCTGACGAATCCGAACAGCCACAACTACCGGCTCGGCCCCCGGCTGCGGGTGATGGCCGACGACGTCGCCGATCCGACCAGGTCGCCCGCGTTGACGGAGTTCACCGTCTCCGAGGTGGACGGGCACGTGCTCGAACCCGGCCGCGTCTACCTCGGCACCACGGCCGAGCGCATCGGCAGCACCCACTACGTCCCGAGCCTCATCGGGCGGTCCTCCCTCGGCCGGCTCGGCGTTTTCCTCCAGGTCTCCGCCGACCTGGGCCAGCTCGGCGCGGTGCACCACTGGACGTTGGAGATCGTGGTGACGCAACCGGTCCGGGTCTACGCGGGCATGGTGGTCGGGCAGGTCAGCTTCTGGCGCCCGGTCGGCGGGCGGATGCCGTACGAGGGGCACTACGGGACCCGGTCCGACCCGGCTCCCTGGAACCCGGCCGTCGCCTCCGGTTTCCCCGAACACGGCGAGAGGAAGAAACGGTGATCCTCACCGGTCCCGAGATCGAGAAGCAGGTCGCCGCGGGTCGCATACGAATCGAACCGTTCGACCCGTCGAGGCTGAGCCCCAACAGCTACGACTTCCTGCTCGGCGACGAGATCTGCTGGTACGTCGACGAGGTGCTCGATTGCCGGGTCGAGAACAAGGTGCGCTACGCGACCATCCCCGAGCACGGCACGGTCCTCGAACCCGGCCGGATCTACCTGGCCGGCACCGCGGAGCGGATGGGCAGCGAGCACTACGTCCCCATCATCCGCGCGAGGTCCTCCATCGCCCGGCTCGGGCTGTTCATCCACGTGACCGCCGATCTGATCGACATCGGTTCGATCAACAACTGGACGCTCCAGCTGCACGCGGTACAACCGGTCCGGGTCTACCCGGGAATGCGCATCGGGCAGGTGACCTTCTGGTCCGTCGAAGGCGAGATCGAGCTCTACCGGGGCAAGTACCAGCACTCGCGCCGCCCGATGCCCTCGATGATCCACCGCGACTTCAGCGACGAGGAGCTGACGACCCAGCCCGTCGGCTGATGCCCGTGGACCGACCTGGACCGAGGAGCACCCATGCGCATCGCCACCGGGATCGACCTGCCGCTGGCACCGTCGGCGGGCAGCCCGATCCTGTGCGGTGACGTGTACCGCGCCCTGCGCCGCACCGGGGGAGCGGGGCTGCGGACGACCTTCTTCTGCCTGCCCCCGGTCACACCCGACTGGGACCACGGGTTCACCGAAATCGTCGTGTGCGAGAGCGTGAAGCAGCCGTACGGCCCGGAGTTCCCCGCCTACGTGGACGCGCTGACCGACGAGGTCTCCCGCCACCTCGCCCGCGCCGACCACGACGTGATCCACGCCCAGCACCTGGGGTTCGGCCTCAGCCTCGCGTTCTCCCGCGCCGCCACCGACCTGCCGGTGGTGTCGATCGCGCACGGCACCGACGTCATCTCGGCGCTGGCCTCGGCGCAGGCGCGGGCGGCCCTGGTCGAGGTGGTCGAACGCAGCGCCGCGGTCGTCGTGCCCAACACCGCGCTGCGGGACCGGGTCGACGAGGTGACCGGCGGCCGGTTCGGCGACCGGCTCGACATCGTCCCGTGGGGAATTCCGCTGCACCGGGTCGCCCGGCGGCACGTGCCGGGCGCCAACCGCGTGCTCAACCTCCTGCACGCCGGTCGGCTGGTGGAGAACAAGAGCACCCGCACGGCGCTGGAGAGCCTGCCCCTGACCCGGTACCCGCACCGGCTGACGATCGCGGGGGACGGCGAGGAGCTGCCGTGGCTGCGCCGGCGGACCGTCGAACTCGGCCTGTCGGACCGCGTCGACTTCCTGCCCTTCCTGACCCGGGAGGAGCTGTGGCGGCGGTTCGCCGACCACGACGCGTTCGTCTTCACCACCCGTGGGATCGAGGCGTTCGGGCTGGTGGCCGTCGAGGCGCAGGCCCACGGGCTCCCGGTGGTGCACTCCGAGATCCCGGGGTTGTCGCGGACGCTCGGTCCCGCCGCGGTGCCCTTCCGCCCCGGCGATCCCGCCGCGCTCGCGGCCGCGATCGACCTGTTGGCCGACGACCCGGCCGCGCGCCGGGAGGCGAGCGCCCAGGGGTTGCGCAACGCCGCGACCTTCGACGTGGCGCGGACCGCCGACCGGGTGGCGGAGGTGTCGCGGCGGGTGCTGTCGTCCGCCCGACCGGTCGCCCGCTGAACCGGTGACCGCCGAGTCGGTGCCGCCCGAGCCGGTGACCGCCGAGTCGGTGCCCCCTGAGCCGGTGACCGCTGAGCCGGTGACCGCTGAGTTTGTGACCTCCGGGCCGCAGACCTCCGGGCCGCAGACCGCCGGCGCCGAGACGTTCCGGCAGCACCTCCGCCGGACGGTCACCGGACCGTTCCGCGACCCGTCGCTGCGCCGGACCTGCCTCCCCTTCACCGCCGCGGGCAGCGCCGTGTCGATCCTGTTCGTGCTCATCCCCGTCTTCGCCGTCACCGAGCTGGACGCGGACGTGGCCGCGGTCGGGTTGCTCTTCGTGCTCATGACGACGACCGCGGTCCCGACCAGCCTGCTGCTGGGGCGCCTGGCCGACCGCACCGGCAGCAGGCGCCGACTCGGCGTCGGCAGCGTGCTGTGGGTGTGCGCCGGCTGCACGGCCCTGCTCGTCGTGGACGACGTCGTCCACCTCGTGGTCGTCGGCGTGGTCTTCCTCGGCGTGCTCGAAGCCGCCAACGCCCAGCTCTTCGCGGCGGGCCGAAGAGCCGCCGGCCGACCCGACGAACCGACCGAGCTCGTCGCCCTCACGGCGCTCATGCGGACCGCGTACGCGCTGGGCTACGTGCTCGGGCCGGTGATCGGCACGGCGCTGCTGACCGGGTTCGGGGTGCGCGTGGCGCTCGGCGCGTGCGGGCTGATCTACCTCGGGACGCTCCGCACCCACCTGACCCGCCGGTCCCCCGACGACCACCGGACCCCGGGGAACCGCCCGGTCCCGACGACCCGGCGGCGGGCCGGGCTCGGCTTGCTGCTGGCCGCGCTCGGCCTGGCGCTGACGGCGCCGATCGTCCGGTCCGCGTTCCTCGTGGTGTTCCTGACCGAGGGGGCGGGCCTGCCGCTCGCACGGGTCCTGCTGGTGCTGGGCGTCGCGCCGCTGGCTGAGGTGGTGCTGATCCCGGTCTGCGGCGTGGCCGCGGCCCGGTGGGGCCCGGACCGGGTGGTGCTGGGCGGCTGCGTCGCGGCCGGCGTCGAGATGGTCCTGCTGGCCCACGTCGACCGGGTGTGGCAACTGGCGCTGCTCCAGGTGCTCGGCGCGGTGGCGGTCGCCTGCCTGGTGAGCGTCGGGATGGCCGCGGTGCAGGAGCGGTTCCCCCGGCGGGACGCGTTCGGCACCGGCGTCTTCGTCGCCACCCGGTCGGTCGCCGGTCTGCTCGGCAACGGCGCGGGCGGACTCCTGGGCAGCGCCCTCGGCCTGCGCTGGGTGTTCCTCGCCGCGGCCGTGTGCTCGTTCCTCGCCGCCGGCCTGTGCGCCCTGGCCGTCGCACGCCCGCGCCGGCCGGTCCACGAGCGGACCTGACCTCGTGTCGTCGGGGGCAGGTGCCGGAGGTGCTGCAATGGGCGCATGTGCCTCGAAGAGCTCCGCGCCCTGCTGGCCCGGCACGTCCGCCCCGACTGGACCACCGCCATCGACGGCGTCCTGATCTCGAAGGTCGACCGGCCGGACCCGCCGACGCCCTCCACGTCCGGCACGGTCCTCGCGGTCATCGCCCAGGGCGCCAAGCGCCTCGCCCTGGGCGACCGGATCTACGAGTACGGCCCCGGGCAGTACCTGGTCGCCTCCGTGGACCTGCCCGTCACCGGGCACTTCACCCGGGCGGACCCCGAGCGGCCCGCCCTGGGCTTCGGTCTCGTGCTGGAACCCGCCGCCGTCGCCGAGTTGCTGCTCCAGGCCGGTCCCGGGGACGTCCCGCGCGCCGGCGGGGGCGTTCCGTCGGGCATCGCCGTCAGCGACGCTTCCCCCGCGCTGCTCGACGCGGTGGTCCGGTTGCTGCGCCTGCTCGACGAGCCCCGCGACCGGGCCGTGCTGGCGCCGATGGTCAAGCGCGAGGTCCTGTGGCGGGTGATCACCGGGGAGCAGGGGGCGACGGTGCGCCAGCTCGGCCTGGCCGACAGCGGCCTCAGCCACGTCTCGCGGGCCGTGCGCTGGATCCGCGAGCACTACGCGCAGCCCTTCCGGGTCGAGGACGTGGCGCGCATGTCCGGCATGAGCGTCTCCGCCTTCCACCGCAACTTCCAGGCGGTGACCGCGATGAGCCCCATCCAGTTCCAGAAGCAGATCCGGCTCCAGGAGGCCCGGCTGCTGCTCGCCACCCACCCGGGCGACGTCACGGGGGTCGGCCGGCGCGTCGGCTACGACAACCCGTCGCAGTTCAGCCGGGAGTACCGCCGCCGGTTCGGCGCGCCCCCGAGCCGGGACGCGGCCCGCCTGCGGGACGCCGGGCGCGCCACGGCGGGCGCCCTGGGCTGAACCGGACCGGGCCCGGTGGAGGATCGTGCAAGGGCGGGGCAGGATAGTTCTACTGTTCCAGCAGGTCAGAGCGGTTGAATGGGATCACGACTTCTCCACCCGGGTAGGGAGGTGTTGCTCCGCCCGGGGGTTCCACGACACCGCAGGGAGCACCACGTGAAGACGGTCCTGATCACCGGCACCTCCTCCGGCTACGGGCGGGAGACCGCCCTCCACTTCCACGACCGGGGCTGGAACGTCATCGCCACGATGCGCACCCCGCGCCCGGACGTCCTGCCCGGGTCGGACCGGCTGCGCGTCATCGGCCTCGACGTGACCGAACCGGCCGGCATCGCCGCCGCGTTCGAGGCGGCGGGACCCGTCGACGCCCTGGTCAACAACGCGGGCATCCCGTCGATCGGCGTGTTCGAGGGCACCCCCGCGGCCCGGGTGCGGGAGGTGTTCGAGACCAACACGTTCGGCGTGATGGAGACGACCCGGGCGGTGCTGCCGCAGTTCCGCGAGCGCGGCTCCGGCGTGGTGGTCAACGTGACCTCCAGCGTGGTGCTGGGCCACATGCCGCTCACGGCCGTGTACAAGGCGAGCAAGATGGCGGTCGAGGGGTTCACCGCGTCCCTCGCGCTCGAACTCGCGCCCTTCGGCGTGCGGGCGAAGACGGTCGAGCCTGGCGCCTGCCTGACGACGAACTTCGGGGTCCGGGCCACGAACGGGGCCTCGCCGGACGACATGTTCCCGGAGCCCTACGCGATGTGGGCGAAGAAGGCCGTGGACGGCTTCATGGATCAGGACCTGTTCACCCGGGAGAGCGACGTTGCCGAGGCGGTGTGGCGGGCGGTGCACGACACGACCGGTCAGCTCCGCTTCCCGGCCGGCCCCGACGCCGTCCGGCTCGCCGAGGCGAGGTGATCGACGAACGGGAGGGTGACGCCGTGCCGTCACCACGAGCAGCCGGCTCCGCGGGGACGCGCGGAGCCGGCTGCTCGTCCGGCCGGGTCCGAGTCCACGCACTCCCGTCGCGGACCCCCGCCGCGGGCCGTACCCGGGGTGCCGGGTCAGGAGTGCCGGTTCAGTAGTGCCGGTTCAGGGGTGCTGTCGCACCTCGTGCCTGCCGTGCCGGAGTTGCGGGGCGCGTCGTCGGCGGGCGAGGGTCGCGACCACGGCGAGGGCGATGCCGCCGAGGGCGTAGGCGGAGAGGGTCCACAGCGGTCCGGCGGTGGCGTGGCCCGAGAAGTAGACCGTGTTGCGGATCGCGGTGGTGGCCGCCCCGGGCGGGAGCCAGGGGCCGATGGCGCGCCAGAACGTCGGCAGCAGCGGCGTCGGGTAGGCGCCGCCCGCGCTGGGGTTGCCCAGGACGACGAAGGCCAGGATGGTCACGCCGATGCCGACCATCCCCAGCAGGACCTGGAAGGCGAGGGTGGCGGCGGCCGCGGCGAAGACGACGAGCGCGCCGATGGTCCACAGCCGGAGGTGGTGACCCGGCAGGGCGTCGAGCACAGGGCCGGCGATGAGCGCGCCACCGAGGCCCGAGGCCACCGCGTAGAGGGCGAGGGCGCCCAGGCGGATGAGGGTGCGGTGCAGGTTGACGGGGAGGGCGCCGCCCGCGAGACCGATGATGGCGGCGGCGAGGTAGCCGCCGACGATCCAGCCCAGCGCCAGGTAGAACGACGACAGACCGCGCCCGTCGCCCGCGGCGGGCGGGAGGATGTCCTCGACGGTGACCTGCCGGTTCTGGGCGGTTTCGACCTGCTGGGCGATCTGGGCGGCGGTGGAGGACACGGCCGGGCCGCTCGCGGAGGCGACCAGCAGGGTGTCGGTGGTGCCGCCGGTGTCGACGACGATGGCCGCGTCGACGGTCCGGTCCAGGATCAGGGCGCGGGCCCGGTCCTCGCTGTCGGCGGTGCGCGCCCGGAGCGGTTCACCGTCGAGCGCGTCGAGCCGCTGGACGAGCTGGTCGGCCACGGGTGCGGGCGCGACGACCGCGACGGGGATGCGGTGCGGCGTGGGTGCGTGGAAGGCGCCGATGTAGGACAGCACGAAGCCCAGCTGCAACGCCAGGACGCCCAGGATCAGCAGCACCGCGCGCAGGTCGAGCGCGTCGCGCAGCTCGTCGGCGAAGCGGGTCCGCTCCTGGCCCCCGGTCACGGGCTGCCCGGTGGGGGATGGGTGGGTCATCGGGTGGGTGTCCTCCGCGGTGCTGCCTGCCGTCCTCTTCGGACAGCATGGGGCAGGCCGTCCGGTCACGCAGTCCGGGCGGCGGGTTCGTTCACCCGTCCCGGGCGCGCTGCCCGACCTGCGCCGTGACCACGCCGGGGAACGCCTCGGCCGACCGGAGCGGGACGGTGACCGCGATGCGCATCCGGGTGACACCCAGGCGGGGAGATTCGCGGTCACGTGGTGGACGATGTCGACGCCGTCGGCCAGGGGGACCTCGCGGATGCGCTCGCGGGTGGTCAGCGGGACCGGCCGGGGGTGGAACACCTCGCGCGGGACGTACCCGAAGTGGCTCAGGCCACGTGCCGGCGGGCGGCCGGGTCCCGGGACCCGGCCGCCCCCCCCCCCCCCCCCCCCCCCCCCCCCCCCCCCCCCCCCACCGGCCACCGACCCGACGCCGTACCGGGGTGCGTTCTTCCCCTCGCGGGCGACGCCGGGCCCACCGGGCTCAGACGAAGCGCCAGAGCTGGTCGGCGGCGCCGTTGTCGTCGTACAGCACGACCTGCGCGCCACGGGCGGTGGAGCCGCCGGTCACGCCGAGGACCCGCCCGCCGTTGCCGCACTGGACGCGGAAGTAGCCGTTGCCGCCGTGGCGGAGCCGCCACCTGTGGTCGGTGGTGCCGTTGTCCGACCACTGGAGCACCCGGGCGTTGTTGGCGTTGGCGCCGTTCTCGACGCCGAGCACCTTGCCGCTGTGCGAGTTGCGCAGCCGGAAGTACCCGTCGGGGTCGAGCACGGCGGTCCACAGGTGGTCGGCGGTGCCGTTGTCGTCCCACTGCACGACCGAACCGCCGTCGGCGGTGGACATGTCCTGCACGCCGAGCACGAGGCCGCTGGCGCGGTTCTGCACGCGCCGGGCGCCGGTGGGCACGAACCGCCACCGGTTGTCGGCCGAGCCGTTGTCGGGGTCCTGCACGGCCTGTGCTCCCTGCGCCGTCGATCCGCTCAGGATGCCCAGCAGCTTGCCGCTGTTGACGTTGCGGATCTTGTGCGTGCCGTCGCCGTTGTCCACCAGGGTCCACTTGTGGTCGGCGGTGCCGGTGTCGCTCCACTGGAGGACGCGGGCGTTGTCGGCGGTCGACATGTCCTGCACGCCGAGGACCTTGCCGCTGTTGAGGTTGCGCAGCCGGACGTTGCTCCCGTCCGCGACGACCTGCCAGTTGTGGTCCGCGGTGCCGGTGTCGCCCCACTGCACGGCCAGGCCGCCGTCGGCGGTGGACATGTCCTGCACGCCGAGCACGAGGCCGCTGGCGGCGTTGAACAGCCGGTACCCGCCCTCCGACCCGCCGCCCCCGCCGGTGGTGCTCCAGTAGACGGTGTAGTTGTGGCCGTGGGCGTCGTGGAACGGGCCGAGGTTGACCGTCGCGCCGTCGGCCCGCGCGGTGAAGGCCAGCGACGACGTGCTGGTGCGGGTGATGGAGCCGACGTCGAGCACGGGCAGCCGGGACAGGGCGGTGTTGCCGTAGTTGCCCGACAGGACCGCGGGACCGTAGGTGATCGCGACGACGGCCGGGTTGTCGTTGGCGGCCTGCGTCACCACGCGCATCGGCAGGCGGAGGGAGACCGTGTCGCCGGGCGCCCACGACCTGGTCAGCGAGGCGTAGGTGCCCGGGGTGGCGGTGACGCCCTGCGCGACGCCGTTGACGCTGACGGTGGCCCCGGTGGTCCACGCGGGGATGCGCAGGCGCATCGTCCACGACCCGGCCGCGCTGCCGCCGACGGTGAGGGTGGTGGTGTCGGAGGCCGGGTAGGTCGTGGTCTGGGTGACCGTGATGCCGCGCTCCGACCACGTCAGCACCGACGGGGTGTAGAGGTTCACCGTGAGCGTGGTGCCGTCGCGGAAGTAGATCGAACCCGCCAGGGACGTGTTGACCTCCAGCGCGGTGCCCTGGCAGCACCAGAAGGTGGTGTAGTCGGTGCTCCAGTTGCCGCCTCCCCACGCGGGCCCCGTGTTGCCCCGCCGGTGACCGGGGTTGAGGCCGGTGAAGTAGCAGATGTGGCCGTGCGGGTCGGCGGGGTTCTGCTGGCCGATCAGGTGGTTGAGCAGCGCGCGCTCGTAGAAGTCGAAGTACGCCGCGTGGTCGGGGTTGAGCAGCCACAGCTCGCGGGTCAGCTTGAGCATGTTGTAGGTGTTGCACGCCTCGGCGGTGTCCGTGTTGAGGTAGGCGGCGATGGCGTTGGGCGCGCGGAAGTGCTCGGCCTGGCTGTTGCCGCCGATCACGTAGGTGTGCGCGGCCACGGTGATGTTCCAGGCGTTGGACGCGATGTCGCGGTAGCGGGTCGTGCCGGTGGCCTTGTACTCGCGCGCCGCGCCGATCCACTTGGGCACCTGGGTGTTGGCGTGCAGCCCGTTGAGCCGGTCCTGGTTGGCCGCCAGGGGGTCGAACACGGCCGCGTGGTCGAACCGCTGGGCGGTGGCGAGCCAGCGGGCGTCGCCGGTCTGCTGGTAGAGGTCGGCCAGCACCGCGTTCATGCCACCGAACTCCGTGCCCAGCACGCGCTGCATCTGGGCGTAGGACAGCCTGGCGGTGCGCCAGTCCACCCAGCCCGCGAACCGCAGCAGCACGTCGCGCGCCTGCGTGTTGCCGATGTGGCGCCACACGTCCAGCAGCCCGGCGAGGGTCTTGTGCAGCGAGTAGTACGACACGGACTTCGGGCTGCCCGCCTCCATCGCGTCGAAGTCCGACTCGGGGAACCCGGACAGGTACCCGGCGGTGAACCCGGCCGCCGCGTTGTTCGCCTGGCACTTGGCCAGCTCGGCGACCACGAGGTTGGCCCGGTCCCGGCAGGTGGTGTCGCCCAGGACCGCCCACGCCTGCGCCCACGCGGTGAGGAAGTGGCCCTGGCTGTGGGTGCGGAAGGGGAAGTTCGGCGCCTCCCACCCGCCCAGGGCGGCCGCGCCCTGCGTGGACAGCCGGTGGTTCATCCGGAAGTTGTAGAGCAACCGGTTGACGTCCACGAACCGCAGGTAGGACAGGGTGCGGTCCTGGTTGGCCAGCCAACGCCCCGAGGTCAGGCGGACCTGGCCCAGGTCGAACGGGTGCGCCGACACGCCGAGGTCGCCGCGGACCGGCGGGACCGAGGCCCCGTGGGCGACCCCCGGGAGCATCGACGGCGCGGCGGTCGCGACCGCCGCGACCCCGGCGGCCTGGAGCAGTCTGCGTCGGCTCAGCGGTGAGGACGACATGGCACTCCTGTCATCGGCCGCCGCCGGACGCGGTGGGTCCGGCGGCGGCGTGGTGGTGTCCGGTCGTGCTTCGCCGCGGCGGCGCGGCGTGGTCAGGGGGTCGAGCAGGTGGTGCCGTTGAGGGCGAACGAGGTCGGGGCGGCGGTGTTGCCGGTGTGGTTCGCCTGGAAGCCGATGGTGACCGAGGCGTTCGGCGCGAGGCCGGCGTTGTGGGCGACGTTCCTGGCCGTCACCTGGCCCGAGGTGGGGGAGTAGGTGGCGTTCCAGCCGGAGGTGATGGTCTGCCCGCCGGGCAGCGTGAAGACCAGCGACCAGCCGTTGACCGGGGTGGTGCCGGTGTTGGTGATGGTGATGCTGGACGTCAGGCCGGTGTTCCAGGCGTTGATGGTGTCGGTGACGCGGCAGGTCGTACCCCCGGGCACCGAAGTCGTGGTGGTCGTGGTCGTCGTCGTCGTGGTGGTGGTCGTCGTGGTGGTCGTGGGGCCGCTGCCCTCGAACTGGGTGATGAACTTCCATGCCTCGGCGGACGTCCAGGTCCGCCAGCCGGTGCAGGAGCAGCCGTCGACCGGGGCGGGCGTGTGGCCGCCGTCGAACGCGGCCCACACGACCGGGTACCCGGCGCGGCAGCCGGTGTAGGCCGTGACGACGTGGGTCAGGCTGCCCGCGCGCGGCTCCGGCGGGTTCTGGGCCGTGCAGCCGTTGTTGCGCACGAACGTGTCGCGCATCGCCCGCCCCTGGGAGATGTTGAGCACCGTGTCGCCGATGCCGTGCAGCCCCAGGTAGGCGATGGGCTGGGTGCCGCCGTTGCACCCGCTGAGCTGCCCGCCCGCGTAGACCACGACCGCGCGGAAGACGGTGGGGCGGGCGCAGGCGACCGCGTACGACATGGCTCCGCCGTAGCTGAAGCCGCCGGCGAAGCGCTGGGTGGTGTCGATGCACAGGGCGGTGTCGAGCTGCCGGACCAGGTCGTCGACGAAGGTCAGGTCGCGACCGCCGGAGTTCGCCCAGCCGTTGTTGAGGCCCTGCGGTGCGACGAAGATCGTGTTGTTGTTCGCGGCGTCCGCCAGGCGCCGCAGCCCGTAGTACGACCAGTTGTAGCCGTCCGCGCCGCCCGAGTCGACGTCGTTGGCGGTGCCGTTCAGCCAGTGGAAGCCCACGAACAGCCGGTACTGGCGGTCGCGGTCGTAGTCGGCGGGCAGCCGCAGGACGTAGGTGCGGCTCTGGCCGCTGCTGGTGATCGTGTGCGTGCCGCTGGTCAGGGTGGGCGCCTTGCCGCACCCGGCGGTGGCCGCCGTCGTGCCGACCTGGTCGGGGGTCGTGCCCCCGAGCGCCACGCCGCCGGCGCCCAGCAGGAGCAGGGCGCCCGCGGCGACGGCCGCGATCAGGGACCTGCGTCGGACCTCGTGCTGGTGGAACATCGTTGTTCCTCCTGTCGTCGTGGACCGCCCACGTGGTGCTGGTGGGCGGCGAACCGGTGACGTCGTGGTCGTGGTGCGGTCCAGGCCGGGGGAGTCGACGGGGTGCGGGCGTGCCGGGGTGCGGCGGGGTGCGCCCGGTGGGTGGACCGAGCCGCCGACCCCGCCGCACCGCAGTGTGACAGCCGGATGTTCACGCTCACAACCGTTCTCCGGGACCTGGGTGGAGATTGGTTCAGATGGCGCAGCAGAGAAGAACGACGTTGACGCTCGTGAAGTGAGCGCTAACATCTTTAGCTTCGGGACGGTTCACCGCGGGCCTCAGAAGTTCTTCCGGGCCACCACCCAGGGCGCCCTGGCGGCCAGTCCCGACGGGCTGAGGACGTAGTCGCGCGCCACCTGGTTCCCGTTGAGCACCATGTCGAGGAACTGCACGACGGTCGTCATGCCGTCGGTCATCTGGGCTCCGGTGATGAAGCCGCCGTGACCGGCCTGCGGGTGGCGGGCGAGCACGGCCGGGACGCCGGCCAGGTCGTAGTTGGCCTGGTTGTTGGCGTAGGCGATGTCGGCGGAGCCGCCGTCCATGAACAGGGCGGGCGTGTGCAGCTTGCCGAGTTCGGAACGCGGGTAGCCGAAGGCGCCGTCGGCGAAGAAACCGCTGTTCAAGGAGACGACAGCGGACACCCTGCGGTCCTGCGCGGCAACCATGGCCTCCAGGCCGCCGCACGAGTGGCCGGCGGTGGCGACCCTGCCCAGGTCGAGGTGCCGGCCCAGCGGCGCTCCGGAGCGGTCCTGCTCGCGCTCGGCCCACGTGATGGCGTCGGTCAGCAGGGAGGGGATGGGCGAGCCGCTGGGCACCCCGTTGGGCGAGCCGTCCACCGAGCCGGTGTCCACCACGGCGAAGCCCTTCGAGGCGATGAACGTCAGCGCCCGGGTGACCTCGCTGTTGTTCGTGTGGGCGCACGCGCCGTTCCCGAACGCCAGCACGGGGAGCGCGCGGCCGACCGCCCGGGGGTCGGACGGGCGGAACACGGTGAACCGGTTGTCGCCGTACGCGCCTTCCCTGGTGACCGGGAAGTTGTTCTCGACCATGGGACGACCGGGTTGGGGCGTCGTCGTGGTGGTGGTGGTCGTCGTGGTGGTGGTCGTGGTCGTCGTGGTCGAACCGGTGCACGCGGTGCCGTTGAGGGTGAACACCGGCGGCGTGGTCGGGCGGGCGTCGGACGTGGCGTTGAAGCCGAAGGAGACCGAGGCCCCGGTGGCGACGGAGCCGTTCCAGGCCGCGTTGACCGCGGTGACCTGGTTGCCCGACTGGGTGTGCGACCCGTTCCACGACTGCGTGATCCGCTCGTTCCCGGGGAACGCCCACGAGAGCCGCCACCCGGTCACGGGGTCGCCCAGGTTCGTCACGACCACGGTGGCGCTGAAGCCGCCCGGCCACTGCGAGCCGATCGGGTAGTCGACCCGGCAACCGGCGGCGGCCGAGGCGGGCTGCGATCCGATCAGGGCGCCGGCCGCCGCGACGAGCGCGGCGGCGACCGCCACCGCGGCCGGTCGTGACGCGTTGGAGTCCTTCCTGCGCATGGAACTGCTCCTTACCACTCCGGTTGGCGGCGGATCGGTGTCGGAACGGGAGCGGGAGGGCCCGGTGGCTCCGGACCCTCCCGCGGTGGTTCAGCCGACCCGGCAGGAGATGCTGGGCCAGTTCCAGTTGCCGCCGTGCTGGATGGTGAAGCCGAACGAGTTGCCGTTGCCGTTGGGGCGGGCGGTCATCACGTTGGCCGTTTCCCACGTCGCGCTGGTGTTCCAGGTGGAGATGATCCGCTGGGGCGAGCTGACGGTGACCGTGACGATCCAGTTGTTCGTGCCCGAGACCGTGACCTGGCCGTTGAAGCGGTCACTCCACTTCTGGCCCTCGGCGTAGGTCGCGGTGCAGCCGCCGGGGTCCGGGTTCTGCGTGGTGGTGGTCGGGCCGGTCGGGTCCGTGGTCGACGGGATCGAGGTCGAGACGTTGTTCAGGACGGAGAGGACCGAGTTGTACGCGGCCTTCTTGTTGCCCGAGTTGTCGAACAGCAGCGGGGTGCCGGAGGCGCGCCAGGAGTCGCTGTCGCGGATGCCCCACACCGTGATGCCGGTGCACCGCGTGACGGACAGGCAGGCTTGGACGACGCCCTGGTACTGCTGGGCCTGGCTGGAGCCGGAGCCCTCGATGTCGAGTTCGGTGATCTGGACGTCGACGCCGAGGTTGGCGAAGTTCTGGAGCGTGGTGTGGTAGTTCGACGGCACGGGGTTGCCGCTGTTGAAGTGGGCCTGGAAGCCGACGCAGTCGATGGGCACGCCGCGGGTCTTGAAGTCCTGGACCATGCGGTAGACGCCCTGGGTCTTGGCGTGCGACCAGTTGTCGGTGTTGTAGTCGTTGTAGCAGAGCTTCGCGCCGGGGTCGGCGGCGCGGGCGGCGCGGAACGCGGCCTCGATCCAGTCGTTGCCGGTGCGCTGGAGGTTGGAGTCCCGCCGACCGCCGCCGCTGCCGTCCGCGAACGCCTCGTTCACCACGTCCCAGGCGTAGATCTTGCCCCGGTAGTAGGTCGCGACCTGCGTCACGTGGTTGAGCATCGCGCTGCGCAACGAGCTGCCGGACATGTTCTGCATCCAGCTCGGCTGCTGCGAGTGCCACGCCAGGGCGTGACCGCGCACCCGCTTGCCCTGGCCGATGGCCTGGTTCACGATCCGGTCCGCGTTGCCGTAGCTGAACCGGCCCTGGGACGGCTCGGTCGCGTCCATCTTCATCTCGTTCTCGGCCGTGACCATGTCGAACTCGCGGTTGAGGATCCCGACGTAGGTCGAGTCGCCCAGCCTGCTCGCGGCCACCGCGGTGCCGAAGTAGCGGCCGCTCTGCTGGGCCGCCCCGGCGAGCGTGGAGGCGGCGCCGCTGGCGGGTGACGCCACCAGGACCGCGGCGCCCGCGGCGGCGGCGACCAAGGTCGACACGAGTGCGGCCCGTGTGACTGACTTCGCTGTCAGCGTCATGTTCGGCGCTTTCTGAGGAGCACCCGCGGGAGTGCGGGTGGGGTGGGTGGGGTGGGAGCGGGTCGGTGGTCCGCTCGGTGCGGGTGGCGGGGAGCCATTGTCCACACGCTGTTCGGTTCGAAACGTTAAGCAGTATTAACCGAAACAGATCGGCCGATCAAGGCTTGTCCGAGCCCACTCTCCCGCCGAGGTTTACATCCATGAACATCGCCGAACCGGTTAAGCATGATCTTGATGTGGAGTTGAAACCCCAGGTGGAAGCCCTTTTTGGGTGGGTGGAACACGCTGTGCTTCGAGGGTGCCGAAACGGGTTGCGGCGGGATCTTTTTTCGCAAGAATTCGAAACTAGTTTCGGAAATTTTGTCCTGTGGCGGTCGAGGGCATGGCGAAAGAGCGGCGGTCCCGGGTACTCCTTGGTGCCGGAACCGCCGCTCGGGAGGTGCACGCGAGTCAGGGAGTGGTCAGGTTGAACTCGCGCACGGTGACGGAGCCGCCCAGGGCCTGGGTGGCGTGGTTGAAGATGCCGAAGCGGTAGCCCATGAAGAACTGCCAGGCGTTGTTGAGGGTGAAGGCCGGGCCGAGCGGGCTGAAGTTGACGCCGTCGGTGCTGAAGGAGAAGCGGGCGACGCGGTTGGCGCCGGGTTGGATGTCGGCGTTGATCCGCAGCCAGGTCCGGCCGCCGCTGATCGCGGCGCTCGCGGCCTCGGTGCCGGTGCTGGTGGTGCGCCAGCTGCTGTCCATGGCCAACCCGGTGGTCATCACGACCCGGGTCTGGCCGTTGTCGCGCTTGACGCCGATCCACGCCGAGGACTGGCGCAGCATCGCCAGGCCGGACCGGTCACCGTCGCGCATGGTGCTGTGGTCCAGCTCGATGGTGGCGGTCGACGTCGGCCCCTGGATGCGGTGGGTCAGCGTGTTGCGGGCGGCGTACAGGTCGCCTGTGACCGTGGCCGTCTGCAACGTCAGCCCGTTGTTCACCGAGTACCGGCTGGTGTCGGGGTCGTGGTTCCACTCCCACTGCGGGCCCAGCGCGGTGCCCGCGAAGGTGTCCGACCCGGTGAGCGGCTTGACCGGGCGGATCGGCAGCGGCGAGGGGTAGTTCACGCCCCACCGGCCGTTGACCGTCTGGAGGGTCGGCCAGCCGTCCGCGGTCCAGGTGATCGGGGCGAGCGCCGGCACGCGGCCGCCGGGGTAGGCGTCCACGAACGACATGTAGTGCCAGGACCCGTTCTGGGTCTGGACCAGGCTGCCCTGGTGGGGCACGCCGCCACCGGAGATGGGTCCCGGCAGGTCGAGCAGCACCTGCCGCAGGGTGTACGGGCCGAACGGCCCGTTGTCCGACTTGAGCACGTACTGGCCGTTGGCGGGTCGGGTCAGCCAGATGTAGTAGCTGCCGTTGCGCTTGTAGAACCGCGCCCCCTCCAGCGTCCCGATGTTCGACGGGGTCTGGAAGACCTGCTGCGCGCGGACCTGGCTGCGGCCGTCGGCGGACAGCTGGGCGACGCTGATGGTGCCGTTGCCGTAGGCGACGTACATGGTGTCGTTGTCGTCGATGAGCATGCCCGCGTCGTAGTAGCAGTTGTCGATCTGGGCGTGCCGGTTCCACGGTCCCGCGACGTCGGACGCGGTGTAGACGTAGGTGTCGTTGAAGTCGATGCACCCGGCCCAGTAGTAGGTGCGGTTGCTCGGTCGGTACTGGAGCGTCGAGGCCCAGATGCCGTTGACGTAGGCCCGCTGCCCGTTGGTCAGGTCGTACTTGGCGCCGAAGTCCAGGGAGGGCACGGAGTGACCGGCGAACTCCCAGTTGACCAGGTCGTACGAGCGCAGGACCGGCGCGCCGGGGGAGTAGTGCATCGTCGACGCGGTCATGTAGTAGACGTCCCCGACCCGGATGACCTCCACGTCGGCGAAGTCCTGCCACACCACCGGGTTCGTGTACTGCCCGCCCGGCGGCTGGGACGTGGTCGTGGGGCCGGAGCCGACGCGGGCGAGCTGCCACTGCTGGTTGGCGCCGCCCCAGTCGCTGTACTGGACGATGTTGCCGCCGTCGGCGGTGGAGGCGTTCTGGACCTCGACCGCCTTGTTGCTGTTGCGGTTGATCAGGCGCACGTAGCCGCTGTCGGAGTCGGCGAGGCGGAACTGCTGGTTGGTGCCGTTGCCGTCGGCCCACTGGACGATCGCGCCGCCGTCGGCGGTGGAGAAGTTGTGGACGTCGAGCACCTTGCCGGAGTGGCGGGACTTGAGCCGGTAGTAGCCGTTGCCGGAGTCGACGAACTGCCACTGCTGGTTGGCGCCGTCACCCCTGGTCCACTGGGTGATCCGCGCGCCGTCGTTGGTGGCGAGGTTGTAGACGTCGAGCGCCTTGCCGCTGTTGCGGTTGACCAGCACGTACCACGCGGTGGTGTCGACGGTGGCCGCCGACCCGGTGGCCGCGCCGAAGACCACCACGACACCGCCGAGCACGACCACCGCCAGCGCCGCGGCCACCCGCGACAACCGGCGTCCGCGTGCGGGGTGCCGCGGGAGTCGATCGGGGACGGACATGACAACTCCTTACCCGCCGCTTCGGGCGGTGTGCGGCCCGGCGCCCCGCACGGGTGTGCGGGGCGCCGGGGGTCGGTCAGCGTTGTAGGGTCAGCAGGCCCGGTCGGTAGGGCAGCTTGCCGTAGTCGCCGCCCGAGCTGGGGTTGCGGCCCTGGTAGAGGAGCTGGAGGTTGCAGGGGTCGATGGTCTTGGTCTGGTCGGGGTTGGCGCGGATCAGGTCGCCGTGGCTGATGTCGTTGGTCCAGGTGGCGCCGCTGTTGGCCTTGCCGGCGAAGGGGTTGCCCTCGGTGGCGGCCTGCGGCGTCCACGAACCACCGAGGCTGCTGGAGGTGAACGAGCGGAAGTAGCGCCCGTTCGACCCGATCGCCTCGACGATCATCAGGTACTGGTTCTGGCCCTGGACCTTGTAGACCTCGACCGCTTCGAACAGGTTGTTCGTCGTGTCGCTCATGATCGTGGTGTAGGAGGAGCCGAAGCTGCCCGGGAAGTTCCCGATCGGCATGACCTGGCGGTAGATCTTGCCGTTGTCACCGGCGAAGAACAGGTACATGTTCTGGCCGTCACCGATGATCGTCTGGTCGATGGGTCCGGTGCCGGAGCCGGTGATGCTCGCCGTGGAGAGCACCTGCTGCGCCGACCACCCGTTCGGGTTGGTGGGGTCGGTCGACGTCCGGTAGCTGAACGCGGTCCCGCCCCACTGGTAGGCCATCACCCAGATGTTCCTCGGGGCGAAGTAGAACAGCGTGGGCGCGACGGTGCCGATGTTCATGGCCTGCTGGGGCGCCGAGGCCATGTCGGACCAGTTGCTGAAGAGCCCGAAGTTCATCGATCCCCAGGACGTCCCCGTGTCGTGGGTCGTGGCGTAGACCAGGTGCCTGCCGTTGTAGGGGACGTAGGTGAAGTCCTTGAGCGAGACCCAGCCCGACCTCGGCTGCGCCAGCGCGCCCGTGGACGACCAGCGGTAGGACGAGGGGAGGGAGCACCCACCGCCCGGCTGGGTGGTCGTCGTCGTGGTGGGGCCGGAGCCGACGCGGGCGAGCTGCCACTGCTGGTTGGCGCCGCCCCAGTCGCTGTACTGGACGATGTTGCCGCCGTCGGCGGTGGAGGCGCCCT
>NZ_JBHSQO010000027.1:0-99461 GCF_042658445.1 Saccharothrix lopnurensis | reverse complement strand
CCGGCGTCGGCGAGGGCGGCCCGCAGCACCGGCGCGGCCTCGGCGGCACGGCCCTCGCGGTGGTGCGAGGCGGCCAGCACCCAGCGCGTCTCGGCGACCAGCTCGCGGTCCCGGGCGCGGGCCAGCGCGTAGCGGGCGTCGGCCTCGGCCCGGCCGCCGAGCCGGAACACCAGGCGCGCCAGCCGGGCGGCGAGCCGTTCCCGCGCCCCGGCGGGCACGTCCGACCGCCCGAGGACCGAGCGCAGCACCGCGACCGCCAGGTCCGGGTCGCGCGCCGCGACCGCCTCGGCGTTGGCGGTCAGCCAGTCCACCACCCACGGGTCCACGGCGGTCGGCGCGGTCGCCAGCTGCCGCGCGACCAGCTCGACCGGTGAGCCGGCCGCGGCCAGCGCCTCGGCGGCCCGGCGGTGCAGCGCGGCCCGGACCGCGGCCGGGGTGCCGCGGTAGAGGGCGTGGTGGACCAGGTGGTGCCGGAAGGCGAACTCGGCGCCCGCCTCGACCAGCACGCCCGCCGCCGTGGCCTCCTCGACTGCGGCGACCAGCTCGGAGACCGGCCGGCCCGCCACGACCGCCGCGTTCCCGGGCGCGAACCGGGTGCCCAGCAGCGCGGCCCGGCGCAGCAGGTCCAGGGCGTCCGCGGACAGGAACGCCAGCCGCCTGGTCAGCGCGCCCACCAGCGACGTCGGCATGTCCTCGCCCACCAGGTCCGCCTCGGCCACGCCGTCGCGGAACTCGACCGAGTTCTCCCGCAGCAGGGCGTCGACGACCTCCCTGAGGTAGAGGGGGTTGCCGCCCGCGCACCCGGCCACGCGGTCCAGCCCCTCGCCCGGCGCGGCGCCCACCAGCCCGGTCAGCAGCGCGGTCACCTCGTCCTCGGCCAGCGGCCCCAGGTCGACCAGGACGCCGGTCCGCACGACCGCGCGCCGCACCCGCGCCACGTCGTCGCGGTGCGGCACCGGCCGCGCCACCGCGACCAGCAGCAGGGGCAGCCGGTGCGCCAGGCGCAGCAGCCGGTGCCACAGCAGCACGCTGGCCTCGTCGGCCCACTGGAGGTCGTCGAGCGCCAGCACCAGCGGGGTGTCCGCGCACAGCTCGCCGACCAGCTCCACCAAGCGGTCGATCGCGGTCAGCACGGGGTCGTCCGGCGCGGGGGAGTCGCCGGCCGGGTCGAGCAGGTCCCGGGCCAGCCCGACCCGGCGCGGGTCGGCCGAGGTGACCGACACGTCGAGGGCGTCGAGGACCACCCGGAGGGGGAAGCGCCCGCCCAGCTCGTCGGCCGCGGCGCGGGCCACGCGGACGCCCGCGTCCGGCGCGCCGGCCAGGGCGGTGGTCAGCAGCGACGACTTGCCGATGCCCGGTTCGCCCTCCAGCCACGCGGCGCCGCCGCGCCCCCGGGCCACCTCGGACACCGCGCGCCGCAGCAGGTCCAGCTCCCGGCGCCGGCCGACGAAGGGGGACAGCGCCGGCCGCGGCGGTGGGGTCGGGTGCGCCCGGGGCCGGGGCGCCCGGTGCGCGGCCACGTCGCCGTCGAGCACCCGGCGCTGGACCTCGCGCAGGGCGTGGCCGGGCTCGATGCCCAGTTCGGTCGCCAGCACGCGCCGGGCCCCGCGGAACACCTCCAGCGCCTCGGCCTGCCTGCCGCCCTGGTGCAGCGCGGTCATCAGCAGCGCGTGCAGGCCCTCCCGCAGCGGGTGCTCCACCACCAGCCCGAACAGCTCGGCCACCACGTCGGCGTGCCGGCCCAGCCGCAGCGCCAGCTCGGCGTGCCGCTCCACGGCGGCCAGCCGCAGCTCGTGCAGCCGCGACCGCTGCGCCTCGGCGAACCGGCCGGGCACGGCGAACAGCGCCTCGCCCTCCCACAGCGCCAGCGCCGCGCCCAGCTCCGCCGCGGCCCGCTCCGGGTCGTGCCGCGCCAGCGCCTCCGCCCGCTCGCGGTGCCGGTCGAAGCGGTGGACGTCCAACCCGTCCCGGTCCAGCCGCAGCGCGTAACCCGCCCCGGTCGAGGTGAGCACCACCCCGGCCGACCGCTTGGACCGCTCGGGCTCCAGCTCCCGGCGCAGGCCCGAGACGTAGGTGTAGAGGCTCGCCCCGGCGCTCGCGGGAGCCGCGTCGCCCCACACGCCGTCGATCAGTTCGTCCCTGGAGACCGCCTCGTTCGCGCGGAGCGCGAGCAGGGTGAACACCGCCCGCCTGCGCGCGGTGCCGAGGTCGACCTCCGCGCCGCGGCGCCAGGCGCGCACCGGGCCCAGCAACCTGACCACCAGCGACGCGGTCGTGCTCATCGACATCGGATCACCCCTTTCGTGGAAATAGGGGCCGGGTGGCGTGCTCTTGCTGATGGCGTACCTGCTCCGCTGTGCGCCGGTTGCTATCGAAGATGTGCCCGTTCGACCACGTTATCACGGGAACGGATCGGGAAGAATGCTCACAACCCGCGTCTCAAAAGAGGGTTTTCGCAGATCAAATCCGTGTGGTCGGAAGTCCGGCCCGGTCGCGGCGATACTCTCGGCGATAGTTTTACAGAAAACTCATCCGATTCCCCCGGGCTTGGAATCGGTAGGATGACCGTTTGACCGGGCACCTGTGGGAGATTGCCGGAATGGCCCCGGAACACCGGTTCGCGGGTGCCCCGCCACCCGGGCGGGACGTCCGGACCAGGGTGCCGGGGCCGTTCGGGGTGAAGACGGCGGGGGCTCGGGGACGGCGCTCCGGCGCCACCCCCGAGCCCCCGCGGCAGGTCCGGTCGTCCGCGGCACCGTCAGGGCGCCGTGCGGTAGCTCTCGGTGTAGTAGTCGCCGAGGCGGGCGCGGAACGCGTCGGCGTCGAAGGTGTCCGGGTCGTACTCGGGCCCGCTGGTCACCTGCTCCTTGGTCCGGTCGACGTGGATCACCCGGCCGTCGTGGTCGATGCGGGCGACCGCGCCGACCGGCAGCACCACCTGGTGGCTGGTCAGCCAGGTGCCGGTGTCGACCAGCAGGCAGTCGGCGGGCACCCGGGCGTTGGCCTCGTCGACCTTGCCGATCCGGCCGTCGACCGCCTCGACCTCGTACCCGAGCAGGCCCACGTCGGGGCGGTCGCGGTCGCCGACGGCCTCGTTGCGGGTGTCGAGGATCGCCACCGCGTCGCGCCAGATCCACGGGGCGAACGGGAACGGGTGCGGCTCCATCGCAGTCATGGTCGTCTCTCCTTCGTGCGGTGACCGGACGCCGGTCACCGGGAGGTGGTACCCGTTCCGGCGATCATGGGAACCCGCTCCGGGGGATCGGCGGGCGCGACCCGGTACCGGGGCGCCTGCTCAGGCGCCCCGGCACAGGTCGTGGACCTCGGGCAGGGGCCGGAAGCCGGCCGACGCGTAGGTGGCGACGGCGCCGACGTTGGAGCTCGGTGTGCAGACCAGGGCGCTGGACGAGCCGAGCTCCCGGAGCGCGGCCGCCGCGGCGACGGCGATCGCGTGGCCGTGGCCGTGACCGCGGTGGTCCCGGTGCACGCCCATCGGTTCGAGCAACCCGGGCCTGCCCGGACCGGCCGACCACACCGTCACCGCCGCCACCGCCTCACCCCGGTCGTCGCGGGCGACCAGGCACCGGGCCGCCGCGTACGCCGGTCCGGCCGCCATCGCGCGCCAGCGCTCGTCGGTGAACGTCGACCTGTCGAACGACGCCCGCTGCACGGCGGTCCGCACGGGCGCCTGCTCCGGCCCGACCACCTCGATCCGCAGGCCCGGGTCCTCGACCGGCTCCGCGAGGTCGCGGCGCAGCGGCGTCCACGGCTCGTCGGTCCGCCAGCCCTCCTCGACCAGCAGGTCCCGGACCAGGGCATCGGCCGGCGCGTCGACGTAGACCCGGCCCGGCACCAGCACGCCGCGCGCCGGGTCGACCACGTCCTCGACCACCCGCCGCGCCAGCTCCTCGTCCCGCCGGGCGCCCGGCGCGGTGGTCAGCCGCAGCAGCTCGGGGTCGTCGAGCAGCCCGACGGCGAGGATTCGCCCGTCCCGGCTCCAGGTCCGGACCGCCGCGGCCGTCGCCTCCGCGCCGAACCGCCGGAACCAGCCCAGGTCGCCGGGGTGCAGCTGCGCCGGAGCCCCGTCGTGCTGCCACTCGCGCAGCGCGGCCAGGGCGCCGCTCGGCCCGTCGGCCCCCGGCTCGTCCAAGGTGATCGCCATACCCGGGATTCCACACCACCGCCGGGTCGCGCTCAGCGGGTGGTCGGCTCGGCTCGTCCGGGGTCCGGCCGGACCCACCGCCACACCGAGGGCGGGCGGCCGCCCCTGGGCAGGGCGGCGGCGTGCTGGGCGGTGCGCTCCAGGCCGGGCACGCGCTCCATGGTCCGGCCCAGGTTGGCGGGGTAGGGGCGGTCGCCGGTCAGGGACTCGGTGACGTCCAGGGCCTGCGCGGTGGTGAACTCGGGCCCGAGCAGGCCGGCGGTGAACCCGACGTCGCGCCAGAGGCGGTCGGCCAGGATCGGGCGGCAGTCGGCCACGATCCGGTCGTGGTCGAAGGCCAGCGGCGGCACGTCGGCCAGCGGCGTCCACGTGGTGGGGCCGCCGGTGAGCCGGCCCGGGTCGACCGCGGCCCACAGGGCGATCGACAGCGTGGGCCCGCGCGGGTCGCGGGAGGGCTCGTCGAACGTGGTCAGCTGGCCGGAGGCGGTGACCGCGTCCCCTGGCACGCCGAGCTTGTCGCGCACCGCGCGCCGGGCGGCGTCGCGCAGGCGCTCGCCCCGGCCCAGCAGGACACCGGGCAGGGCCAACTCGCCCGCGAACGGCTCCTGGGCGCGGTGGGCGACGCCCAGGAGCACGGTGCGCGCGGTCGGGTCGAAGCGCAGGGCCAGCACGTCCACCGACACCGGGGTCGACTCGATCATGGACCGATTGTCGCGCACGCCCGCACCGCGTAGCGGTCCCGGTCCGGGCCGCTGCCGGTGACCAGCACGGGCCGGCGGGCCTCGAACCAGGCCAGCGGGTCCGGCAGGTCCTCGGGTGCCGCGCCGCGGCGGGGCACGACCCCCAGCCCGGTCGCGTCCAGGTGCGTCACGGCCAGCCCGTCCACCCCGCCGCACGCGGCCACGGCGTACTCCAGCAGCTCCGCGTCCAGGTGGCCGGCCCGCCACGCGCCCTGGTAGTGGCCGGTGGCGTTGTGGCGCTCGGGGAACCGGGCCGCCACCGCCGGGTCCTCGGTCGGCAGCGGCCCGGCGCCGTGCCGGGTCTGGTAGGTCCGGGTCACCCCGACGACCGCGGCCGGGCGGCCGCCCAGCAGCTCGCGGGCGTTGTCCGGGGTGGTGGTGGACCAGGTGGTGTGCGGGTGGAAGCCGTGGTGCTGGTCGAGCAGCACGCCCTGCGCGCCCTCGAACACCAGCCGGCCCCGCCCGGCCAGCCGGCCCACCTCGTCGCCGCGGGTGATCCGGACCGCGTCGGCGAAGTCGCGGTAGAGCGACACCAGCTCGGCCACCGACGTGCCCGACCCGATCAGCGGCTCGTAGAACCGGGCCAGCGCGTCGAGCTTGCGCCGCAGCGCCGCGGGGTCGGCGCAGTCGCCGACCCGCGGCGCCGCGCCCGGCGCGCCCAAGACCTCCTGGTGCTCCACGACGTCGCCGGGGCGGGCGCCCGCCAGCAGCGAGTACCAGACCGTCTCCCCGATGCCCTTGCCGCACGAACCGTGCCGCGAGCGCCCCCGGGCGTCCTCGCGGGCGCGGTTGGCGCGGATGTGGAACGGCGTGGTGAGCAGCGCGCCGGCGTCGACCGACAGCAGCCCCAGCGGGTCGGGCACCCCCAGCCCGGCCAGTTCCCGCGACTCGCCCGCCAGGGCCATCGGCTCGACCAGCACGTGCCGGGACAGGTGGGTCGGCACGCCGGCGAGCGTGCCGGACCCGAACTGGCTGAACGTGTGGTGCCTGCCGTCCGCGACCACGTTGTGCGCGGCCTGCGCGCCACCGTTGAAGCGGACCACCGACACCGTCTCGCGGTCGTGGCACAGGGCGTCGACCACCGCGCCCTTGCCCTCATCGCCGAACCCGAGGCCGACGACCACCACGTGCCCGTCCACGCCGTTCACACCCGCTCCGCTCACGTCAGGGTCACGTCGTCGGGACCGTCGAGCGCCGGGGGCGTGGCCGACCTGGTCAGGGTCTTGCCGCCGACGCCGACCAGCGCCTTGCCGACCGCCGCGCTCTCCGCCGCCGACCCGATCTCGGCCAGGTCCACCATCGCCTGGTCCAGGTCGACCACGCGCTCCTCCAGCCCGATCGTGGCGGCGATCAGCTCGCACACCGCGCCGGGGTCGTCGAGCTTGAGGAAGCGCTGCCCGAGGACGCCGCGCCAGTGCTCCGCGATCTCCGGGTCGTTGTAGTAGGCCGACTGGTCCGGCAGCACGTAGTAGACGTGCCAGCGGCGCTCCAGCTCCCGGTAGACCGAGACCGGGTCGATGTCCTGGTGCACGTCGTCGCCGATGACCCTGCGGATGTGCCGGGCCTCCAGCCGGGGCTTGTTCAGCTCGTCGCCGATGAGGAACAGGTAGCCCTTGCGGCCGCGCTTCTGCCAGGCGTCGGTGACCACGTGCCGGGCCATGAAGTAGGCGGCCAGCTCGTACGACTCGCTCTTCTGCCCGCCGCCACCGCCCTCCAGCAGGATGGTGCGCAGCTGCTCGTCCATCCGGTTGTCCGACTCGAACTGCCCGACCTGGAGCGGCACCCGGTCGCTGTCGGCGTCACCGATGCCGCCGAACATCAGCTGCGGGTCGGTGAGGTAGCCCTTGCGCTGGATGAGGCCGTGCAGCTTGCCGAGCTTGGTCTGCATCACCTTGGGCACCCGGCCCATCGAGCCGGTGACGTCGAACAGCACCGCGATGGGCGTCGAGTCGGCGTGGTCGGCCGAGTCGCGGCACTCGCGCACCGCGTCCCTCGGGTCCAGCGACGGGTCGGCCCGCCACTCGCTCCTGGGCTTGCCGCGCATCGCGGCGGTGTAGCCGAAGTCGTCGATGCCCTTGGCGGCGCGGAAGGTCTTGGCCGCCGCGTAGGCGTTGTCGTCCCACTTGCCGTGTCCCACGGTCAGGCTCCTGTCGGGGTAGGGGGGAGGGCGAACGGGCGGAAGGTCCGCTCGCCGTAGAGGTCTTCGAGCAGGTCGTCGTACTCGGTGAGCAGGTCGGCGGCGTCGGGCCGCCGGGCCGGGTCGTCCTGCGCGCACCCGCGGGCGAAGGCGCGCTGCCGGGTCTCGTGCCCCGCCAGCACCCCCAGCATCAGCGCGTGTGCCATGTGGACGTCGGTGGCGGCGGTGACCGGCTGTCCCAGGTGGACCTCAGGCGGGTAGTCGACGGTCTTGCCGGTGGCCAGCGGCCGCTGCCCGCTCTCGACCGCGAAGGACCAGCCGACCAGCACGACGCCGTGCTGCTCGGGGTGGACCAGGACGTTCTCGGCGACGACCGCGCCGTGCACCAGGCCGATCCGGTGCGCGCCGGCGAGCGCCCGCAGCAGCCTGCGGTGCATCCACGCCCAGTCGCGCCCGTCCAGGCCGCCCGGGAACGCCCGCCGCACGTCCGCGAGCGTCACGAACCCGTCCACCAGGGGTTCGAGCACGGTGAACGCGCGCTCGCCGCGTGCCACCGGGCCGGAGCGGTCGACCAGGCGCGGGTAGTAGGGCCGCAGCCACCGGTGCTCGTCGGTGAACCGGGCGAGCGCGTCCAGCGCGTCCCACTCGGCGTGGGCCAGCGGGTTGAGCGCCGGGTTGCGCACCACCTTGACCACGTGCGGGCCGTCGGTGAGGTAGGTGTTCGCGACGCTGCCCACCGCGTGCAGGGCGGTGATCCGGTAGGCGCCGCGGTCGGTGCGCAGCTCGACGGACGTGCCGCGCCGCCACTCGTCGTGGAGCCTGGTCAGCTCCGCGGACGCGGCGTGGGCCCTGGTGTCGGCGGGCCCCACCCGGTCGGGGTGCAGCACGGCGGCCAGCGCCCGGTACAGCCGCTGCGCCTCCCGGTGCCGGGCGGGGTCGAGGGGACCGAACAGGTCGGCCGCCGAGGTCGCCCGCTCGACCCGGTCGAGTGCTTCCTGCCTGGTGAACATGGTTTGAGTCTATACGACTCAAACCAGTGTTCGGGGTGGAATACCGGTGTGTCCTGGGTCACGTGCCCGTGCCGGGGTGGGGGGTGCCCGCGAACGTGACTACTGCCGGACCACCCCCGGTGCTCCATCGCGGTGATCTCTGAGCCAACAGGCTGAACCGGGCCCGATTCCGCCATCCGGCCGCAGCGCCGCTCCCATACTGGCCGACCACGGCCCCACCACGAGACCAGGAGATCCATGTCCGGTGACGACAGCGCGTTAGCGGGGTTCCGCGGGGTGACGACCGGCCTGGTCGACGAACTGGTGAAGCGGCCGGGTGGCCGCGCCCGGACGCTGCCGCTGGTCGTCGCGCTCGGGTCGCGCGGCACCGGCAAGACCGCCCTGCTGCGGAGCGTCCGCGACCGGTGCGCCGACGGGGTGCCCCTGGCGCTGCTGGACTTCGAGGACCCGGCCGGGGTCCGGCCCGCCGCCGCCCTCGCCGGGATCGCCCTCGACCTGGGCCGGGACGTGCCGGGGGCCGACCGGATCGCCTTCCCCCGGCTGTGGCTGTGCGCGCTGGTGCTGGCCGGCGACCCGGGCGACCGCGACGGCGCGCTAGCCGAACTCCGCGACCTGATGAGCGAGGACCACCCGCTGGAGCGGCACCGGCCGCGGGTGCTGGAGCTGGTCCGGCTCGTCGGCGAACCGGACGGGCTGCCCGGCTGGGCCCCCTCCGCCACCGGGGTGCTGCTCCACGGCCTCGACTGGTTCTCCCGCCGGCGGCTGCTGCGCGCCGTCCGCCAGGTGACGCCCGGCGCGCCCCGCGACCCCCGCGACCTGCCGGCGGCCCTCGACCGGGCGGGCCGGGGGTCGCCCGCCGACCGCCGCGCGGTCGACGACACCCTCTTCGACGCCTTCCTGGCCGACCTGCACCGGCACTTCACCGGCCGGGCCGACCACCCCCGGCGGAGCGCCCGCTGCGCGGTGCTGCTGGACAACGTCCACACCGGGGAGGGCAAGGCGTTCCTGACCTCCTACCTGGCCGCGCGCGAGCGGTCCGCGGCGGTCGGCGACCACGTCGCCGTGATCGCCACCAGCCGGACCTGGAACACCGACTGGGACGACACCTGGCGGCGGCCCGGCACCCCCGCGGGCGGCACCGCCCCGCTGCCCCTGCCGCGCACCCCCGAGGACGCCGAGCGGGACGCGCGCTCGGCCACCGGGTGGCGGCCCTGGTACCTGGTGCACCCCGGTCACCTGAACGCCGCGGACACCGAGGACGTGGTGGTCCGCGCCGCCGTGCCCGGCCTGCCCCGGTCCCTGCCCCACCGCCTCACCCGCGGCCACCCCGGCGGCCTGCGGATCGTGCTCGACGTGCCGGCCAGGCAGGCGGGCCCCGTCGTGCCGCGCCGGCTGCTGTCCGCGCGCGCCTCCCCGACGGGCAACGCCTCCCTCGCCGACGAGGCCTTGGCGCAGCTCCTGCGCGACCTGCCGGCCGAGCGGGTGGACGACCTGGTCACGGCGAGCGCGGGACGCGGGGTGGAGTTCCTGCCCGACCCGACCGCGCCGGATCAGACCGCGCCCGGCACCGGCCCGCCGGACGGCGGCGACGAGCTCCACGCGTTCCTGCTCGACCACTTCCTGCTCACCCTGGAACCCGACGAGAACGGCCCCCGCGTCGTGCTCGACCCGTGGCTGCGCACCCTGCTGCTGCACCGGCTCGCGCACCGCGAGGACCCCGCGCGCGGCTGGGACGCGGTGCACCGGCGGTACCGCGACCACCACGAGGCCCGGGGCCGGACGACCGAGGCCCGCTACCACGACCTCGCCCTGGGCGACGTGCGCTCGGTCGTGGCGCACCTGGCCGGCCCGTTCACCTCCGACGGGCCGCTGGACCAGCCGACCGCCCGGGGGTGGTTGCGGGAGCTGGACCTCATCACCGGCGCGCCCAACCGGCTGCCGCGCGACCACGACCCGCTCACCCAGGTCGAACTCCTCGCCGAGGGGGTCCCGCCGACCGGTCCGCACGGCGCGGCCCTGGCCAGGCTCGTCGCCGCGCTGTGGATCGCGGGCGACCCGCTCGGCGACCCCGAGGACACCCTGCGCGGCCGGGTCGAGCACGCCTACAGCCGGCTCTCCCAGCACAGCGGCCAGGGCTCGATCCTGCTGTACGACCGGGTGGAGAGGTACCGCGCCTGAGCGAGGTGGCGGCTGGGCGAGGTGGCGGCGGAGGGCGCCCGTAGCTCGGCCGGTCCGCCGTGAGCTGATCCGCTCACGGCGGAGAAAGCGGCGCCCGGAGCCGGGGTGGCGGCATCGTCGGGGCATGACCGACAACCAGAAGCAGCCGATGTTCGACCACCGGCTCCGCGAGCGCTTCCTCGCCCAGCGGGTGCTCGTCCTCGACGGGCCCCTCGACGACGACAACGGGACGGTGCTCGCCACCCAACTGCTCTCCCTGGCCGGTGAGGACCCGGGCCGGGACATCGCGCTGTGGATCCACTCGCCGGGCGGCTCGGTCGCCGCGATGCTGGCCATCCGCGACGTGATGCGGCTCGTGCCGTGCGACGTGGCCACGTTCGCCCTGGGGCTGGCGTGCAGCGCCGGGCAGTTCCTGCTGTCCGCGGGCACGCCGGGCAAGCGCTTCGCTCTTCCCCACGCCAGGATCATGATGCACCAGGGCTCGGCGGGCATCGGCGGATCCGCGGTCGAGGTGCAGGTGCAGGCGGACGACCTGCGCCACACCCGGGACACCGTGCTGAGGCTCACCGCGGCGGACACCGGCAGGCCGGTGGACGAGGTCTTCGCCGACTCCCTGCACGACCGCTGGTTCACCGCCGGGCAGGCGCTGGACTACGGCTTCATCGACCACGTCGTGAGCGACCTCGGCCAGGTCGTGCCCGTGCGCACACACGAGCTGGGCCTCGGCCTCGGCCAGAAGGCGGGGACCCGCGCATGAGCACCTACACCATCCCCAGCGTCATCACCCGCGGCGTGGGCGGCGAGCGGGTCATGGACGTCTACTCGCACCTGCTGTCGGAGCGGATCGTCTACCTCGGCACCGCGATCGACTCCGGCGTGGCCAACGCGCTGATCGCCCAGCTGCTGCACCTGGAGGCGGACAGCCCGGAGCGGGAGATCAACCTCTACATCAACAGCGAGGGCGGCGACCCGTCCGCGATGCTCGCCCTCTACGACACCATGCGCTACGTCAAGGCGCCGGTGACCACGACGTGCGTCGGCCAGGCGGTCGCAGCCGGCGCGGTGCTGCTCGCGGCGGGCGAGGCCGGGCGCCGCTTCGTGCTGCCCCACACCAGGGTGGTGCTGCACCAGCCCGCGGCGCAGGGCCGGGGCACCATCCCGGACCTCATCCTCCAGGCCGACGAGGTCGTGCGGGTGCGCACCCAGCTGGAGGAGATCCTCTCGGCCCACACCGGTCGCGGTGTGCCGCAGCTGCGGCACGACACCGACCGCGACCGCGTGTTCGACGCGCGGGGCGCCGTCGCCTACGGGCTCGCGGACCACGTCCTCGACCGCCGGGTCTGAGGACGTCGCCCCGGGCCCGGCGGTCGGGGACGCGGTCGGCGGCCGGGTACGTGGTCGGGGACGTGGTCTCAGGCGGCCAGGACCACGGGTCCCGAAGGGCGGCGCCCCACCGCGGGGCCCGCGCCGCGGTCCCGTCGGACGTCGCTCGCGAGACCGGTGAGCAGGTCGGCCAGGTCGACGCCGAGCGCGCCGGTGACCGCGGCGATCATCTCGCTGGAGGGCTCCTTGCGGCCGCGCTCGATCTCCGACAGGTACTGCGGCGAGATGCCGGCCCGCTCGGCGACGTCGACGAGGCGGCTGCCCCGCTCCTCCCTGGCCGCCCGCAGGCTCCGGCCCAGCACCACGCGCCACAGCGGGTCCGGGACCCGTTCCGGAGTGCGGGCGCGCTTCTGGTGGAAGGGGAGGATGTCCGCCATACCGCCATCCTGACCCCCGCCCGGCGCCCGGGGGAGGGGTTCCGCTCCCGGCGAAAACGCGGCCCGGGAGATCGTTACGGTGGCGTGGTGCGCGAAACCGGCGAAGAACTCGCAGAGCTCCAGGCCCTGCTGGACGCCTCCCTGTCCCGCTCCACCTCCCACCTCCGCTCGATCGTCAGCGGGCACACCGCGACCGCGGAGCAGCTCACCGGGGTCCTGACCGGCATGTGCACGCTCGCCCTGTCCACCGTGACGGCCAAGGGCGAGCCGCGCGTCAGCGGCGTGGACGGCCACTTCCTGCACGGCAGGTGGCACTTCGGCACAGCGCGCGGCGCCGCCAAGGCCCGGCACCTCGCCGCCCGTCCGTCCGCGAGCGCCGCGCACCTGCGCGGCGAGGACCTCGGCGTGTTCACGCACGGTGAGGTGGAGGACCTCAACCCCCGCGCCGGCGAGCCCGCCGCGGACTGGCCGGACCTGCTGGCCTACTTCAAGGAGTTCTACGGCGACGACGCCTTCGACTGGGACGAGGAGGTGGTCTTCTACCGGCTGCGCCCGCACTGGATGACCGTCTACGCACCCGACCTCGCGAAGCTCACCGCCCCGTGAGGGGCGGCTCGGCCGGGAGCCGGTTCCGGCGGAAGGTCTCCAGCCCGGCGACGGGCGGAACGCCCTGGGGCTCAGGGTGCGGCCACCCGGCGGCCAGCGGGTAGAGCGGGGTGTGGCCGACGTTGTCCAGGCCGAAGCGGTCGGCGACGAGCGTGTCGCGGAACGCGCCCGTCTGGGCCGGGCCGAGGCCGAGCGCGGTGGCGGTGAGCACGAAGGTCTGGCCGAGGTGCCCGGCGTTGAGCAGGGACACCCGGTAGCAGCGGGGTGTGCGGTACTTGCTGTACATGCGGTCGATGACGGCGGTGAGCACCACGAGGAAGGGCGCGCGGCCGACCCGGTCCTGGTCGGCGCCCATGCGGGTGCCCTCCTCGGCGGTGAAGCCCCCGGCCGGCAGTTCCAGCGAGTGCTCCAGGGCGTTGGGGGGTTCCACCCAGTCGTCGAAGGCGGTGAGCACCTCGGCGACCACGGGTGCAGCGCGGTGGGGCCGCCACCGGGGTAGGGGTGGGCGACTCGCCGAACCACTCGCGTGAGTGACGAAGCCCCTGGTGGCTCGCTGGTTTCCGCTCCGGTGAGTCGCGATCTCCCCGGTGGTGCGGGGGAAAGCGGTCGTGGCCGCGGTCCGGGCCGCAGGGGCCTTTCGGACGGCTGTTTGCGGTGGTGGTGGCGGGGGTACGTCGACCGTGTGAACAACGCGCTCGACATCTCGGACCGGTTCCCGGAGCTGTCGGTCGACGGCTTCGTGGTGGACTACGAGGACGGCGACGACCCGGTGCTGCGCCGCCGCGACGGGTCGCTGGTGGACACGTGGCGGGAGAACTACCCCTACCCCGAGCGGATGTCGCGCGAGGAGTACGACCTGGCGAAGCGGTTGTTGCAGATCGAGCTGCTCAAGCTCCAGTACTGGATCAAGGACACGGGCCGCCGGGTGGTCATCGTGTTCGAGGGCCGGGACGCGGCGGGCAAGGGCGGCACGATCAAGCGGTTCACCGAGCACCTGAACCCCCGGGGCGCGCGGGTGGTGGCGCTGGGCAAGCCGACCGACCGCGAGCAGGGCGAGTGGTACTTCCAGCGGTACGTCGACCACCTGCCCACGGAGGGCGAGGTCGTGCTGTTCGACCGGTCCTGGTACAACCGGGCGGGGGTCGAGCGGGTGATGGGGTACTGCACCGACGAGCAGTACGAGCGGTTCATGCGGCAGGCCCCGACGTTCGAGCGGATGCTGGTCGACGACGGCATCCTGCTGGTCAAGCTGTGGTTCTCGGTGTCGCGGGCGGAGCAGCGGACGCGTTTCCTGATCCGGCAGGTGGACCCGGTGCGGCAGTGGAAGCTCAGCCCGAACGACGTGCGGTCGCTGGACCTGTGGGACGCCTACACCGAGGCGAAGGTGGCGATGTTCCGGGCCACGGACACGGAGGCGGCTCCGTGGACGGTGGTCAAGAGCAACGACAAGAAGCGGGCGCGGATCGAGGCGATGCGCAGCGTGCTGGCGCGGGTGGACTACGCCGACAAGGACCCCGAGGTGGTGGGGGAGCCCGACCCGAAGGTGGTGGGTCCGGCGGCGACGCTGCTGGAGGAGGGGGAGGACGAGGCGTCGTTGAGCCCGACGCCGATCGCCCCGGTGGACGCCCCCGACCACGGGCCCGGGATGCACCCGCCCGTGTGACCTGTCGTTCCGGTGGCCGACCGCCCGGGTGGTCAGTCGCTCCGGGGGCGACCGCCCGCGCGGAACACCGCCCCGGGACCGCTGTGCCGGCGGGTCCTGCCGATCGGCCCCCCGCCGGCTACCCTGGGCGACGCGGTCGCCGCCGGCGCCCGCGATGATCATCCACATCGGACTGGGAGGCGCGAGGGTGTCGATGGCTCAGGAGGCCGGGTGGTGGCGCTCGGCGGTGGTCTACCAGGTCTACCCCCGCAGCTTCGCCGACTCGAACGGTGACGGGGTCGGCGACCTCAACGGGATCACCGCCCGGTTGGCCCACCTGGAGCGGCTCGGGGTGGACGTGGTCTGGCTGTCGCCGGTCTACGCCTCGCCGCAGGCCGACAACGGCTACGACATCTCCGACTACCAGGCGATCGACCCCGCCTTCGGCACGCTGGAGGACTTCGACCGGCTGCTGGCCGAGGTGCACGCCCGGGGCATGAGACTGGTCATGGACCTGGTGGTCAACCACACCTCCGACCAGCACCCCTGGTTCGTCGAGTCGCGCTCGTCGAAGGACAGCCCGAAGCGGGACTGGTACTGGTGGCGGCCGCCGCGCGAGGGCTTCGCGGTCGGTCGGGCCGGCGCCGAGCCGACCAACTGGGAGTCGTTCTTCTCCGGGCCCGCGTGGACGGCGGACGAGGCGACCGGCGAGTACTACCTGCACCTGTTCGACCGCCGCCAGCCGGACCTGAACTGGGAGAACCCGCAGGTCAGGCAGGCCGTGTACGAGATGATGCGGTGGTGGCTGGACCGGGGCGTGGACGGCTTCCGGATGGACGTGATCAACCTGATCGCCAAGGACCCCGCCCTGCCCGACGGCGCGCTCACCGGCACCGCCGGGCTGGGGGACGGCTACCCCCACTACGGCACCCGGGACCGCGTCCACGACCTCCTCCAGGAGATGCACCGGGAGGTGTTCGCCGGCCGGGAGGGCCTGTTGACGGTGGGCGAGATGCCCGGGGTGACCTGGGAGCAGGCCCGCCTGTTCACCGACCCGGCCCGTCGGGAGGTGGACATGGTGTTCCAGTTCGAGCACGTCTCCCTCGACCACGGCCCCGGCGGCAAGTTCGACCCCCGCCCGCTGGACCTGCGGCTGCTCAAGGGCTCGCTGGGCCGCTGGCAGACCGCCCTGGCCGAGGTCGGCTGGAACAGCCTGTACTGGAACAACCACGACCAGCCCCGGGTCGTCTCCCGCTTCGGCGACGACGACCGCTGGTGGCGCGAGTCGGCCACCGCCCTCGCCACCGTGCTGCACCTGCACCGCGGCACCCCCTACATCTACCAGGGCGAGGAGCTGGGCATGACCAACGCCCCGTTCGCCTCGGTCGACGACCTGCGCGACGTGGAGTCGCTCAACCACTACCGCGAGGCCGTCGCCGGCGGGGTGGACCCCGAGGTGGTCATGGTCGGGCTGCGCGCCATGGGCCGCGACAACGCCCGCACCCCCGTGCAGTGGGACGACGGCCCCCACGCCGGGTTCACCACCGGCACGCCGTGGCTGGCGGTCAACCCCAACCACACCCGGATCAACGCCGCCGCCCAGTACGACGACCCGGACTCGGTGTTCCACCACTACCGGCGGCTGGTCGAGCTGCGCCACACCCGGCCGGTGGTCGCCCTGGGCGGCTTCCGGATGTTCCTGCCCGACCACCCCCACCTGTACTGCTACGAACGCGCCCTGGACGACGCCCGCCTGCTCGTGCTGGCCAACCTCGGCCCGGGTGAGGAGAGCGTCGAGCTGGAACCGGGGTGGGCGGCCGAGCACGTCGTGCTGGCCAACACCGACCGGGTGCGCGTCAAGGCCGGTCGGGCGGAGCTGGGGCCGTGGGAGGCGCTGGTCCTGGAGCGGTGAGCCCGGCGTGGTGAGCGGGGAGCCCTGAGCGGTGAGCCCGGACCCTTCGCCGTTCCGGGTGCCGGGCACGGGGACCGCGAGGTCCCCGTGCCCCGGCCTCAACCCACCACGGCTCTCGGCCTCAGCCCTCCCGCTGGGGCCCCGCCTCACCCCGCAGCGGCGGCGAACTGCGCCGAGTACAGCCGGTGGTAGGCGCCGTGCGCCTCCAGCAGTTCCTCGTGCGTCCCCTGCTCCACGATCCGGCCCGACTCCATCACCAGGATCAGGTCCGCGTCCCGGATCGTCGACAGCCGGTGCGCGATGACGAAGCTCGTCCGCGACGACCGCAGCGCCGCCATCGCGTGCTGGACCAGCGATTCGGTGCGCGTGTCCACTGACGAGGTCGCCTCGTCCAGGATCAGCAGCGACGGGTCGGCGAGGAACGCGCGGGCGATCGTCAGCAGCTGCTTCTCGCCCGCGCTGACGTTCGTGCCCTCCTCGTCGATCACCGTGTCGTACCCGTCGGGCAGCGTGCGCACGAACCGGTCCACGTAGGTGGCCCGCGCGGCGGCCACGATCTCCTCCTCCGACGCGCCGGGGCGGCCGTAGGCGATGTTGTCCCGGATCGTGCCGCCGAACAGCCACGTGTCCTGGAGCACCATGCCGATCCGCGACCGCAGGTCCGAGCGCCGCAGCGCGGTGATGTCCGTGCCGTCCAGCGTGATCCGGCCGGAGTCCAGCTCGTAGAAGCGCAGCACCAGGTTCACCAGCGTGGTCTTGCCCGCGCCGGTCGGGCCGACGATGGCCACCGTCTGGCCGGGTTCGGCCACCAGCGACAGGTCCTCGATCAGCGGCTGGTCCGGCCGGTAGGAGAACCCGACGTGCTCGAACGCCACCCGGCCCCGGCTCGCCTCGGGCACCGGCGCGTCGACCGGGTCCGGGGCCTGCTCCTCCGCGTCGAGCACCTCGAACACCCGCTCGGCCGAGGCCACGCCCGACTGCATCAGGTTCGCCATCGACGCCACCTGCGTCAGCGGCTGGGTGAACTGGCGCGAGTACTGGATGAACGCCTGCACCTCGCCCAGCGTCATCGCCCCCGAGGTGATCCGCAGCCCGCCGACCACCGCGACCGCCACGTAGCTGATGTTCGACAGGAACATCATCACCGGCATGATCAGGCCGGACATGAACTGCGCGCTCGTCGCCGAACCCACCAGCTCGTCGTTGCGCCGCCGGAACTCCTCCTCGGACTCCCGCTGCCGGCCGAACACCTTCACCAGCTGGTGCCCGGTGAACGCCTCCTCGATGTGCGCGTTCAGCGCGCCGGTGTGCTTCCACTGCGCCACGAACTGCGCCTGCGACACCGTGCGGATCCGGGCGGTCACCACCACCGACACCGGGATCAGCAGCAGCGCGATCAGCGCCAGCAGCGGCGAGATGGTGATCATCATGATCAGCACGCCCACCACGGTCAGCAGCGAGGTCAGCAGCTGGCTCAGCGTCTGCTGCAACGTGGTCGAGATGTTGTCGATGTCGTTGGTGACGCGGGACAGGGTCTCGCCGCGCGGCTGGCCGTCGAAGTAGCGCAGCGGCAGCCGGTGCAGCTTCGCCTCCACGTCGGCCCGCAGCGTCAGGACCACCCGCTGCACCACGTTGTTGAGGATGCGGCCCTGCGCCCAGCCGAACAGCGAGGAGGCCAGGTACAGCGCCAGCACCCAGGCCAGCACCTCGCCGAGCGCGCCGAAGTCGATCCCGGCGCCCGGCACGCCGCGCACCCGCGCGAGCACGCCGTTGAAGATGATGTCGGTGGCGTGGCCGAGGATCTTGGGCCCGGCGACCGCGAACGCGACGCTGACGACCCCCAGGACGACCACGGCCGCGACCGTGCCGCGCTCCGGGCGCAGCCGCCGCACGAGCCTCTTCGCCGACGGCGTGAAGTTCTCCGCCTTGCCCATCGGCATCCCCATGCCGGGGAAGTTCCCGCCCATCCGGGCGGGCGCGCGGTTCGTCGTGGCGGTGCTCATGCGGCCTGCTCCGGGGTCAGCTGGGACTCGACGATCTCGACGTAGGTGGGGCACGTGTCCAGCAGTTCGCGGTGGGTGCCGGTGCCGACCACGGACCCGTTGTCCAGCACCACGATGCGGTCCGCGTCGATGATCGTGGACACCCGCTGCGCGACGACGAGCACGACGGCGTGCGCGGTGTGCGGGCGCAGCGCCGCGCGCAGCCTCGCGTCGGTGGCCAGGTCCAGCGCGGAGAACGCGTCGTCGAACAGGTAGATGCCGGGCTTGCGGACCAGCGCCCGCGCGATGGACAACCGCTGCCGCTGACCGCCCGACACGTTCGTGCCGCCTTGCGCGATCGGGGCGTCGAGCCCCTCGGGCATGGCCTCCACGAAACCCCGCGCCTGGGCGACCTCCAGCGCCGCCCACAGCTCCTCGTCGGTGGCGGCGGGGTTGCCGTAGCGCAGGTTGCTCGCGACGGTGCCGGTGAACAGGTACGGCCGTTGCGGCACCAGGCCGATGCGCGAGCACAGCGCGTCCGCGTCGACCTCCCGCACGTCCACGCCGTCGACCAGCACCGCGCCGGAGGTGACGTCGATGAGCCGGGGGATCAGGTTGACCAGGGTGGTCTTGCCCGCGCCGGTGCTGCCGATGATCGCCGTGGTGCGGCCCGCCTCGGCCGTGAACGTCACGTCGCGCAGCACCGCGTCCGCCGCGCCGGGGTAGCGGAACCCCGCGTTGACGAACTCCACCTCGGCCCGCCGGGGCAGCTCCACCACCGGGTTCGGCGGCGGCGTCACCGACGACCGGGTGTCCAGCACCTCGTTGATGCGCTCGGCGCTCACCGCGGCGCGCGGGATCATCATCGAGATGAACGTGGCCATCATGACCGACATGAGGATCTGCATCAGGTAGCTGAGGAACGCGGTCAGCGCGCCGATCTGCATCTGGCCCGCGTCGACCCGGTAGGCGCCGAACCACAGCACGGCCACGCTGGAGGCGTTCAGCAGCAGCATCACCACCGGGAAGATCAGCGCCTGCAACCGGCCGACCCGCAGCGCGGTGTCCGTCAGCGCCCGGTTCACCCCGGAGAACCGCTCGGTCTCGTGGGGCTCGCGGACGAAGGCGCGCACCACGCGGATGCCGGACAGCTGCTCGCGCAGCACCCGGTTGACCGCGTCGATCCGCTCCTGCATCAACCGGAACTGCGGGACCATCCGCACCACGATCAGCCCGATCGAGAGGGCCAGCGCGGGCACGCACACGAGCAGCAGCCAGGACAGCCCGAAGTCCTCGCGCAGCGCCATGACGATGCCCGCCACGCACGTGATCGGGGCGGCGATCAGCATGGTGCACACCATCACCACCAGCAGCTGCACCTGCTGCACGTCGTTGGTGGTGCGGGTGATCAGCGAGGACGGCCCGAACGAGGCGACCTCGCGCGCGGAGAACTCCCCGACCCGGTGGAACACGGCCGAGCGGACGTCGCGGCCGAAGCCCATGGCCGTCCGGGCGCCGTAGTAGACGGCGCCGACGGAGCAGCCGACCTGCACGACGCTGACCAGGAGCATCCAGCCGCCGGTGGACAGGATGTAGTCCGTGTCGCCGGTGGCGATGCCGAAGTCGATGATGTCGGCGTTGAGGCTGGGCAGGTACAGCGAGGCCACGGTGCCGACGAGCTGGAGCACCAGCACGACGGTGAGTTCTCGCCGGTAGGGCCGCAGGTGTGTGCGGAGCAGGCGGGTGAGCAACGAACTTCCCCCATAGGAAACGGATCGTGTCTAATGTGTGCAAGGTAGACCGGTTTTATAAGAAACGCAACGTATCTAAGGAGCAGGGTGGCCGAACCGAGGTCGCGGCGTCGCGGGGCCGAGCTGGAGGCCGCGGTCCTGGACGCGGCATGGGCGGAGCTGAGCGAGGTCGGCTACTCCCGGCTGACCATCGAGGCGGTGGCGAAGAGGGCGGGCACGAGCAAGCCGGTCATCTACCGCCGCTGGCCGAGCCGGGCCGAACTGGCCCTGGCGGCGTGGAACCGCCGGGTCCCGGTGTCGGTGGCGGACCCCGACACGGGCGACCTGAGGGAGGACCTGCTCGGCCTGTTCTCCTCGGTGGCCCGCCGGGCGGACTCGATGATGAACGAGATGATCGCGGGCGTCATGGGCGAGGCGTTCCGCCACCCGGAGGTGGCCGGTATCCTCCGCGACCGCCTGACCTCGAGGTCGCCGCTGACCGGACCGCTGGACGCGATCGTCGACCGGGCCGTGGCCAGGGGCGAGCTCCCGCCCGTCGAGGTGCCTCACCGGGCGGCCCGCGTGCCGCTGGACCTGATCCGCAGCGAGTCCATGGCCTGCGGCGCGCCCCTGTCCGAGGACGCGGTGGCGGAGCTGGTGGACGACATCTACCTGCCCCTCCTGCACGGCCTCGCCTCTCGGCCCCTGCCCCAGGATGGCCCGGATCAACGGCCGGGGCGACCGGATTCGCGAGTAAAATCCCGAGCTGAATTCCCGGAATCCGGCCAAATCGACACAATCGTGTGAATTGCGGGCGGGAGCGGTGCGTGAGGGCGCTCAGTCCTCCGGGTACGGCGGAACCCCCGGTGCCGGGCACGAGCCTGGCGCGCGAGGTTCCGCGGTCACGTCGAGCCGACCGTCAGACGGTCGTGCGCGACCACTGCTGGTTGGTGCCGGAGTTGCACGGGTACTGCTTGAGGACCGCGCCGTCGGCGGTGGAGGCGGACGGCACGTCCACGCACTTGCCGCTGTGCCGCGCCCGGAGCTGGGACCAACTGCCGTTGGTGACCAGCTGGAACTGCTGGTTGGTGCCGCTGCCGCAGGTGTACTGGACGAGTTCGGCGCCGTCGGCGGTGGAGGCGCTCACCACGTCCAGGCACTTGCCGCTGTGGCGGCTGACGATGCGCCAGTAGCCGCTGCCCGCGTCCTGGAACTGCCACTGCTGCCAGGCGTTGCCGCCGTAGGCGTACTGGCCGACGCGGGCGCCGTCGTCGGTGTTCGGTTGCTGGACGTCCATGGACTTGCCGCTGTGGCGGACGTCGAGGCGGTAGTAGGTCGGTGCGGGGTCGTTCCCGGTGTCGTCGCCCCAGGCGTAGCGGAGGCGGGTGGCGCCGGAGGCGTTGCGGACGGTCAGGTTGAGGTCGGTGCCGCTGCCGCTCAGGGAGTACATCGAGTAGTAGTCGTAGCCGATGTTCCCGGGCTTGCCGCCGATGGCGGGCCAGTAGGTGCCGCCCATCCGGTTGTCGCGCATGACCTGGGCCATGGCGCGGATGTGGCGCACGAAGTTGTCGGTGCTGCCGGCGTCGCCGTAGTTGAGGCCGGTGGACATCGGCGCGCCGAACTCGGTGGCGACCGCGCGGGAGGCGCAGTTGCCCAGGCGCGTCTGGATGTGGCTCCGGAAGGCGTCGTAGGTCATCGGGCTGTAGAAGAAGGCGTAGTGGTGGAAGGACAGCAGCGTGGCGTTGAAGCGGCTGTCGTTGCAGACGTCGCGCAGGTCCTGGCTGTAGCCGGTGCCGCCGATGAGCACCCGGCCCGGCACCGCCGAGGTGTGGTAGGACAGCCAGTTCGCGGCGACGGTGCGCCAGTCCGCCGAACTGTAGCCGTGCGGCTCGTTCATCGGTTCGAAGTAGACGTTGCCGTTGGAGCCGTACGTGTTGGTCACGCTGGACCACATCGTGTTCCACGCGGCCAGGTTCGTGATCCGGCCGCCGGACGCGGCGCCGTCCTCCCAGTAGGCGAGGATGACCTTGAACCCGCGGGCGGTCGCGGCGTCGATCGCGCCGCGGTAGGCGTTCCACCACGTCGTGTTGGCCACGGTGTGGGTGTTGATGGGCAGGCGGACGGTGTTGACCCCCAGGGTGGAGGCCATGTCGTCGTAGAGGGCGTTGGCCTTGGCCCGGACCGTCGCGTTGCTGTCGGACAGGCTCAGGCCCTGCACGACGAGCGTGCCGGTGCTGAAGTTGTCGCCCAGCACGGCCCAGTTCACGCCGCGGAACTGGCTGGTGGCGGCGGTGGCCGGCGCCGCGGGGGCGACGAGGCCCGCCGCGGTGAGCGCGGTCACCGCCAGGGTGGTCAGCGACCGGCGCCACGACCGGGCGCGCCGCGGTGGTCCTGCTGGGGGAGCACCAGGCGCCGTGATCAGTGTCATGAGGTGTCCAATCACTAGACCTGGGCGCGGGTCCACTGCTGGTTGGCGCCGCCGCCGCAGGTGTACTGCTGGATGTCGGCGCCGTCGCCGGTGCCGGAGTTGACGACGTCGAGGCACTTGCCGCTGTGCCGGGCGACGATCCGGGAGTAGCCGCCGTCGGTCTGCCACTGCCACTGCTGGTTGGTGGCGCCGCCGCAGGTGTACTGGATGACGTTCGCCCCGTCGGCGGTGGAGCCGCTGGCCACGTCCAGGCACTTGCCGCTGTTGCGGTTGACGATGCGGGACCAGCCGTCGCCCGCGTCCTGGAACTCCCACTGCTGGTTGCCGCCGCCGTTCCACGACCACTGCTTGATCTCGGCGTTGTTCGCGGTGGAGGCCGACACGACGTCCACCACCCGGCCGCTGTTGCGGTTGGTCACGCGGTAGGCGGGCACCGCGCCGGGCACGTCGGCCACCGGCAGGATCGTGCCGTGGCGGCAACCGGGGCACGTGATCTGGCCCAGGCCAGACCAGGAGTCCAGGTTCGAGCTGGTGGCCGTCCAGATGCCGCCGTTGGTGTACTTGTCGACCCAGACGCGCCAGGAGCCGTCGGCCATCCGCAGCACGGCCGGCCCCTCGTAGCCCGAGCTCCACAGCTGGCCCCGGTTGGCCCACCCGCCGGTGAGGCTCGTGCTGGTCCAGTGCTCGATGTACTTGGTGGTCTCGTTCTTGGTGAAGGCGTGGTAGGTGCTGCCCGACTTCACCACGTAGGTGTCGATGTAGTTGTAGCCGAGGCCGCCCATCTGCGCCGGGGCGCTCCAGGAGGACAGCGCGCTGTTCTGGGCGGTGAAGACGTAGGGGCGGAAGCAGTTGGAGCACGTCGTCTGGGCGATGCTCACGATGATCCGGACGGTGCCGTTCTCGACGTAGAACTCGGGCGCCCAGGTGAACCGCGTGTTGGCGACGCCGGAGTTGACGCTCGTGACGTGCGTCCAGTTGACCAGGTCGGGGCTGGAGGCGATGTTGAAGTGCGTCGAGTTCGTGGTCCAGGACTGGACGGTGTGGGCGATGTAGTAGAGCCCGTTGTGCTGGATGACGCTGGGGTCGCGGAGCACGCCGGACGGGCCGCGGTAGTTCGTGTCGGCCAGCACGCCGAAGTTCGTGCCGTTGGTGGAGGAGTAGACCCAGAGCTCCTGGTCGGCGGCGGCGTCGCCCTTGAACGTGGTGTAGACGTAGCCGGGGGCGGCCTGCGCGGGCGACGCGACGGTCACTGCGGTGCCGGCGGCGGTGAGCGCCACGAGGCTGAGCCGGGCCAGCCAGCGCTTGACCTTCTGTCTGTTCACGGGTGATCTCCTGGGTCGGGGGTGTGCGCGGCGCGGCCGCGGTCGACAGAGGACCGTGCGGTGTTAGCGTGAACACGCAGCCGGGGTGGTGATCGGGATCGCGGCGAGCGGCGCGGCAGTTCCGGCGGGAGCCGGTGGTGGCCGGGTGCGGCGGCCGGGTGCGGCGGAACGACCGTCCGGTTCGGACGGGCCGGGGGCGCGACCTCGTCGGTGGCGCGGTCGCCCGGTGGTCGGCCCGGTTCACCCCTCCGGGATCAGTCGCGGCGCCGTTCGCGGCCGGTGTGGCACACCGTCGTCGGGGCGACCAAGGTGGGGCGTCCGCGGCGGGAGGGTGAAGAGTTCATCGTTGATCTCCTCGGGGTGTCGACGACTGCCGGGCGATCGGCCGGCCTGGGGCACCGGCTCGGGTCGGTGGTGTCCAGCTGTGCGCGGGAGGCGCCGGTCGTCATGACCCGGGCGGTGGCCCGTCGGCGCCATGACACCGCGCTGCGGCCGTCGACTGGCGTCCGCGGCGTCCCGGTGGGGCGAGAGCCACGGATGTTTGCGTTAACATCCAAGGCGGTCATAGTGTGCGAGCAATGACGCGGCGGTGTCAAGGGTGTGACGTTCTGTCACGTGCGGCCCGGCCGCCCGCCCGGCCACCTCCGCCAGGTCGTCCGGCGCGGGCCTCCCGCCACCGCGTGGCACCGGGTACCGGTGCGCGGTGGCGGGAGGCGGCGGGACTACATGCGTTCCGGTGCGGCGATCCCCAGCAGGTCGAGGCCGTGGCCCAGCGTGCGGGCCGTGAGCCGGCACAGGGCGAGCCGGTTGCCGCGCACGGGTTCGTCGGCCTTCAGGACGGGGCAGGCTTCGTAGAACGCGGTGAAGGCGCGGGCCACCTCGTAGAGGTGGCCGCAGAGCCGGTGCGGTTCGAGGGTGGCGGCGACCTCGGTCAGGACGGCGTCGTGGGCGTCGAGCGTCAGGACGAGGTCCCGCTCGGCCGGGTGGAGCGCGGTGGTGGGGTCCACGGTGGTGTCCGGGTCGCCCGCGTTGCGCAGGATGGAGCTGATGCGGGCGTGGGCGTACTGGAGGTAGACCCCGGTGTTGCCGGTGAAGGAGACCATGCGGTCGACGTCGAAGGAGTAGTCCTTCACCCGTGAGGTGGACAGGTCCGCGTACTTGACCGCGGCGATGCCCGCCGACTCGGCGATCCGGTCCAGCTCGGCCGCGTCGAGGTCCGGGTTCTTCTCGACCACGACGGCGCGGGCGCGGGTGACGGCGGCGTCGAGCAGGTCCACGAGGCGGACGGTGCCGCCCGCCCGGGTCTTGAACGGCGTCCCGTCCGGGCCGAGGATCGTGCCGTAGGCGACGTGCTCGGCGCTGGTGTCGTCGGTGAGCCAGCCGGCGCGGCGGGCGGCCTCGAAGACGAGCTGGAAGTGCAGGGACTGGCGCGAGTCGGTGACGTAGACCAGCCGGTCGGCCCCGAGCTCGCGGACGCGGTGGCGGATGGTGGCCAGGTCGGTGGTGTCGTAGCCGTAGCCGCCGTCGCTCTTGCGGACCACGAGCGCGGCGGGTTTGCCCTCCGGGCCGGACACCTCGTTTGAGTGGAAGACCAGCGCGCCCTCGCTCTCGACGGCCAGGCCCGCGGCGACCAGCTCGTCCACGGTGTCGGCCAGCACGGGGTTGTAGAACGACTCGCCCACCGAGTCCTCGGCGGTGAGCAGCACGGTCAACCGGTCGTAGATCGCGCGGAACGACCGTTCGGACTCGGTGACGATGCCCCGCCAGACCGCGACGGTGTCCGGGTCGCCCGCCTGGAGGGCGACGACGCGGGCGCGGGAGCGGTCGGCGAAGTCCGGGTCGGCGTCGAACTCGGCGCGTGCCGACCGGTACAGGTCGTTGAGGGCGGACACCGCCGAGGCGCCCTCGTCGAGCTCGTCGTGGTGCCACGTGGCGTCCGGGTGCTCGTCGAGGTACTGGATCAGCATCCCGAACTGGGTTCCCCAGTCGCCCAGGTGGTTCTGGCGCACCACGTCCGCGCCGAGGAAGTCCAGGACGCGGGCCAGGCTGTCGCCGATGATCGTCGTGCGGAGGTGCCCGACGTGCATCTCCTTGGCGATGTTGGGCGCCGAGTAGTCGACGACGGTCCGCCGCCCGCCCTCCGGCGCGCCCGTGCCGAGGCGGAGGTCCCGCAGGCGGGCGGCGACCTGCTCCCAGACCGCGTGGTCGGTCACGGTGACGTTGAGGAAGCCGGGGCCCGACGGTGCCGCGGCGGCGACCACGGTCTGCCCGTCGAGGTCGAGCGCGCCCGCGATGTCGGTGGCCAGGTCGCGGGGCTCGACGCCGAGGCGCTTGGCCAGGGCGAGGGCGGCGTTGCACTGGAAGTCGGCGCGGTCGGATCGTCGCACCACCGGGTCCGCCCCGGCCAGGTCCGCCCGGACCCGGCCGATCGCCTCCGACATCGTGGCGGCGACCCGCCCCGACAGCGACAGCACCTCGCGGTGGTGATTCACCTGGAACGTCCTCTTTCGTCGAAACGGAATTCGGTCGGAACCCGTTCCGCACCGCACCCCGGGCGCGAAACGGGTGCCCACGGTCGCCCGGTCCGGGCCGGGGCGCAACCGAAATTCGCGGCCCCGGCCGGTGGTTCTCACGGCACCAGCACGACCTTGCCGGTGATCGTGCCGGACTCGGCCAGCGCCACCGCCTCGGCCACCCGTTCCAGCGGCACGCGCGCGGCCACCTGCGGTCGCAGTCGCCCCTCGGCCAGCAGCGCGAACACCGCCCCCAGGTCGTGGCCCAGGCGGGCGCGGAAGCCGGCCGCGTCGCGCTTGCCCGTCCAGATGTTGAAGAACTTCGCGGTGCGGCCACCGGGCAGGGCGTCCCACAGGAGCAGGCGGGCGAACAGCCTGAGCACCGGCAGGCGGGAGGAGCCCGGGGCGTCGCGCGTGGACGCGGTGCCGTAGGCCACCAGGGTGCTGCGCGGTCCCAGCAGCCGCCAGGAGTCGACGATGCCGGGACCGCCGACGTGGTCGAAGACCGCGTCCACGCCGCCGGGGGCCAGTTCGCGCACCTTCGCGGGCAGCGCGGGGTCGCGGTAGTCCAGGGGGGTGGCGCCCAGTTCGCGCACCGCGTCGTGGTGGCGCGGCGACGCGGTGCCGATGACCCGTGCCCCGGCCAGGCGGGCCAGTTGCACCAGGGTGGAGCCGACGCCGCCGTTCGCGCCGTGCACCAGCACGGTCTGCCCCTCGGCGACCCGGGCGACGCCGTGCAGCATCTGCCAGGCGGTGATGCCGTTGACCACCACCGTTTCGGCCTCGGCGGGGTCGACGCCGTCGGGCACGGGCACCAGGTCGGCGGCGTCCACCACGGCGTGGCTGGCCCACCCGCCGGTCTTGGTGAGCACGGCGAACCGGCCGCCCAGCAGGCCGGGGTCGACGCCGGGGCCCACCTCGGCGACCGTGCCGACCAGGTCGTAGCCGGGCACGAACGGGAACGGGGGCTGGTCGTAGTACTTGGCCCGGCGCATCTGCTGCTCGGCGAACGACACCCCCGTCGCCTCGACCCGCACCAGGGCTCGACCGGGGCCGGGGGTGGGGCGCTCGCGGTGGCGCAGCACCAGCCCGTCGGGTTCGACCACCCCGGGCAGCACGACCTCCAGCACCTGTCCGGTCGACGCGTCGTCCACGGAGCCTCCTCCATCTGTGAGTGGTCAGTCACTCAATCCAGGGAGAAGTAAACGGGTGAAGTCCCTCCTTGTCAACAGGAGTGGTTGGTTACTCACTCAGGCCGGGTAGGCGCTCACCTCGGTCGCCTTCACCGCGGCCCACAGTCGGTCGCCCGGCTTGAGCCGCAGCTCGGCCACGGTCGCGGTGGTCACGTCGGCCAGCACGGGCGGCGCGCCCTCCAACCGGACGCGGGTGGTGTGCGCGTGCCGCTCCACCCCGGCCACGGTCACCTCCCACGCGTTGCGCGGGCTGCCGCCGGGCCGCGCGGGGTGCAGGCTCACCGCGTTCGGCGGGAACACCACGTGCACGCGCCCGGCCGCCGGCGCGGCCACGGTCAGCGCGCCGCCACCGTCCAGCGCCACCGAGGCGCCCGAGGCCGTGCCCCGGTAGAGGTTCAGGCCCACCAGGTCGGCGACGTAGTCGGTGCGCGGCCGGCGGGCGACCTCGGCCGGCGCGCCCTGCTGCACCACCTCGCCGCGCTCCAGCACCACCAGCCGGTCGGCCAGCACCATGGCGTCGAGCGGGTCGTGGGTGACCAGCAGGGTGTGGCCGGGGTAGTCGCGCAGGTGCCCGGCCAGCTCCGCGCGCACGTGCAGGCGGGTCGCCGCGTCCAGCGCCGCCAGCGGCTCGTCCAGCAGCAGCAGGTCCGGGCGGGTGACCAGCGCGCGGGCCAGCGCGACGCGCTGCGCCTGCCCGCCGGACAGCGCCCGCGGCCGGGTCCGCGCGTGCTCGGCCAACCCCACCCGCTCCAGCCAGCGGGCCGCCTCCGCGCGGGCCGCCGCCCGACCCGCGCCCCGCGCCCGCAGGCCGAAGGCGACGTTCTCCAGCGCGCTCAGGTGCGCGAACAGCAGGTAGTCCTGGAACACCACGCCGATCGGCCGCCGCTCGGGCGGCAGGAACACCCCCGGCGGCACGTCCCACTCCCGCCCGCCCACGCGCAGGTGCCCGCCGGTCAACCGCAGCAGCCCCGCCAGCGCGCGCAGCGCCGTGGTCTTGCCCGCCCCGTTGGGCCCCAGCAGGGCCACCACCTCGCCGGGCTCCGCGGTCAGCCCCACCCCGAGCCGGAACCGGCCGCGGTCGACCTCCAGGCGCGCGTCCAGCGTCACGACGGCCCGCTGACCCACCGGTCGCGCAGCGCGGCCAGCACCGCGACCGACACCACCAGCAGCACCACGCTCAGCACGATCGCCGCGTCCGGGTCGGTCTCCAGCGCCAGGTACACCGCCAGCGGCATGGTGGTCGTCTCGCCGGGGAAGTTGCCGGCGAAGGTGATGGTCGCCCCGAACTCGCCCAGCGCCCGCGCCCAGCACAGCACCGTGCCCGCCACCACCCCCGGCAGCACCGACGGCAGCGTGACCCGCCGGAACGCCAGCCAGCGCGACGCGCCCAGGGTCGCGGCCGCCTCCTCGTAGCGCGGGTCGGCGGCCCGCAGCGCGCCCTCCACCGAGATCACCAGGAACGGCATGGCCACGAACGCCTCGGCCAGCACCACCCCGGCCGTGGTGAACGGCAGCGACACCCCGAACCACTCGTGCAGGTGCTGCCCGACGAGCCCGCGCCGCCCCAGCACGAACAGCAGCGCCACCCCGCCCACCACCGGCGGCAGCACCAGCGGCACGGTCACCAGCGCCCGCAGCAGCCCCCGCCCCGGCAGGTCGCCCCGCGCCAGCACCCAGGCCAGCGGCACGCCCAGCACCACGCACACCACCGTCGCCAGCGACGCGCACACCAGCGACAGCCGCAGCGCCTCGCCCACCGACGCGCTGAACAGCTGCCCCGGCAGGTCGCCCCACGGCGCGCGGGCCAGCAGCCCCACCAGCGGCACCAGCAGGAACGCCAACCCCACCGCCGCCGGCAGCGCCAGCACCACCGGCAGCCGGCCGCGCGTCACGGCGCGTCGAACCCGAACCCGGCCAGCGCGGTCCGCCCCCGCTCGGACCGCACGTGCTCGACGAACGCCCGCGCCCCCGCCGCGTTGGGCGCCGCGGCCAGCACCGCGATCGGGTAGTCGTTGACCGCCAACCCCGCCTCGGGGAAGTCCAGGCCCTCGACCGCGTCGCCCGCGGCGAGCACGTCGGTGCGGTAGACCAGCGCGGCGTCCGCCTCGCCCAGCCGCACCTTGGTGAGCACCGCCTTCACGTCCTGCTCCAGCGTGTCCGGCCGCGGCACGACCCCGGCCGCCGCGAACACCTCCCGCGCCGCCGCCCCGCACGGCACCTGCTCGGCGCACAGGGCGATCACCGGCTCCTCGCGGCCGAAGTCCGCCAACCCGGTCACCCCCGCCGGGTTGCCCCGGGGCACCGCGACGCGCAGCCGGTTGCGCGCGAAGGTCACCGGCGACACCGCGTCGCCGACCTGGCGCATGGTGTCGGGGGAGGCCGCGGCGAACACGTCGGCCGGCGCGCCCTGCCCGATCTGCCGGGCCAGCCCGGAACTGCCGCCGAAGTTGAAGATCACCTCCGTGCCGGGGTTGGCGACCTCGAACTCCCGCCCCAGCGCGGTGAACGCCTCGGTCAACGACGCGGCGGCGAACACCGTCACCCGCTCGGGCGCCTCCGGCCGGCCGGGGGAGCCGCAGGAGACCAGGACCGCGGCGACCACCGCGGCGGCGACCGCCCGCACGCTCACGCCCCCGGGATCTCGACGACCACGTGGGTGGACTTGATCGAGGCGACCGCCACGCACCCGGCCTCCAGACCCAGCTCGTCGGCCGACTCGCGGCTCATCAGCGACACCACCCGGAACGGCCCGGCCTGCATCTCCACCTGCGCCATCACCCCGTCCTTGACCACCCGCGTGACGATGCCGCGCATCCGGTTGCGCGCCGACGCCGCGACGGTCGCGCCCGGCTCGGGCGCCTCGGCCAGGCGCCGGGCCAGCCCGGCCAGCTCGCGCCCGTCCACGCCCTTGCGGCCGCTGTCCAGCCGCACCTCGGCCAACCGGCCCTGCTCGACCCACCGGCGCACCGTGTCGTCGCTGACCCCCAGCAGGGCGGCGGCCTCGCTGATCCGCAAATTCGGCACGAACCGAAGTCTAGAACCGCGCCTGCGGAAAAATCGACCTCGTGGCGTGCGCCGGTGCGACGCGGCCCCGGGTCGGCCGCTCCCGGGGGATCTTGGTTTCGCCCCACCCACCCCGGGTAAGCCAGGCCCAACCAGCCAGATCCGGAGGACCGCCATGACCAGCGCGACCGAGCGCACCGGCACCCGCCGCCGTCCCGTCCAGGCGATCGCGCTCCTGGTGGGGGCGGTGTTCCTGCTGGTCGGGGTGCTGGGCTTCATCCCCGGCATCACCGCCCACTTCGACCACCTCGGCTTCGCCGGCACCGGGTCGCGCGCGGAGCTGTTCGGGCTGTTCCAGGTGTCGGTGCTGCACAACCTGGTGCACCTGCTGTTCGGCGTGGCCGGTGTCCTGGCGGCCCGCGCCGCGGGCGCCTCGCGCGCCTTCCTGGTCGTCGGGGGGTTCGTCTACCTGCTGCTGTGGGTCTACGGCTCGGCCGTGGACGCCGCGGGCGGGGCGAACTTCGTGCCCTTCAACGCCGCCGACAACCTGCTGCACCTCGGCCTGGGCGTCGGCATGGTCCTGCTCGCGGTGATCGCCACCTTCGCCGAGCGCTCCCGGGGGCAGTACCCCGGCACGGAGCAGCGCGGTCGGTGACGCCCGGATGACGCCTCGGTGAACCGGGTCGCGTAAGTTCACCCCGGGAGGCGCTTGACTGGGAGGGCGTAGATGGCGAGTTCCGGACGACGGCGGCGGTTGGGGCGGGTGGACCCCTTCATCCTGTTCACCGTCCTGCCGCTGTTGTTGATCGCGGGCGTCCTGGTCTGGGGTGGCCTGTCCTGGGTCGGTGTGGTCGTCATCGTCTTCGTGGTGCTGCTGGTCCTGGTGGACTCGTGGACGAACCGGCCGTTGCCGTTCGACGTGCCGGACGAGGACGAGGACTACGACTACGAGCCGCCCCCGGCCGGTCGACGCGGCTACTAGTGGGCAGCCGGCGCTACCACCCGTAGCGTCGCTGCCCACCTCCCCGGCGGGGTGAGTTCACCCGGTCGGGAGAACGTCAGCCCCTCCCGGCGGGCCGCCCGACTACCGCCGGTCGCGGGGGAACGTCTCCGCGATCGCCGGGTCGAGGGACTCCGGTCGGGTGGGCGGGATGAACAGCTCCCGCAGCAGCAGGTCGCCCAGGTGCCGGGGATCCAACCCGGACTGCCTGCCCCGCGCGGCGTGCGCCGCCCAGGTCGCCCACAGCGCCGCCCGCACCACCGCGCCCGGCAGTCGGCGCACCGGGCGCGGGTGCCCGGCCGCGCCGGCGACGCGGCCGATCATCCCCGACCAGGTCAGGTTCTCCCCGGACACCGGGATGTCCTCACCGGACGCCCGCTCCAGCGCGTCCACCGCCACCTCGGCCACGCACCGGGCCGTCGTGGCGGCGCTGCCTCCCGGTGGGGCCAGCAGCGGTGACCGCGACCGCGCCCACCGGTCCAGCGGGCCCGCCCAGTTCGGCTCCCGGTCCCGGGCGCGGCCGAACACGAACGGCAGTTCCAGCACCGCCACCGGCAGGTCCGGGCCCGCCGCCACGCGGCCGAGGCGCGCCTGCTCGACCCGGCTGCGGATGTAGGGGTGGCGCTCGGTCAGCCGCCAGCCGGGGTGCTCCCGGTGGAAGTGCGTGTAGTACGACCCGAGGACCACCGCCCGGGTCAGGCCCTCCTCGCGGGCCGCGGTGAGCAGCCGCACGACCGGGGCGACGTTGCCGCGGTGGAACACCGGGTAGGCGGGCCCGCGCGGCACCTCCCGGTCGTCCGCGCCCGCCGCGAACACCACGCCGTCGTGCCCGGCCATCAGCGCGCGGAACTCCGCACCGCTCGCGCGCGTGGCGTCCAGGGCGTGGTCGACGCCGTCGCGCGCGGTCCGCGCCGCGGTCGTCGCCCCGTGCCCCAGCGCCCGCAGGCGCTCCACCACGTGCTGCCCGATCAACCCGCTCGCACCCACCACCAAGACCCTCACGGGGCCGTGATGCTACGCCGGGACCGCCCCCGCCATCACGCTCCCGCGCGCAGGGTCAGCAGGGAGATCTCGCTGGGTGCGAACACCCGCAGCGGCGGACCCCAGAACCCGGCGCCCCGGCTGGTGTAGAGGCGGGTGCGCTCACCGTGGCGGCTCAGCCCCGACAGCACCGGCTGCTGGAGCCGCACCAGCAGGTGGAACGGCCAGATCTGGCCGCCGTGGGTGTGGCCGGACAGCTGGAGGTCGACGCCCGCGGCGACCGCCTTGACGATCTCGGAGGGCTGGTGGGCCAGCAGCACCACCGGGTCCTCGGGCCGGGTGCCCGCCAGCGCCGCGGCGAGGTCAGCGCCGTGGCCGGGTTCGCCGGAGTGCGCGCCGGTCACGTCGTCCACGCCCGCGAACACCAGCCGCGCCCCGTCGCGCTCCAGCACCCGGTGCTGGTTGTGCAGGCTCGTCCAGCCCAGCTCGGTCAGGTGCTCCAGCCACGCCTGGGCATTGCCCAGGTACTCGTGGTTGCCGGAGACGTAGAACCGGTGCGGCGCGCGGACGTCGGCCAGCGCGGCGGCCTGGCCCCGGCGCTGCGCCACCGTGCCGTCGGCGATGTCGCCGACGTGGACCACCACGTCGGCGTCCAGCTCGTTGACCGCCGCGACGGTGGCGTGCGACCAGCGGGTGCGGTCGATCGCGCCGTAGTGGGTGTCGGCGAGCACCGCGACGGTGAGCCCGTCGAACGCCGCGCCCAGCCGGGGCAGCGCCACCTCGGTCCGCCGCACCCTCGGCACGCGCCGCGCCTCGTGGACGCCGTGCGCGGTCAGGGCCAGGCCGATCACCAGCAGCAGCACCGCCACGACCCGGGCCCGCAGCGGGTTGTCCACGCCCGCGACCGCCAGGACGAGCCGCAGCACGTCGGTGACCAGGGTCCAGGCGAAGAACACCCACGCCACGCCGAGCACCGCGTGCGCGACCCGGGCGGCGCGGTCGGTGTGCCGGCGGCCGTGCGCGCGGACCAGCAGCAGCGGGAACGCCACCGAGACCGCGACGAAGAACGCGGTGCCCGCCCACTGCGCCGGCCACGGCCACCGCGCGCTCGGCGCGAACAGGCCGAAGTACGGCACCCACAACAGCAGCGCCGTCACCGTGAGCAGCACCACCGCGAACGCGACGCGGCGCCGCGCGGACGGACGGGGTGGCGCGCTGGTCGACATCGAGGCTCCTCGCCGTTTACGAACCGGTGGTCTGTTAACAGAGGCTAGCTTTCGCGCCGACCGCTGTCCAAAGCGGTTTGTCCACCCGCCTGTCGGCAATCCCCGGGCCATGGTCGACGAGGACGACGTGCGCGAGGTCCGGACACCCGAGCAGGACGAGCGGCTGGAGGAGGTGCGGCGGGACATCGCCGAGGCCAGGTCGGAAGCGGCCGACCTCCGTGAGGCCACCCCCGACCCGTTCCCCGACTCGGACCCGCCGAACGAGGACGGCACCCCGGCCAACTGACCGACTCGGTCCACAGTGGACATTCACCCGAATGGCGGTTGATTCCCGGCGAACGGGTCTGAATAGTGCGATCACCCGGCAGGCTGTGCCGTGATCGTCGTTCTACTCTGGGGGTAACCGGGCGTGGCTCGTCCAACCCGTGCCCCGGTGGACGGGGGACTCCTGTCGCCGGGGCTGTCCGGGCTGCGCCGCACGGTCCGGCTGACCTCGGCGTTCACCTGGCTGGCCGGCGTGGCGTTCGCCGTGCAGCTGGTGTTCGCCGGAGCCGGCCCCGCCCACCTGCCGCTCGCCGCCCTGGCCCTGGTCGTGCTGGCGGCCTGGCTGCGGCCCGGACGCGACCCGTGGGCCGTCGCCGCGGTCGAGGGCGTGGTCATCCTCGGCGCGACGCTGGTGATGCCCACCCCGCAGCCCGTCATCGCCTTCCTCTTCGCGGTCACCGTGCGCCGGGCCCTGCGCGTCGGCGCGGAGCGGTTCCCGGTCAGGGCGCTGCCCGCGCTCGTCGGCTACCTCGCCGGGCTGACCTGGTGGCTGGTCGACCAACCGGCCGCCGTCACCGGACCGCAGGTCGCCGCCAACCTCATGCCGCTGGCCGGGCTGGTGGTGGAGAGCCTGGCGCTGCACGAGGCGGTCCGCGCCACGCGGCTGGTCGAGCGCGCCAACCGCACCCTTGAGGCCGTGGTGCGCGCCAGCCCCGTCGGCCTGGTGCTGCTCGACGAGGAGGGCAGGCCCGCGCTGCGCAACGAGCGCGCCCGCGAGCTGCTGGACTGGACCGGGGACCCGGGCGACCGCGTGCCGTGCCCGCACGGCCCCGACCTCTCCCGCTGCACCGCCGGCTGCCGCACCGCCGGGGAGGCCGTCGAGGTCGAGGTGCCGCGCCCCGGCGGCATCACCGGCGTCCTGGCCGTGCACGCGGTGCCGATCGAGCGGCGGACCCTGGTCACCGCCCAGGACGTGAGCAAGCGGCGGCGGTTCGAGGAGGTCCTGCGCGCCCGCGCCGAGCGCGACGAGCTGACCGGGCTGGCCGGCCGCGCCCACTTCCTGCACCTGGTGGACCAGGCGCTGCTGGCCGGTGAGGCGGTCGGCCTGCTCGTGATCGACCTGGACGGGTTCAAGGAGGTCAACGACGCCGACGGGCACGAGGCGGGGGACTGGTACCTGGTGTCGGCGGCCGAGCGGATCAACCGGGCCGCGGGCCCGGTGGCCGAGGCCGCGCGGCTGGGCGGCGACGAGTTCGCGGTGCTCGCGCCGGGGCACGACGTGCGCGACTCGGCGCGGCTGGCCACCCGCGTGCTGTCCGAGCTGGCCCGACCGCTGGCCGGCCTCGGGCACGACACGGCGATCCGGGCCAGCGTGGGCATCGCCGTGTCGCGGCCGGGCATCGGCACCGCCGACCTGCTGCGGGACGCGGACACCGCGATGTACGCGGCCAAGCGGGAGGGCGGCGCGCGCATCCGGCTGTTCCGGCCGGAGATGGGCGAGCAGGTGCTGGCGCGCCAGCGCGACAAGGCCGACCTGCGCACCGCGGTGGACGAGGGCCAGCTGGTGCTGCACTACCAGCCGATCGTGGACCTGGCGACCTCGGAGGCCGCCGGCGCGGAGGCCCTGGTGCGCTGGCAGCGCCCCGGCCACGGGCTGCTCGCGCCCGGCGCGTTCATCGGCCTGGCGGAGGAGACCGGCCTCATCGTGCCGCTGGGCGCCAAGGTCCTCGCCGGGGCCTGCGAGCAGGCCATGCGCTGGCGCGAGCAGGGCCGCGGGCTCGGCGTGACCGTCAACGTCTCCACCCGCCAGCTCTCCGCGCCCGTGTTCCTGCCCTCGCTCGACCGGGTGCTCAAGACCACCGGCCTGCCGCCCACCCAGCTGACCATCGAGGTGACCGAGTCGGTGTGGGCCGACGAGGCGGCGATGCGCGGCCTGATGGAGGTCCGCGAGACCGGCGTCCGGGTGGCCCTGGACGACTTCGGCACCGGGTACTCCTCGCTGAGCTACCTCCAGCGGTACCCGTTCGACGTGGTCAAGATCGACAAGTCGTTCACCGGGAACCTCGACGACACCGGCCGCACCGCGGGCGTGGTCCGCTGCATCATCGACCTGGCCGAGGTGCTGGGGGCGCACACCGTCGCCGAGGGCATCGAGACCGAGGCGCAGGCGGACTGGCTGCGCCGGGCGGGCTGCGCCTACGCCCAGGGCTACCTGTTCGGCCGCCCCGACACCCCGGAGAACTGGGACAGCCACCCGATCGCGGTGTCCTGACCGCACGGCCGTCCGGGTCCTCGCGCGGAACGGGCGGAACCGCCCGCGCACGGCTCACGACAAGGGCCTGGTCGAGCGCACGACCGGCGCGGGACAACCGGTCACGACCGGTCACGACCGGCGCGGGGACGACCGGGGCCGCCCCCGCGCCCCCTCAGGCCACCCCGGCCAGCGTGTTCCAGAACATCAGCTCGTAGGAGTGCAGCAGCCGGGCCGCCGGCAGGGCCCCCTCCGGGGTCCACCCGGTGGCCAGGACCGCGTCGAGGGCGGCCAGCGAGAGGGCGTCCAACTCCGGCGACGGGGTGGCGAAGAAGTCGAAGAACGCGCAGGCCGCGTCGTCGAATCCGTAATGCTCGCGCAGCCCGCCGGCGATCGTCGCGCAATAGCCGCCCCATTCCGCGAAATTCGCCAGAATCGCGAGCAGCGCGTCGTGCGGATTGCCGTCCAGGGCGAGCCTGGCCACGTACGACGGGTACGCCTGGCACCCCGGCAGAGGCCGGTACGAGGCCAGGTCCGCCCCGGTCAGGCCGCAGGCCGCGGCGAAGTCGCCGAGCTTGGCCAGCGCCAGCCCCTCGCCGCCCGCGACCATCGCGAAGAACTCGCGCTGCGGGCGTTCGGTCGCCTGCGCCGCCAAGGTGAGGAACGCTCGCCAATCGCTGCGCACGATCAGGTGTTCCTCCGCCGCGAGGCCCCGCAGCGCGTCGAGCGACGCCCGGCCGCCGGCGATCAGCGGCGCCAGTTCGTTGGTCCCGCCGTCCCGGCGCACCTCCTCGCGCACCCGCTCCAGCAGTTCCCGCGCTTCGTCCGACATGATCTCCCCAGTGGCGACGGTGTTGGGCGTCAACCCTATCCTCTGGGTGGGGACGATGAAGACTCGGCAACAGGGGATTGACGCAACGTCCCGTTTACCGATCTCATGGCCACGCTTGTCGCAGCGGAGCCGAGCCGCAGAAGGAGAGTCGGGATTGCGCGTCGTCGCGGACAGGTCGGTCGAAAGCCGCGGAATCCCGATCGAAAAACCCGACCGGCTCTGGCTCGGTTACCTGGTTCTCGGTCTGGTGGCCGTGGCCGTCTACTACACCGTGCCGATCTTCGTCGGCCCGGTGCCGCTGCGCGTGGTCGTGTACTGCGCGGTCAGCGCGTCCGCCGCCGTCGCGGTGTGGTGGGGGGTGCGCCGCAACCGGCCCGAGCACCGCGCGCCGTGGGTGCTGCTCGGGCTCGGGCAGGTGGTCTACGCCCTGGCCGACACCACGTTCTACGTCTCCCACTACGTGCTCCACGAGACGCGCTACCCCTCGGTCGCCGACGTGTTCTACATCGGCCACTACCCGCTGGTGATCGCCGGGCTGGTGGTGCTGGTGCGCCAGCGCCGCTCCGACCGCGACCTGCCCGGCCTGCTCGACGCCGCGTCGCTCACCGTGGGCGCGGGCCTGCTGTCGTGGGTGTTCGTGATCGGCCCGCAGACCCGCCTGGGCACACCGCTGCTGGTGGAGGTCGCGTCCCTGGCCTACCCGCTGATGGACCTGGTGGTGCTGCTGGTCTCGCTGCGGCTGCTGTTCGGCGGCGGTCGCCGCGACGGGTCGTTCGTGCTGCTCAGCGCATGGCTCGCGGCGATCCTCACCGCCGACACCGTCTACGTCATGCAACGGCTGGACCACACCTACGCGGCGGGCAACTTCCTCGACGCGATCTGGCTGACCGGCAACCTGGCGCTCGGCGCGTGCGCCCTGCACCCGTCCATGGGCCGGATCGCGCAGAACGTGGACGCGCCCGCGCTGCGGTTGAGCTGGCCGCGGCTGACCGTGCTGTGCCTGGGCGCGCTGATCGGGCCGCTGCTGCTGATCCTCCAGCACGCCCAGGGCGTGCAGCGGGACGTCCCGGCGATCGCGGTCGGCTGCGCGGTGCTGTTCGCGCTGACCACGACCCGGTTGGCGGGCCTGGCGGTCGACCAGCGCCGGATCGCCATCACCGACGGGCTCACCGGCCTGCGCAGCCGCCGCTACTTCGAGGCGCGGCTGGCCGACGACGTGGCGCGGGCCGAGCGCGTCGGCGGCCCGCTGGCCGTGGTGATCCTCGACGTGGACCGGTTCAAGCAGATCAACGACCGGTTCGGGCACCCCGGCGGCGACCGGGTGCTGGTCGAGGTGGCCGACCGGCTGCGCGAGGTCGCCGGCCCCGAGCAGGTGCTGGCCCGCTACGGGGGCGAGGAGTTCGCGCTGATCACCACGGGTGCCGACGCCGAGCAGCCGACCCGGTTGGCCGAACGGCTGCGCCACGCCGTCGCCCGGGAGCCGATCGTCGTGAGCGACGAGTCGTCGGTGACGGTTACGCTCTCCGCCGGCACCGCCGCGTTCGCGCCCCACCACGGGTCGGCGTCCGCGCTGGTGTCGGCCGCCGACCGCGCGCTGTACCTGGCCAAGGACCTTGGCCGCGATCGCGCGGTGGCCGGTGGGACATCGGTCGCGGAGCAGCGGGAGGACGTCGCGGTGGACTACCTGGACCAGGTCGCGGACCTGGTTGACCTGCGGGTGGCGAGCCCGGGGCGCAGCGTGGCCATCGCCGAGTGGGCGCGGACCGCGGCCGAGCGCCTGGAGCGCGACGCCGGCGAGGTCCGCACCGCGCACCGCGCGGGACGGCTGCTGGACGTGGGCATGGTCGTGCTGCCCGACGACCTGCTCACCGAGTCCGGCCCGCTGACCGACCAGCAGTGGCACCTGCTGCACGAGCACCCCGACAGCGGCGCCCGCATGGTCGGCGTGCTGCCCGACCACTCCGAGGTCGCCGAGGTCATCCGCCAGCACCACGAGCGGTGGGACGGCGCGGGCTACCCCAACGGCCTGCGCGGCGAGCGCATCCGCATCGAGGCCCGGATCCTGTCGGTGTGCGACGCGTGGGCCGCGATGCGCGCCGACCGGCCGCACCGGCGGGCGCTGACCCACGAGCAGGCGGTGCGGGAGCTGCGGGTGGGCCGGGGCGCCCGGTTCGACCCGCACCTGGTGGACGTGTTCCTGGAGCTGCTGGACGAGCACGCGGTGGGCGACATGGTCACCGGGCCGGCCGCGCCCCGCGAGGGCACCCGCCTGTCCTGAACCCCGCGTCCTGTCCTGAACCCCGCGTCGCGCGTCGCCTCGATCGCCGTGGACCCGGACGAGGTGCGCGCGTTCCCGGCGGGGCGGCGGGTCGTCACGGTGGCCACGATCGGCCCGAACGGGGACGGCCCCACCCGGTGCCGCTCGCGCACCTCCCGGGTCGGCCCCGGACAGGCCGTGGCCCGGGTGATCGCCACCCCGGACCGGGTCCTGGCGGACACGCACCTGGCGATCAGTGCCCTGCTCGCCGACCCATAGTCGGCTTTTTGCGTGATTAAGTAGACATCTTGCAGACGTTCTGCTTATGGTGTGCGCCGCGCCACACCACGTGACGTCCCTGCCCGCCGCCGGGGTCCTGTCCAACGAAGGGCTGAACCCATGCGCCTGACACCCCACCCCCGGCGCCTGCCGGCGCTCGGCGCGATCGTGACGACCGCCGCGCTGCTGGCCGCCGCCGTGGTCGCGAGCGCGGACCCGGCCGGGCCGATCTCGGTCGCCGCGGCCCCCGGCTCGCCGTTCGACGTCCCGGACCGGGGCGCCGACGTGCCGTTCGTGGAGCACGAGGCGGAGCTGGCCGCCACCAACGGCACGCGCATCGGCCCCGGCCGCCGCCAGGGCACGCTGGAGGGCGAGGCGTCGGGGCGGCGGGCCGTGACGCTGTCCGGCCAGGGCCGGTACGTCGAGTTCACCCTCACCGAGCCCGCGAACTCCATCGACCTGCGCTACAGCGTCCCCGACGGCAACGGCGGCGCGGGCATCACCGCCCCGCTGTCGCTGTACCTGAACGGGCAGAAGTCCGGCAGCCTCACCCTGACCTCCCGGTACGCCTGGCGCTACGGCTCCTACCCGTACTCCAACGACCCGGGCCAGGGCCGCCCGCACCACCTCTACGACTCCACCCGCGCGCTGTTCCCGACCACCCTCCAGGCGGGCGCCAAGGTGCGGCTCCAGGTCGACGCGGGCGACACCGCGCCGTCCTACACGGTCGACCTGGCCGACTTCGAGCTGGTCGCGCCGCCCGCCGGCCGCCCGGCGAACTCCGTGTCGGTCACCGAGCACGGCGCCACCCCGAACGACGGCACCAACGACAGCGCTGCCTTCGACGCCGCGGTGGCCGCCGCCCGCGCCGCCGGCCGCGAGGTGTGGATCCCGGCCGGCCGGTTCACCGTCACCAAGCACATCACCGTCGACCGGGTCACCGTGCGCGGCGCGGGCCACTGGCACAGCGTCGTGACGGGCGACCGCGTCGGCTTCTACGGCCTGGGCGAGCCGTCCTCGTGCGGCCAGGGCGGCAACTCGGGCGTGAGCACCCGCGTCGGCCTGCACGACTTCGCGATCATCGGCGAGGTCACCAACCGGGTGGACTGCGACCAGACCAACGCCATCGGCGGCGCGCTGGGCGGCGGCTCGGTCGTCTCCGGCATGTTCCTCCAGCACACCAAGGTCGGGCTGTGGCTCGACGGCCCCTTCGACGGGCTGACCATCCGCGGCAACCGGGTCGTCGACCAGCTCGCGGACGGCATGAACCTGCACCGCGGCATCAGCAACGTGCTCGTCGAGCACAACCTGTTCCGCAACATCAGCGACGACGGCATCGCGCTGTGGTCCGAGCAGCAGGCCGACCACTCCAACACCATCCGCCGCAACACCGTGGTGGTGCCGATGAAGGCCAACGGCATCGCCCTCTACGGCGGCCGGGACAACGTCGTCACGGAGAACGTCGTCGCCGACACCCAGGACCAGGGCGGCGGCCTGCACGTCGGCAACCGGTTCTCCTCGGTGCCGCTGTCCGGCACCACCACGCTGTCGCGCAACACCACCCTGCGCGCGGGCGTGCTGGACTCCAACTGGCAGTTCGGCGTGGGCGCGCTGTGGTTCGACGCCCGCGACGGCGCCATGACCGGCCGCATCGACGTCACCGACACCGACCTGGTCGACAGCAACTACGAGGCCATCCAGTTCATCAGCGGCACCATCACCAACGTCCACTTCAACGGCGTGCGCATCAACGGCGCCGGCACGTTCGGCGTCCAGCTCCAGTCGCCCGGCTCGGCGTCGTTCACCAACGTGGTCGCCACCGGCCTCGGCCGCGCCGGCGTCTACAACTGCCTGGGTGAGGGCGCGTTCCAGATCACCCGGGGCGCGGGCAACTCCGGCTGGGACGGCCCGTCGTACTGCGGCGCGTGGCCCGAGCCGGTCTACACCGACCCGACCACCCCGCCGACCACGACCACCACCACGACGACGACCACGACGACCTCGGTGGTGCCGGGCGGCAACCTGGCGCGCGGCAAGCCCGTGACGGCCTCCAGCACCACCGGCGGCTTCCCCGGCGGCAACGCGGTCGACGGCAACACCGGCACCTACTGGGAGAGCGTGAACAACCAGTTCCCGCAGACCTTCACGGTGGACCTCGGCAGCGCGGTCCCGGTGCGGCGGATCGTGCTCAAGCTGCCGCCGGCCACCGCGTGGGGCGCCCGCACGCAGACGCTGAGCGTGTCCGGCAGCGCCAACGGCAGCACGTACGGCCAGCTGGTCGCCTCGACGGGCTACCGGTTCGACCCGGCGTCGGGGAACCAGGTGAGCATCCCGGTCACCGGCAGTTCCCGCTTCCTGCGGCTCACCGTCACCGGCAACACCGGGTGGCCGGCCGCCCAGCTGGCGGAGTTCGAGGTGTACGCGAGCTGACGCGACGGGGTGGGTGCTCGCCGGCCGTGCGGCGGGGGAGCACCCACCCGTGTCCTCTTACGAGTGAAATTTGCCGTTCCCTATTGCTTCAGTGTTGCTCAAAAGCAACGTTCAGCCGCGCTCGGGGCGCGCGCCACCCGCCGTTCACCACGCGGTCCTGACGTGCGGCCATGAGGAGAAGCCTGCTGGTCGGTCTGTCGGCGCTGGTGTCGGTCGGGGTCGCGGTGCCCGGGGTGGCGTCGCCGGACGACCGCCGGGACCGGGGGCGGGCGACGCTGACGGGGTTAGCCGCGCTGCCCGCGTCGACGTTCGTGCCCGGCAGCGAGCCGTCCGGGGCGGCGCTGGGGACGGCGCCGGTCAACGGGGTGGTGGCGCCGTTCGCGGACCAGCCGGTGCAGGGGTTCAGCGGGGTGCTGCGCAACGCCGACGGCACCTACGACGTGCTGTCGGACAACGGGTTCGGCACGAAGGCCAACAGCGCGGACTTCGCGCTGCGGGTCCAGCGGGTGGCGCCGGACTTCGGGTCGGGCGTGGTGGACGTGGTCGGGGGGATCACGCTGACGGACCCGCACGGGCACGTGCCGTTCCCGCTGACGCGGCCGGACCGGGTGTTGACCGGCGCCGACCCGGACGTGGAGTCGATCGTGCGGGTGGCGGACGGCTCGTACTGGATCGGGGACGAGTTCGGCCCGTACCTGCTGCACTTCGACCGGGCTGGGCGGTTGCCGGCGCCGCCGGTGCCGTTGCCGGGGGTGTTCGCGCCGGAGAACCCGGCGGGTGCGTCGAACCTGGGCGGCAGCAAGGGGTACGAGGGCCTGGCGCTGTCGGCGGGCGGTCGGGTGCTGGACGCGTTGCTGGAGGGGACGGTCGCGGGGGGACGCGGCGGGCACGCTGCGGTTGAACGAGTTCGACGTGCGGTCGGGGCGGTACACCGGGAGGCGGTGGACCTACCGGTTGGACCGGCCGGAGCACGCGATCGGTGACGCGGTCACGGTGGACCGGAACCGGTTGCCGGTGATCGAGCGCGACGGGGCGCAGGGCGTGGACGCGCGCGTGAAGCGGGTGTACCTGGTGGACAAGCGGGACCGGGACCGGGACGGGGTGCTGGACAAGACGTTGGTGGCGGACCTGCTTGATGTCGCGAACCCGCGGGCGCTGGGCGGGTTCGGCAGGACGTTCACGTTCCCGGTGCGGTTTCCCGTGGCCGGGATCTGTGGTGCGTGTCGGTGCTGAGGTGCTGGGTGTGCCGCCGGAGGAGCGGCGGTGGGTGCTGGAGCTGGGCGCGGCCGCCGCGCCGAGCCTGGACACGGGGTTGTCGTGGGGGCGGTTCCGGCGGGTGGACGCGGCGCTGGTGGCGTTCGACGCGTGGTTGGCAGGGCACCCGGGGCGGTGCACCGGTCGACGCGGGTGTTGCGCGGGTACGAGCGCCTGCCCGCGGTGCTCGGCGGCTGATCCTCGACGGCTGATCCTCGGCGGCTGGTCCGGTGCCGGGCCGGCTTCGCCCGTAGCCTGGTACGGCACCCTCTTGTGCGATTCCCCCGGGCCCGCCGCGGTGGGACAGTGGCTGCCTGACCTCGGACCCGGGGGGCGGCGTGGGCGAAGGGCTGATCGGCGCGCGGGTGAGCCGCACGGAGGACCCGAGGCTGCTCACCGGTCGCACCCGGTTCCTCGACGACGTGCGGCTGCCGGGGATGCTCGAGGCCGCCGTGCTGCGCAGCACCCTGCCGCACGCCCGCGTGGTGCGCGTGGACACGACCGCCGCGGCCGCGCACCCCGGTGTGTTCGGGGTGGTGACCGGTGCGGACGTGCGGGCCGCGGTCGTGGCGCGGCAGCCGGTCGTGTGGTGGCCCGACCCGGGCGCGCCGATCCCCTCCGGCTACCCGCTCGCGGTGGACGCGGTGCGCTACCCCGGGCAGGGCGTGGCCGCGGTGGCGGCGGTGGACCGGGCGACCGCGGAGGACGCGGCCGAGCTGATCGAGGTCGAGTACGAGCCGCTGCCCGCCGTCACCACGGTGGAGCAGGCGCTGGCGCCGGGGGCGCCCCGCCTGCACGAGGACCTGCCGGACAACGTGGGCGCCCGGGTGCTGGTGGAGAAGGGCGACGTGGCGGCGGCCTTCGCCGAGGCGGAGGTCGTGCTGCGCGAGTCGTTCCGGTTCTCCCGGCAGCTGGGGGCGCCGCTGGAGACGCGGGGCGTGGTGGCGACCTGGGACCCGTTCACCGGGCGGCTGGACGTGTGGCTGTCGACCCAGGCGCCCGAGCTGGTCCGGGAGCTGCTCGGCGAGGTGCTGGGCCTGCCGGTGGGCCGGATCCGCGTGCGGACCCCCGACGTCGGCGGCGGGTTCGGCACCAAGTTCGACTTCTACGGCGAGGAGGTCGTGGCGGCGGTGCTGTCCCGGGTGACCGGTCGGCCGGTGAAGCTCGTCGAGGACCGCCGGGAGAGCTTCGTGGCCAGCTCGCACTCCCGCGAGCAGCGCATCGAGGTCGAGCTGGCGGCGCGGGCCGACGGCACGATCACCGGGATGCGCGGCACCCTGCACGGCGTGCTCGGCGGCGTGGTGGGCTCGGCGGGGCTGTCGCCGTGCTGGACCACGGCGGCGACGATGACCGGCCCGTACGACATCCCGGCCTTCCGGGTGGACGTCGTGGGGGTGTTGACGAACAGGTCGCCCTACGGCTCCTACCGGGGCTACGGGCTGCCCAAGTCCAACTTCGTGCACGAGCACATGGTCGAGGCGCTGGCCCGGCGCCTGGGCGTGGACGCGCACGCCGTGCGGCGGCGCAACTTCATCGCGCCGTCGGCGTTCCCGTACCCGGGCCCGGTCTTCGTGCACGACGGCGGGCGCTACGAGGAGTGCCTGGACCTGTGCCTGGGGGCCGTGGCGCGGGCGGGGTGGGCGGGGTTCGCGGCGGCGGCGCGGGAGCGGGGCGAGGCGGTCGGGATCGGCTACTCCTTCCACACCGAGGTGTCGGCCTTCGGGCCGTCGCGCATCGTCAACCGGGGCGGTCTGCGGCACTCCGGGTTCGACGAGGAGGTGGTGCGGGTCGACTCCACCGGGCACGTGACCGTCCACACCGGGTTGAGCGCGATGGGGCAGGGCATCCACACCGCCCTGGCGCAGGTCGCCGCCCAGTGCCTGGGCGTGCCGCTGGACCACGTCACCGTCATCTCCGGCGACACCGACGCCTGCCCCTACACCGGGTACGGCACCGGGGCGAGCCGCGCGGCGGCCGTCGGCGGCGCGGCGCTGCTCACCGCGGCCACGCGGCTGCGCGCCAAGGTGCTGCGGATCGCCGGGCACGTGCTGGAGGTCTCGCCCGACGACCTGGACGTGGCCGACGGGGTCGTCTCCGTGCGCGGTGTGCCCGGCGCGGCCCTGACGCTGGCCCAGGTGGGCGACGCGGCCTACCGGCGGGTGGACGGCGTGCTGCCCGAGGACGAGACGCCGACGCTGGAGGAGCGCGAGGTCTACGACCCGGTCGACACGGCGACCTCCTACGGCTGCACCGCCGTGCTGGCCTCCGTCGACGTGGAGACCGGCGTGGTGACCCTGCTCGGCCACCTGATCGCGCACGACTGCGGCACCGTGATCAACCCGCTGATCGTGGACGGCCAGCTCCAGGGTGGCGCGGCGCAGGGCATCGGCGGCGCCCTGTTCGAGCAGCTGTCCTACGGGCCCTCCGGCGAGGCGCTGACGCGCTCGTTCACCGACTACCTGCTGCCCACGGCCGTCGAGGTCCCGCCCTTCGGCATCGAGCACATGTCCACGCCCGCCGAGCACGTCCCGGGCGGGTTCAAGGGGATGGGGGAGGCGGGTGTCGTGGGCGCCGGGGCGGCCGTCGCCCACGCGGTGGAGGACGCGCTGTCCGACCGCGGCGTCACCATCACCTCCCTGCCGATCACCCCGCCTGCCCTGCTGGCGGCCATCCGGAAGGGCACCGGCCGGTGAAGGCCGCCCCGTTCGACTACGTGCGCGCCGCCACCGTCGAGGAGGCTGTGGGCGCCCTGTCCGGCGACGGCGCCAGGGCGCTGGCCGGCGGGCAGAGCCTGGTGCCGCTGCTGAACCTGCGGCTGGCCCGGCCCACGACCGTGGTCGACGTCAACCGGCTCGACCTGGACCACCTGCGCCTCTCCGGGACCGACCTGGTGCTGGGCGCCCTGGTCCGGCACCGGCGGGTCGAGACCTCGCCGCTCGTGCGGCGCGAGGTGCCGCTGCTGGCGGAGGCCATGTCCCACGTCGGGCACGTGGCCGTCCGCAACCGCGGCACGGTCGGCGGCAGCGCCGCCCACGCCGACCCGGCCGGGGAACTGCCCGCCGTCTGCGTCGCCCTGGACGCCACCCTCGTCGCCCGGGGCCCCGCCGGGCCGCGCGCGATCGCCGCGCGCGACTTCTTCCTGGGTCCGCACCGCACCGCCCTGGCCCCCGGTGAGCTGCTCGTCGAGGTGCGCCTGCCGGTGCCGCCACCGGGTAGCGGCCACGCCGTGGCCGAGCTGTGCCGCCGCCACAACGACCTCGCCCTGGTCGCCGTCGTCGCCTGCGTCACCGTGTCCGAGGGGACCGTCACCCGGGCCCGCGTCGCCGTCGCGGGCGCCGGACCCACCCCGCTGCGGGCCACCGCCGCCGAGGCCCTGCTGGTCGGCCGCGCCCCCACCGCCGACGCCATCGCCTCGGCCGCCGACGCCGTAGCCGACAGCACCGACCCGCCCGACGACCTCCACGCCCCGGCCACCTACCGCCGCGACATGGCGGCCGTGCTCACCCGCAGAGCCCTCCGACAGGCGGTCGCCCCGTGAAGCTCACCGTCACCCTCACCGTCAACGGCAGGCCGGTCGAGGCGACCTGCGAGCCCCGCCGCACCCTCGCCGACTTCCTGCGCCACGACCTGGGCCTCACCGGCGTCAACGTCGGCTGCGAGCACGGCGCCTGCGGCTCGTGCACCGTCCTGCTCGACGGCGCCACCGCCCGCTCGTGCTGCCTGCTCGCCGCCCAGGTCGACGGGGCGAGCGTCACCACCGTCGAGGGGATGGCCGACAACGGAGCGCTCAGCCCCCTCCAGGAGGCGTTCCGCCGCCACCACGCCCTCCAGTGCGGCTTCTGCACGCCCGGGGTGCTGGCCACCGCCACCGAGCTGCTGCGCGACCACCCCCACCCGACGGAGGCCGAGATCCGCGCCGCCCTGGCGGGCAACCTCTGCCGCTGCACCGGCTACCAGCACATCGTCGACGCCGTCAGGGCCGTCGCCGAGTCGTCGGACTGACGCCTCGACCGGACCGGGGGAGGTGTTCGCGGTGGTGACGCCCCGGGCGTCGACCCCGGCGGGCTCCCCGCGGAACCGGACGCCCTGGCCGCGCTGTACCGCAGCCTGGTCGCCGGGCGGCGGATGCTGGTGCTGCTGGACAACGCCGCCACCACCGACCAGGTCGCACCGCTGCCGCTGGGCAGCGCGTCCTGCACCGTGCTGGTCACCGGCCGCACCACCCTGCCCGCCCTGATCGACCGGCACGGCGCCCGCCACCTGTCCCTGGGCGTGCCCACCCACACCGAGGTCCGCGACCTGCCGGCCCTGCGCCTCGGGGAGGAGCGGATCGCCGCCGAACCCGGGGTGACCGACGAGCTGATCGGGCTGTGCGGGCGTCACCCGCCGGCCCTGGCGATCACCGCCCGCCACGCCGCCACCCGCCCCGCCATCCCGCCGGCCGAGTTCGCCGCCGAACTGCGGGACCTCGGCCTGGACGTCCTCGACGACGACAACGACAACGACGACGACAACGACAACGACGACGACCCCGCCGCGACGACGTGGCCGTGTGGCGGACCGCCACCGACTCCGCCGGCCACCTGCCCGACCCCACCCACCGCACCCTCGCGTACCGCTTCCTCGGCCACCCCCACGCCGCCCTCGGCCACCACGACGAGGCCCGCGCGGCCTGGCGGGAAGCCCTGGAGCTGTACCGCGACCAGGGCCGCGACGCCGACGCCGACCGCGTCCGGCGGCAACTCGACGCCCTCGACCCGACAGCGGAACCGGACGCGGACGCGCGGAACGGGTGAGCGAGCGGGCAGATCGGCCCCGATCAGGCCCGGTCCGGCCCGCCCGACCACCACCGCCGCCGCCCTCAGCGCACCGGGATGATCGCCCGCACCTGGAACACCCCGTCCGCCCCCACCTCGATCACCGGCAGCTGCCGCCCGACCGCGTTGCCGGTGGTGGCGTCCAGCGTGAACGGACCACCCGCGCCGCGCACCTGGTTGCGCTCGCGGTCGGAGCGCACCAGCTCCGCCCGCACGCTCCGGCGCGTCGGCGCCTCACCCGACTTCAACCCCACCGCGGCGCGGTTGACCACGTCGACCATCGCCAGCAACGCGTCGTGCATCATCACGCCCCAGCCGTCGGCCAGGTCGGCGGTGGTGAAGCCCAGTTCCTCGAACCTCGCGGTGAGCTGGTCGAACTCGGTGATGCCCATCTGCCGCGCCGCGGCCGGGTCCACGTGCGGGGCGTAGACGACGGCCAGGGGCGGCTGCTCCGGCCGGGGCCGCAGGTCGTCCCTGGTGCGCAGCATCGACGCGTCGGAGCCGGAGACCAGCGTGATGGGCCGGTCCAGCGCGCAGGTGCGTCGCCGCAGGTTGCTGATCAGGTCGTCGAGCAGCACCGCGCGACCGGCGTAGAGCACCGTGTCCAGGGCGTCGTCGCTGCACAGGTCCTTGGTGATCTGGTTGAACTGGTTGTCCAGCGTCGCCTCGGTGTCGAACGGGTTCTCCACGGTGATCGCCAGCCTGCCGCTCGCCCCGGCCGCCTTGAACTCCTCGTGCAGCGTGGAGGTGTAGAGGTCGTCCTCGTTGTCGTCGTAGACGAGCATCGCCCGCCCGACGCCGCGCCCGGCCAGGTAGTCGGTCAGCACCGCGATCTGGTTGCCGGTGGTGGAGTTGACCCGCGCGAAACCCCTGATGTAGCGGGTGGGCTCGCCCGGCTGCGCGGTCGGCTCGACCTGGAACCCGGTCGCGGTGATCACCGAGGCGATCATCGGGACGTCGGCCTCCGCGAGCGCGCGGGCCGTGTGCTGGGCGTTGGTGGTGCTCTGGCCGACCCCGACCACGCCGACCAGCCGCTGCTCGTCGGCCAGTTCGACCAGCTGGTCCACCACCCGGCGCCACTCCTGCTGCGTGCTGCCGGGGTTGGCCAGCAGCAACCGGACCTTCGGCTCGCGCTTGTCCTGGTTCGCGGTCAGCTGGGCGACGTGGGCGCCCTCCAGCTGGGCGCGGACCCGCTCCCACGTCACGCTGCCCACCTCGGTGGGCAGCAGCGGCGTCAGGACGGCGACCGTGACGTGCGACTGCCCGGCCACGCGCTCGTTCTCCGCCAGGATCCGCCCCTGCACGTCGGCCAGCCGGTCGTCGAACACGTAGGACCCGTCGGTGACGCCCACGCACTCGCCGCCCCGGTCGTGGACGCCCTCGCCGCACCGGGTGAACAGGTTCAGGCCGACCACCACCGAGGCCCCGACCACCACCACCAGCGCCGCGGCGAGCGCCGCCAGCCTGACCCGCGCGGCGCGCCGGGCGCCCCGGGGCGTCGGCGGCGTGAAGTCGAGCTCCTCCGGCCTGGTCGAGGCCCGGCGGCGCGGACCCCGGCTCGTCGACGGGGTGTCGCCCGCCTCGGCCCTGGCCTCCAGCAGCGCGGCGGCCTTGAGGAAGTCGTTGCGCGCCACGCCCGGCTGCTGCGCCAGCGTCTTCAGGTCCCACGCCGCGCTGGTCCACAGCTCCGCGCGGTTCGCCGTGGACAGCGGGTCGTTGGCGGCCCACAGCGCCGCCACCACGCGGGTGATCGTCCGCCCCGGCTCCGCCGCGGGCGCGGTGAGGCCGGCCGCGGCCAGCACCCGACCGGGGTCGGTCTCGTCGGTGTCCAGGTCGTTGGGCGCGGCGGTGACGGCGTCGAGCGCGGCGAACCACGCCCGCGAGTCGGGCAGCAGCCCCTCCAGCCACCGCACCACCGCGTCCACGTCCCGCAGCGCCAGCGCGTGGTAGTGGCGGTCGGACTCCCGGCCGTGCTCCCGCAGCCAGCTGTGCGCCGCGGCCCACCGCGCGGGGTCGGCGGCCAGGCGGCGCAGCAGCAGGTGCCGCAACGCGGGCAGCAGCACCACGCGGCCCTCGTCGGCCCGACCGGGGTCGGCGGGCGGCCCGTCGCCCGCCCGCGGCACCGGCCGGCCCGGGTCGCGGACCTGGAGCGCGTCGGGCACCGGGCCCGCGCCGCCGCGCGAGGACGGCACCAGGTCGCTGCCCGTCAGCTCGTCGGCCTGCTCCACGTCCCGGGCGGCGGCGCACGCCTCCAGCTCGGCCAGCGCCTCGGGGGACGCGGCACCGAGCAGCTCGCGCCGCAACCGCGCCTCGACCGTGACCGGGTCCTTGTCGACCGGGCCGCGCCACCGCGCGCCCAGCAGCCGCTTCACCGACGTGTCCTCACCGGTGTGGTCGCCGACGGCCTTCACCACCACGGCGGTGGCGGCGGGGTGGCCCCTGGTGAAGCGGTACACCTCGGCGGCGACCGCGCGGTGCGCGTTGAGGCGCGGACCGGCGACGTCGGCCACCATGTCCTTGACCTCGTCCAGGGTCAGGTCGCGCAGCGCCACCGGGTAGGAGTCGCTCTCGTACTCGCCCTGCCTGCGCGCCAGGTAGTCCTCGTAGCCCGCCTCCTCGGCGAACGGGATCTCGCCGTCCGGCTCCACGTGCCGGGCCACGCCGCCCGCGCTGGTGGCGACCACGGTCAACGGGTCGGGCTCGCCGCGGCGGGCGTCGGTCAGCGCGCGGTAGAGCAGGCGACCGGGCTTGGTGTCGACGTCGTCCAGCAGCAGCACGCAGTTCAGCGACCACGCGCGGGCCCCGCGACCCCGGCCGAACGCGGCCCGCAGGTCGGCCAGGAACGCCGCCCACAGCAGCTCGGTGGCCTCCTTGCGGTCGGCCTCGCCCGCGTCGTCGCGGGTCAGCAGGTTGAGCCGGGCCAGCTCGTCGTACGCCTTGTCGCCCGCGCCGTACCACTCCAGGCCCTCGCCCAGCACGACGCGGCGACCGTGCCGCCACGACACCAGGCCGTCCAGCACGAGGTTCGGCGCGTACCGCGCGGCCGTGGCCACCCCCGGCACGGCGCCCACCCCCGGCACCGCGCCGGCGAGGTCCTGTGCCAGGTTGTCCAGGAACGTCCGCAGCTGGTCGACGCGCCGGGCGTTCTCCAGCGCCTCCCGGATGCGTAATCGGGCGGCGTGGCCCAGGGTGTCGACCTGCGCGGAGATGGCGACCTGGGCGGTGACGAAACGCGGGAACGGGATCGAGCCGTACCCGGCGGCGTTGCGGTTGAGGTCGAACGCCAGCAGCGGCAGCACCTCCCAGGCCGTGCTGCTGCCCAGCTCGCCGCAGTTGACGCGCGCGTGGGGGACCGCGCCGCGCAGCCGGCTCTCCAGGGAGTCGAGCAGCGCGGTCCGGCCGCAGCCCTTCGGCCCGGTGAAGATCAGGACCGGGGTGCGGCGCGTGGTCGGCCGCCCCTTCGGCTCGGGCCGGGTCGCGAACTCCCGCACCAGGGCGGTGGCCCGGTCCCTGCCGTGCAGGTTGAACGGGTCGTCAGGCATGGTGAACCCCCACACGAACGAGCGCGAGCAGACATGATCTCGCTCCACCGCGGTCGTGTCACGGCTTTCGGCGCACTACCACGCCCGTGGGCGATCGCCCTCCGCTCCGGCCCCCGCCCGGTCGGGGCGGGTGGTGCGCCACCGGGGCGGCGCACCACCGCCGTCACCTCAAGGGCTCGACGTACCTGCCGTCGAGGTGCAGGCTGCTCTTGGCCGCCAGCCCGGAGTAGGCGTAGTCGACCTTGATCTTCGCCGGCACCCCGCCCACCTGGAAGTCGATCTCCTTCCTGGTGAACCACAGGCGCCCGTCGCCCACCTGCTCGCCGTCGACGGACACCAGGATCTTGCCGGTCATCGAGCTGTGGTCGATCTCGACCTCGTGCTCGCGCTCGGCCACCGTGACACGCCAGACGTGGTCTGCTTCGCTCATCTCGAACCCCTGTCTCGTCCCAAGTGGGGTTCACCTACCCGATGCCGTTCGACCTCACACCTGGCCCGTCGGGCCGCGGTCGGCACGCGCGCGGCTCCTCCACCAGGGCGAGCGGACAGCGCGCCCCGCCGTGCGGGCCGGTCGGTCCACCTCCTGCGCCCGGCGCAGCTGTGCAGCCCTTCGCCGCGCAGCAGCAGCATGGCGGTTTGCAGGTACATGCCGATGTCGGACCACTGGGCCGGCCCCATGTCGCGGTCGGTGTAGCAGAACAGCGCGGCGGGCGCGCCGAAGCAGTCCCAGTTCCCGGCCGCGGCCCGCCGGCGCGCCTCCACGTCCCCGCGCGAGATGCCCAGCGCGCCGTAGCGCTGCGCGGCGAAGGCCGACTGGCGCTCGCGGTAAGGGGGACTTCAGCCCGGCCGGGTACATCTCGTACTCCCGCTCGTCCCAGGCGTCGGCCGCGGCCACGCGCTCGCCGGCCCGCCGCTTCAGCTCGGCCGGCGCCGCGCGGCCGACCTCCGACCCCGGCGGCGGGCGGGGGAGACGTCCACGGGACGCCCCACCCGGAGTCAGCCCACCAGGTCGTCCTCGTCGGCCTCCTGGTCCCCGTCCTGGTGGGGCAGCACGGTGGCCAGGTAGGAGTGCAGCGCCGCGGTCGTGCCCACGTCGCGCCCCGCGTCCTCGGACAGGTACCAGCGGTGCACCAGCACCTCGTGGAACAGCTCCGCCGGGGCCAGCACGCCGAGCAGGTCGGGCGGCACGGCCGCCACCACCGGGTCGTACACCTCGCTGCGCCACAGGTGGCCCGCGGTGGCCTCGGGCACCGGGCGGCCGTCGCGCTGCTCCAGGTAGGCGCGGAACGAGCGCAGGTCGTTGAGCAGGCGGCGGGCCTGGTTCTCCTGGGCCTCCAGGCCGGTGAGGCGGAACAGCTCGCGGCGGTGCTGGCCGCTCTCGGCGACCCGGATGTCCACCCGCAGCCGGGCTCCGCCCCCGGAGGTGATCAGCTCCACCTCGCCGACGTCGAAGCCCAGGTCGTTGAGGCGGCGCAGGCGCTCGGCGACGCGGTAGCGCTGCTCGTCCAGCCGGAACGACTCCTCGCGGGTGACCTCGTCCCACAGCGCCCCGTAGCGGCGCGGCACGCTGTCGGACACCTCGATCGGGTCCAGCTCGGGGGGCAGCAGGCCGCCCGCCTGGAGGTCCATCAGCTCACCGCCGATGCGCTCGCGCGCCAGGTCCACGTCGTGGTGGCGCTGGCCGTCGGACAGCCGGGGGTGCCGCTCCACGGTCTCGGCGTCGACCAGGTGGGCGGCGAGCTTGCCCGCGTCCAGCCGGAACAGGGTGTTCGACAGCGAGCAGTCGCCCCAGAACGTGCCCGACAGGTGCAGCCGCACCAGCAGCTCCACCAGCGTGTCGACCAGGCGGTCGGCCGAGTGGTCGTCGCCGCGCGGGCTGGAGAACAGGTACCGGTAGGACATCGAGTGCTCCAGGTACCGGGTGACCAGGACGGCCTGCTGGTCGTCCGGGCGGTCCACGCACAGCCCCAGCACCGACACCGCCGGCATCCCCTCGTGCTCCAGCTCGCCCAGCACCGCGTACTCGTGGCGGGCCAGCCGCTCGGAGATCTCCTTGAGCGCGTAGACCCGACCGTCGCTGGTCACGAACCGCACGACGTGCCGGGAGATGCCCCGCTGCGGCACGGTGAGCAGCAGGTCCTCGTCCCACTCCTCCAGCGGCCGCGCCCAGGGCAGCGACAGCAGGCCGGTCGCCTCGGTGGCGGGCGGGCGGAACAGGAAGCGCATCGGGTCCTCCCGTCGTGCGTGGACGAGCGGAAGGTACCCGTCGCCGGTGGCCGGCCGGGGTGTGTGACTGCTCACCGGCGTCCCGGTGCGCGTCGGCCGGCTCCACCGGCGGCGCGCCGGGGAGGGGGCCGGTGCCGACCGCGGGGGAGTGGAAAGGGCTTTCGTCGAACGCGCACGTCGAATGCCGTCGAACGTGAACCGCTTGTGGGACAACACTTCCCATCTCCGCGCACGGCTGGTTACAGTGCGATTTGGGAGCGCTCCCAAAATATGTGGTCATCCTCAACGAGGAGGAGAGAGTGGCGCTCAAAGCCATCCCCGCGAGAAAGAACCTGCTCGCCCGCGCCTCCGCGACGGTCGCCGCCGTCGCCGGGCTGCTGGCGGGTGTGCTCACCGGTGTCGCCGACGCGCACGGCTCCACCACCGACCCGCCCTCGCGCAACTACGGCTGCTGGCAGCGCTGGGGCAGCGACTTCCAGAACCCGTCCATGGCCCAGCAGGACCCGATGTGCTGGCAGGCGTGGCAGGCCGACACCAACGCGATGTGGAACTGGAACGGCCTGTACCGCGAGGGCGTGGCGGGCAACCACCAGGGCCAGATCCCGAACGGCCAGCTGTGCAGCGGCGGCCGGACCGGCGGTATGCGGTACGCGGCGCTGGACAACCCCGGCCAGTGGAAGGCCGTGACCAAGTCGCGGCAGTTCACCCTGACCATCACCGACCAGGCCCGCCACGGTGCCGACTACCTGCGGGTCTACGTCACCAAGCAGGGCTTCAACCCCACCACCCAGGCCCTGGGGTGGAACAACCTGGACCTGCTCACCACCACCGGTCGCTACGCGCCGGCGGGGCAGTACCAGGTGGCGGTGAACGCGGGCAGCCGCACCGGCCGCCACGTCGTGTACGTGATCTGGCAGGCCAGTCACTCGGACCAGTCGTACTACTTCTGCTCGGACGTCGTCCTCCAGTAGGGCGACCGCGATCGGCGGACCACGACGGCCCCTCGGCACCGCACCGGAGTGCGGGGCGAGGGGCCGTCGGTCGTGCCCGGTCGTCGTTCGGCGGCCCGCCTAGCAGGTGCCGTTCGACTCCTTCATGCCGTTGTTGGCGCCCGCCGTGCGGCTGACGATGCCCGGCACGCAGGTGGTCTGGTCGAGCGAGTAGGCGTAGGGGATGGACACCGTGGTCGTCGACCTGACGTCGGGGCCGGCGGGGTTGGTGTCGCTGCCGGGGGCCGACCAGGTCACGTTGTCGAAGATGTTCCCGCTGACCTGCCAGTACCCGGCCTCGCTGGTGTAGAAGGTGCCGAGGGCGTCGTGGACGTCCTTGAAGTAGTTGTTCTCCACCTTCGCCCTGGCCCCGGCGCGGGAGTTGATCCCGGACTCGTGGATGTCGACGTAGTGGTTGTTGTACATGTGGCCGATGCCGCCGCGCAGCAGCGGGGTCCGCGAGTCGATGTTCTCGTAGAGGTTGTGGTGGTAGGTGACGAACCCGTTGGAGCGGTCGCTCTCGCTGGACCCGACCAGCCCGCCGCGACCGGAGTTGCGCAGGGTGCTGTAGGACAGGGTCACGTACTGGGTGTCGTCCTTCATGTCGAACAGGCCGTCGAAGCCCTCCGACTCGCCGCCCGAGGCCAGCAGGGTGGTGTGGTCGACCCAGACGTTGCGGACGCTGCTCTCCATGCCGATGGCGTCACCGCCGTTGGAGGTGGGCGAGCCCGACTTCTTGACGTTGCGGATGGTCACGTTGCGGATGATGATGTTGCGGGAATCGCGGATGTGGATGCCGAGCTGGTCGAACACCGCCCCGCTGCCGACGCCGATGATGGTGACGTTGCTGATCTGCTTGAGCTCGATGACACCGGCGGCGGTCGAGCAGCTGTCGCCCGAGACCTTCGTGGTGTTGCCGTGGTTGATGGTGCCCTCGACCTCGATGGTGATCGGGGTCGAGCTGCTGGCCCGGCCGCACAGGGCCTGGTGGATCTGGGTCCCGGAGGTGGCCCGCACCGTCGCCCCGCCCCGGCCGCCGGTGGTCCCGCCGTTCTGGGACGCGTAGCCGGTCGCGGTGCCCGTGGGCGGGTTCTGGTTCGACGTCGTGGTGGTCGTGGTAGTGGAGGTCGTCGACGTCGTGGTGGAGGTCGACGTGGAGGTGGACGTCGCCGTGGACGTCGTGGTGGAGGTGCCGGTGGTGGAGCCGGTGCACGTGACGCCGTTGAGCCTGAACGAGCTCGGCACGGGGTTGGACCCGGTCCACGAGCCGTTGAAGCCCGGCGTGACCGACGCGCCCGTGCCCAACGCCCCGTTGTAGCTCGCGTTGCGCACCGTCACCGCACCGCCCGACTGGGAGAACTCCCCACCCCACATCTGCGTGACCTGCTGCCCGGCGGCGAACGACCACTCCAGCGTCCACCCCGACAGCGCGTCACCCAGGTTCGTCACCGTGACGTTCGCACCGAAACCACCCTGCCACTGGTTCGTCACGCTGTAGTCGACCCGGCACCCGACCGCCGCATTGGCATTGGTGCCGGCCGCCATCACCAGGCCCCCGGTCACAGTCGCCACCGACACCGCCGCGGCGATACCGGCGATCCGGCTCCTCCTGCGTTCACCAATGCGCTCACCCATGCGTCGCCTCCTTGCGAACAGCACTCCTGGACAGCGGTCCCCCACGGCCCCGACCACCACCGACTGGCGGTATCAGCGGTGGTCACAGACTCTGGGAACGCTCCCAGGGAGCATTGCGCAAGTATGCGCAGCTGGCAAGAACATTCATGTCGATGAACCGGCGGCCGGAGAGAGAGGCGCGCCGCACGATTTTTTCGCGGCCCACCCATTCACGGACGTGAACGAAAAGAGGTGCGGAACGGCCACCCGTTCCGCACCTCCGCGATGACCGACGACCGGGAACGCCCCGGCCCGCACGAGCCGGGGCTGGGCGTCCCGCGGACCTACACCCTGCCGACGCCCGCGCCCGCGGTGACCAGCGAGGGCACCGAGGAGGCGGGGTCCAACGCGTAGGCGTAGTAGGTGCGCGGCTCCACCACGGTGCCCAGGGTCTGCGGCGCCCCGGAGTTGACGTAGGCGTTGTTGCGCTCGACCACGCGCCCCGGCCCGCTCTTGTCGTAGCCGGACAGGATCGGCTTGGCCACGTTCTCGAAGTAGTTGCCCTCGACCACCACGCCCGCGTCTTCCGTGGACGCCACGCCGTAGAGCGCGTTGCCCCGGTAGTAGTTGTTGTAGACGTGCACGGGCTCGCCGAACCGGACGCGGGGGTGCCGCTGGTCGGTGCGGTCGAAGAAGTTGTGGTGGTAGGTGACCCGCAGCTTGCCCCGGTCGGCCGTGTAGGTGTCGGAGTGGCCGAGCAGGGCGGCCTTGCTGTGGTCGTGGAAGTGGTTCCAGGAGATCGTCACGTAGTCGGACTCCCGCTTGACGTCCAGCAGGCCGTCGTAGCCGCGCGAGAGGTCGCAGTGGTCGATCCACACGTGGTGCGCCTTGTTGGTGACGCTGATCGAGTCGTCGGACGCGTCGGTGAACCGCAGGTTGCGGATGATCACGTTGTTGCCGGGGCGGGTGGTGGAGCCGAGCTGGAGCCCGCCGCCGGTGATCTCCGAGCTCGACCCGACGCCCAGGATCGTCTTGTTCGCGACCACGGTCAGCATGTCGTCGCCGACCTGGACACGGCCGGAGACGGTGATGACGTAGGGCTCCTTGCGGCCCACGTAGTCGGCCAGGGCGTCGGCGGTGGTCACGGTGACCGCCTGGCCGCCCGCGCCGCCGGTGGTGCCGTTGAGGCCCAGGGCGTTGACCGAGGCGAAGCCGTCGGCGACGGCGAGCGCCGAGGGGTGCTGGTGCGGGGTGGGGTAGGCGCTGGCGCTGGCGCCGGCGTTGCGCGGTGCGGTGGCGGCGAAGGCGGCCAGCGCCGAGCCGGCGAGCAGTCGTCGGCGGTTCAACGGGCTCATCGTCCCCTCCTCAGATCCGGCCCACGCCGACACCGGCGGGCACGGTGGTCCGCAGGTTCGCGGCGTTGTCGGGCGTGTAGGCGTAGTAGGTGCGCGGCTCGACCACGGAGCCGAGCGTCTCCGGGGTGCCGGAGTTGACGTAGACGTTGTTGCGCTCGACCACGCGCCCCGGCCCGCTCTCGTCGTAGCCGGAGTAGATCGGGAAGGGCACGTTCTCGAAGTAGTTGTGCTCCACCAGCACGCCCGCGTTCTCGGTGGACGCCACGCCGTAGAGCGCGTTGTTCCGGAAGTAGTTGTTGTAGACGTGGATGGGCTCGCCGAAGCGGACGCGGGGGTGCCGCTGGGCGGTGGCGTTGAAGTAGTTGTGGTGGAACGTGGTGCGCAGCTTGCCGGTGTCCGGGCCCGAGTTGGAGTCGGAGTGGCCGAGCAGCGCGGTCTTGCTGTGGTCGTGGAAGTGGCACCACGACACGGTGATCAGGTCCGCCCCGCGCACGATGTCGATCAGGCCGTCCGCGCCGCCGCTGAGGTCGCAGTGGTCGATCCAGATGTGGTGCGAGGACTGCTGGACGCTGATCGCGTCGTCGTCGGCCCCGGTGAACCGGAGGTTCCGGATGATCACGTTCTGCCGGCGGTACATGTCCAGGCCGCCGCCGTTGATCTCGGCGCCGGGCAGGCCGATGACGGTCTTGTTCGACCGCAGGGCCTGCTTGCTGCTGAACCGCATGATGCCGTCGACCTGGATGATGTAGGGCTCGTTGCGGTCGCAGTAGTCCAGGAACGTTTCGGTGTCCCGCACGGTGACCACGGGACCGCCCGCGCCGCCGGTGGTGCCGTTCTGGCCGAGCAGGTTGGTGCCCGCGAAGCCGTCGGCGGTGGCGAACGGCGCGGCCCACACCGGGTTGGTGGTGGTCGCGGGCCTGGTCGCGGGCTTGGCGGCGGCGACCGTGGCGCTCGCGGCGGTCAGGGCGGTGGCGGCGGCGCCCGCGAGGAGGCCGCGCCTGCTGATGGGGCTCATGGCCGGTCCTCTCAGATCCTGCCGACGCCCGCGCCCGCGGGCACGACGGTCGGCACCTCGGCGGCGCGGTGGAGCGTGTAGGCGTAGTAGGTGCGCGGCTCGACCACGCTGCCGCGCGTCTCGATCTCGTGGTTGCAGTCGACCAGGATGTTGTCGCGCTGCACCATGCGGCCCAGGTCGCCGCTGAAGTCCACCCGACCGGGGTTGTTCACGCTGTAGAAGTAGTTGCCCTCCAGCACCACCCCGGCGTTCATCGCCGACGCCACGCCGTAGCTGTTGTCCCGGTAGTAGTTGTTGTAGACGTGCACCGACTCGCCGAACCGGACGCGCGGGTTGCGCTGGTCCGAACCGTCGAAGTAGTTGTGGTGGTAGGTCACCCGCAAGCGGCCGATGTCCTGCGCGCCGTTGTCGTCGTCGTGACCGAGCAGCAACGTCTTGTCGTGGTCGTGGAACCTGTTCCAGGAGACCGTCACGAAATCGGAGCCGCGCTTGATGTCGACCGCGCCGTCATCGCCGTTGGAGAAGTCGTTGTGGTCGATCCAGATGTGGTGGCTGAACATCTGCACGTTGATCAGGTCGTCGGTCGCACCGGAGATGGAGAGGTTCCGGATGATCACGTTGTGCACGGCGTTGGCCGGGGGAGAGGTCACGTCGTCGTCCACCGGCAGGCCGATGTTGAGCCCGCCGCCGACCAGCCGGGCGTCGGTCCCCAGACCGATGACGGTCTTGTCCGAGGACACGTCGTGCATCCCGTCCGAGCTGCCGGTCGGCAGCGTGATGGTGCCCTTGACCTGCACGACCAGCGGACCGGACCGGGAGATGTAGTCCAGGAACTGGGCCGGCGTGGTCGCGGTGACCACCGCGCCGCCCGCGCCGCCGGTGGTGCCGTTCTGGCCGAGCGCGGAGACCGAGGCGAAGCCGTCGGCGGACGTGGCGGCCAGGGCGGGGGCCGCGCCGGGCGCGGTGAGCGGGGAGGCGACCAGGACCGCGGCGGCGATGACCGCGGCCCGGGGCAGGGCGCGCCTGTTCCCGGCAGTTGTGCGCATGGGTTTTTTCCTTTCCCGACAGGAGTCAGGCGAGGGGCAGGGAAAGTGATTCTCATCGCACCGTAAGAGGTGTGTTCCGCACATGTCAACGCCGGATTTCCGGTTCACATATGTGGTTGTTTCAGGGGGTGGTCCTGTTCACATATGTGTTCTATTTTCGGTCTATTCCAGGTGGCCGCGCATTCGATCTGCGTTCGATGCCGGCGGTTCGTTCCGCCGGGTCGACGCGGTCCGGGTGCCGGTCGGTCGAGCCGGGTCGGGTGGCTGAGCACCGCGTCCGGGCACGGGAGGCTCAGCGTTCGATCAGCGCACGCTCAGCGCCGGATCAGCGGCCCTGGTGACCGTGGTCATCACCGGGGCCGGGAGAGGGAGGGGGATGAGGACACCGCACTCCGGGTCACCAGGATCGACAGCGGTGGCAGCAACCACACCGACGCCTCCAACAACCGCGGCAACCTCATGCGCGCCTGCGGGAAGGCCGGCAACTACCCCGAGGTCGCCTGCACGATCTGGCGGTGACGAGCGGGACGACGGCGTGTCCCGGTGCCTCGTCGGAGTGGAACGTGTCCAACGCCCAGGCGATCCGCCACACCGCGTCGTGCCGACCGGGCTCGTCGGCGGCACGGAGGTCGATGTCCGGTCCGCGCACCAGGCCGAGCAGCCCGAACGCCGTCGCCTGCTGCTGCGGCAGGGCGGCGCAGGACCAGGACAGCACCGCCGCCAGGTCGGTGGCCGGGTGGCCGGTCTCCAGCGCCGCCAGGCGGGTGTCGGCGTCGCGCAGTTCGGCGGCCAACCCGGCGAGCGGGAAGTCGGGGTGCGGGGTGGCGGCCGGCGACGACCCCCGGGGCCAGGGGCAGGCCCGCGCGGTGGGTGATCAGGTCGGAGACCACGTCAGGCTCGGATTCGACTCGCTCGGCGCCCAGCCGTACAGCCCCACCCCCGCCCGGGGATCGACCGGTACGGCCTCGGGGGCGACCCCCAACGCCGAGGAACCCGCGCACCACCTCGGCGGCCGGCACGGGGTCTCCGTCGGCGTCGCACCCGCGCAGGTTCGCGAACAACTGGCCGTCGGGGAACCTGTCCGCGTTGCGGTGGGCCCGGTGCAGCGCCGGCCACGTCTTCCCCACGCCACCCGGACCTGCGACGGCCGAGATGGCCGCGGGTTCGACCGCGTGCCCGCCACCGTCCACGGAGGAGGTCAACGCGGCCGGTTCCCGGTCGCGGCCCACGAACGCCGCCGGGGCGGGCGGGAGTTGACGCGGGATCACCGTCGGCGGCCGCTTCGCCCCGGTGAGGGGCGGGCCCGGTTCGTCGCGCAGGTATCCCGGTGTCCGGTGGACGAGGCGGACCCCGGGGTCTCCCGCCGGCACCGCGCGCAACTGGGACACGCACCCCTGGACGCTGTTGCGCGCGGTGGCCGGAGGCCCTTCCTCCCACGTCCCACAGCGCGTCGATGAACCGGTGCAGCGGCACGACCTGGCCGGGTGTCAGCAGCAACACCGCCGGCACCGCTCGTTGGCGTACGCCGCTCAGCCGGATCTCGTGGTTTTCGTCGCGCACCTCGACGGTGCCCAGCAGCCCGAATTTCACCGTGTCCCCCGACCGGCGTCATGTCGTGTTGGTGCAGCCGCGGACCAGTCTCCACACCGCGCCCGGCGCGATCCGCCCATGCCGAGCGGTGTCCCTCGATCAGGCCAGTCGCTTTCGCCCACCCGACGCAACACCGCCGGGGGTCGCCGGCCCAGGGGCCCGGCAAGTGAGGTGCGAAGGCGCGGGTGCGTCGGGATCGCTACTCGCCCGGCGGCAGCGCGCACACCGTGTGCGTTCGACGCGCGGACTTGACGGGGAAATGTCGTGCCGTGCTTCGGTCATATCGACCGCAGAAGTGCGGCAAGTGCGTATCGTTATTCCACCCGAACAGGGAGCCGCGGCCTTTCGGGTGGGTAAGCGTGCATACGCTGGGTAGCGCTCTCGACTTCTCCGGGCGCTCAATCGGCGGTGTACGACATACGCCCCCTGTCGGAAGTATGCAATGCGGGAGGAAATTCGACCAATTCGGAGGGGGAAGAACGCCCGTGTCATCGGAGAAACGTTTTTCTTTTGTTTTCGCCACAGTTCTCGCACTCGGTGCCTCGCTCCTGTTCGGGGGCGCCGGGGTCGCGTCCGCGACGCAGCCGCCGGGCGGCGCCGTGGCGGTGGACCTGCTGTCCGACGTCCCCAAGCACGTGGTGCTGGACGCCGCGACCGGGCGGGTGGTGTCGGCCGTGCCGGTGGGGGAGTTCGGGACGCTCATCTCCAACCACAACTACTGCAACTCGGGTGAGGGCTGCTACCACGCGGGTCGGACGCCCTACGCCCACCAGGGCTTCTTCGGCACGCCCGGGACGTTCACCGGCTCCTGGCCCTACCGGAGCAGTTGGTACACCGGCCGGTACACCGCGCGGGCGTGCTGGGTCGGGGCGTGCGCGCAGGTGGCGCTCGGCCCCAACACCACGGCGACGTTCGGCGGGACGCTGGTGACCGGGACGTCGTTCCGCATCTACTGAGCGCCTCCTGGCCCCGCGGCGGACGACCCGCCGGGACCTGACCGGATCCGCGGGTCAGGTCCCGGCGCGACGGCGAGCGGGCGAGCGGGCAGGCGGGCGGAGCGGCGGGCAGGCGGAGCGGCGGCCACAACAGCACCACAACAGCGGGACAACGACACGTCCGTAGACCTTTCGGTGTCAGGCGGGGAGGGCTCGCCGGGTAACCGAGGGGAAAGTGTCGATGAGTACACACTTCCGCAGTCGTCCGAAGCGGTCGTGGCGCCGTGCGCTGCCCGCGGTCGTGGTGACCGCCGCGATGGCCGCGGCGCTCGTCCCGGGGCACGCCGTCGCCCAGGTGGGCACGACCACGGTGGTCGAGGAGGACCAGGACTTCCCGTCGGTGCCCCTGCCGGACCCGACGCGCACCGACCCGGAGGTGCTGGCCGTCGTCAACGCCGCGGCGGACGCCCTGGAGTACTCCACCGCGGTGGTGGCGGCCGACCCGACCCGGGAGTACCCGGAGGGCACGGTGGAGGCCGGCCTGCGGGCCGGGCTGCTGACCGTGCCCGCCGAGGTGCGGCGGGAGATCACCCGTTCGGCGCAGGCGATGGTCAACGCCGACGTCGACGCCAGGGTCGCCGAGTTCGGCCAGTACGGCAGGAACGACTGGGCCACCCACGCCCGGCTGGGGTTCGCGGGCGTCTTCCAGGCCGAGACGCTGCGGGTGGACCGCGCGGCGCTGACCGCCCGGCTGAGCGGCCAGGCCGACCAGCTGGCGACCGAGGGGCGCGCGGCCGAGCAGCAGGTCCACGAGGAGGCCCGCAGGCTGGGGGTCGACCCGTCCACCATCGAGCGGGTCAAGGCGCTCGCCCTGGACATCACCTCGGTGAAGTGCCTGGGCGAGACCGACGACTGGTCTCCGAGCGACGAGATCTCGATGGGCGGGTTGACCATCGGTTCCGACGGGGTGACCACGAAGATCAGCCCGTTCAACGTGCACGACGACTTCGACACCGGTGAGATCATCACCTACGGCAACGGCGGCAAGCGGTTCTCCACGCTGAACATGTCCCAGGCGGGCGTGTGGCCGCGGTACTACGGGCACAGCGTCTTCCTCGCCGAGAGGGACGGCTTCGGCGGGTTCTCCAAGGCCCTGACGAACGCCTGGGAGCAGGTCAAGGGCTACGTCCAGACCGCGATCGAGAAGCTGGTCCAGGGCGTGCTCTCGCCCTACCTCGGCGCGGCCATCGCCGGCGCGATCGGCAAGGTGGTCGCGTGGCTGGTCAAGACCTTCATCGGGTGGCTGGTCAAGCTCTTCCAGGACGACCTCTTCGCGCCGCAGCACGTGAACGTGAAGCTGCCGTCGAACGCGAAGTTCATGTACGAGAACCCGATCTACCTGGGCTGGGACGACTCCCGCTCGCCGACCATGTCCGGGTGGTACAAGGGCCACGGCGGTGGCCACTACCGGGTCAACGCCCACCTGGAGGTCCTCTCCTGACCTCGTCGGGCACCACCGGCCGAGCCCTGAGCGGAATCCGCTCAGGGCTCGGCCGGTCGTCGTACCGGGCGCGTTGCCGCCCGGCACCGGGTCAGAGGAAGTCGCCGCCGCGGGTCACGGCGCCGTAGGCGTCCACGATGCCGTACCCGTAGAAGCCGTTGAACCGGGTGTCACCCACGCAGGTCGCGGTGAACTCGGCCGGTCGGCCGACGTCCTCGTACGACACCGTGCGCGGCTCGGGACAGGCCCGCGGGGTGGCGGTGTTGACCAGCACCGCCTGCACCCGGTCCGGGGACATGGTCAGCGTGCCGGGGTGCGCCCGGTCCTTCTTGCCGTACTGGCTGACCACCAGCGCGGCCACGCCGGTGGCGTGCGGCGCGGCCATCGAGGAACCCTGGAGGTAGCGGTAGAAACCGCAGGTGGTGGCGTCGCAGTACCTGGCCACCCCGGCCGCGAGGCCCTGGGGGGTGATGGCGCCGTCGGCGTCGACGTCTCCCGCGGCCACCGCCACGTTGCGGGGGTAGGCGGAGCGGATCAGGTTCTCGTTGGTGCGGTACCAGTCGGTGCCCAGGCCGTCGCGGAAGTAGCCGCCGGGGGCCGACAGCACGGTCTGCTCGGTGCCGTAGTTGGCGTAGTCGGCCTTGGCCGTCGACGGGCCGAGCGCGGACACCGAGATGACGTGGTTGCCCTCGGTCGGGAGGTTCAGGCACGTCGCGTTGTCGATCGCGCGGGGGTAGGAGGCGCCCGGCGGGTAGTTCGGGCTGGCCGCGTCGGTCCGCGGGTTGCCCAGGTCCTCGTGGTTGTTGCCGCCGGCGCCGATCAGGGTGACGCCCTTGCGGTGCGCGTAGTCGAGCGCGCGCTGGACCGCGGTGATCGTGGTGCGCTGGGCGATCTGCGCCTCGGTGCCGTCGGCCGGGTTGGCCGTGCAGTTCATGTACCAGGGGTCGACGTAGAACGACATGTTGATCACGTCGAGGCCGATGTCCGCGCCGTAGGTCAGCGCGTCCACCACGGGCTGGAGGAAGAAGTAGCCGGAGTCCTGGCCACCGCGGATGTTGACCAGCGACACGTTCGGCGCGACGCCGGACACGCCGAAGCCGTTGGCGGCGGCCCCGATGGTGCCCGCGACGTGCGTGCCGTGGCCGCCGTCGTCGCGGTCGGCGGGGTCGACGCAGCCGCGGAACTCGCACGGCCCGTCCAGCTCGTCGCCGTTGGGGTCGTTCGGGATGTCGATGGTGAAGTTGCGGGACAGCTCGCGGTTGAAGTTCGGCGCGATGTCCGGGTGCGTGCCGTCGACCCCGGTGTCCAGCACGCCGACGTGGACTCGCCGGTCACCGGCCTGCCGGGCGCGGGCGATGTCGGAGCGCACCAGGCGCAGGCCCCACAGGGCGTCGTCGAGCGGGTCGAGACCGGCCGCCGCGCGGGGTCGGCTCTCGGGTGCGGGCCGGGTGTTCGCGCCGACGTGCTCGGTCTCGACCTCGTGCTGCTCGCGGACCTGCCGGTTCGCGCTGCGGGGGGTGTGGCCGATCGGCCGCACCGGGGCCGCGCCGAACACCGCGTCGGCGGCGGTGACGCGCCGGACGAACCCCGTGGCCGGCGCCGTCACGGTCAACGTGCCGACCGCGGCGTTCTCGGCGGTGACCCGGCCACCGGCGGCCTCGACGGCGGCACGCGCGGCCGGGAGCGGCGCACCGGTTTCCACGAGGACGGTGTAGTCGGCGTCCTGCTGCTGGGCCGACACGGGTTGGACGGTGGCCACGAGCACCACCACCGCGCTCGCCACCGCGAGCACTGGCCGAGCTAATCGTCTGGGTCTCAAGGTTGTCTCCTCGCAGCGGATCGGATCGCGTCGCGACACCCTGTCACAGGCGACCGCCCGCGGTCAGGGTCCTTCGTCGGGTTCCGGGTACGGGGTGCCGATGGCGGTTACGCCGTCCGGGCGTACCAGTGGTCTAGACCTCCCTCTAGCGTGGTCCGGACCACCCCGTAGCCACCGCCAGTGCGAGGAGAACGATGTCGATGAAGAGGTGGGGCGCCGCCGTCACGGCCGGCGCCCTGTCGATCGGGCTGCTGGTCGCCGGCGCCCCGGCCCAGGCCCACGACCGCCACGGCTCCGGCGCCGTCCGCACCGTCGGGTACTACACGCAGTGGAGCTTCGCCGACCGCGGCATCCCGGTCCGCTACCTGGTCGACAACGGCACCGCGGCCAAGCTCACCCACCTCAACTACGCCTTCGGCCTCCTCGACGAGCAGGGCAGGTGCGTCAGCTCCGACCCGGTGGCCGACTACCGGCGGCCCTTCACGGCGGAGCAGGCCGTCAACGGCAGGGCCGACCGGCCCGGCCAGGCGCTGGCGGGCAACCTCAACCAGATCAAGCAGCTCAAGCAGAGGTTCCCGAAGCTGCGCGTCTACATCTCCCTCGGCGGCTGGACGGGGTCGAAGTACTTCTCCAACGCCGCGCTCACCCGGCAGTCGCGCGCCGCGCACGTGAAGTCCTGCGTCGACCTGTGGCTGAAGGGCAACCTGCCGGGAGCGCCCGCCGGTGCGGCCAAGGGCGTGTTCGACGGCATCGACCTGGACTGGGAGTGGCCGGCCACCGAGGGCAACCCCGGCAACGTCGTGCGCCCCGAGGACAAGCGGAACTTCACCGAGCTGCTGCGCGAGTACCGCGTGCAGCTGTTCACGCAGGGCCTGAGGGACCGCAGGTCCTACGACCTCACCGCGTTCCTGCCCGCCAACCGCGAGGCGCTGGACCGCGGTTACGAGGTCGAGAAGGTCTACCGGCTGCTCGACTTCGCCACCGTGCAGGGTTACGACTACCACGGCACCTGGGAGAGGACCACCAACCAGCAGTCGGCCCTCCGCGTGCCCGAGGGCGACCCGACCACGCCCCCGGACAGCGGTGAGATCGTCGTCGACGCGCACCTCCAGCGCGGGGCGCCGCGCCACAAGGTCGTCCTCGGCGTGCCGTACTACGGCCGCGGCTGGACCGGCGTGACCAACTCGAACAACGGCCTGTTCCAGCAGTCCACCGGCCCCGCCCCGGCCACCTACGAGGCGGGCTACGACGACTACCGCCTGCTCAAGGACCTGCTGGCCGACGGGAGGTACAGGCTCCACCGCGACGAGGCGGCAGGCCACGCCTGGCTGTTCGACGGCACCACGTTCTGGACCTACGACGACCCGATCGAGCTCGAGCGCAAGGGTCGGTTCATCCGTGACCGCGAACTCGGCGGCGCGATGATCTGGTCGCTGGACGGCGACACACCGCAGGGCGAACTGATCAACGGCCTGTACGCCGGTCTGCACCGACGCTGAGGAGACCCGCGGCTGTGACGACCGCGGGGTGCGCCGCGAGAGGCGGCGCACCCCGCGGTGGGTCGGCCCCGCGGTGTGTCAGCCCACCGGCCGGGTCAGACCGGTGAAGCGGCGGGTCTGCGCGGTGATCGCGTCCTCGACCGGCATCCGCTCCAGCGAGGACGCGCCGTAGAAGCCGTGGACGCCGGTGGTGGCGCCCAGCACGTGCCGCACGTCCTCCGGCTCGGCGATCGGGCCGCCGTGGCACAGCACCAGCACGTCGTCCCGCGCCGCGTGCGCCGCGTCGGCCCACTCCTGGAGCAGCCCCGCGCACTCGTCCAGGCCGCGCGAGGACACCGCGCCGATCGTGCCGCCGACGGTCAGCCCCAGGTGGCAGACGACGATGTCCGCGCCCGCCTCCGCCATCGCCTCCGCGTCCCGCGCGGAGAACACGTACGGCGCGGTGAGCAGGTCGTGCGCCGCCGCGGCCGCGATCAGCGACACCTCCAGGTCGAACCCCATGCCGGTGGCTTCGAGGTTGGCCCGGAAGTTGCCGTCGATCAGGCCGACGGTCGGGAAGTTCTGCACGCCGCAGAACCCCATCCGCGCCAGTTCGGGGAGGAAGACCTCCGGATCGAGGAACGGGTCGGTGCCGTTGACGCCCGCGAGCACCGGCGTGCGCGTCACCACGGGCAGGATCTCCCGGCCCATCCCGACGACGACCTCGTTGGCGTTGCCGTAGGCCAGCAGCCCGGCCAGCGAGCCGCGGCCCGCCATCCGGTACCGGCCGGAGTTGAACACCGTGAGCAGGTCGACGCCGCCGTTCTCCTGGCACTTGGCCGACAGGCCCGTCCCGGCGCCGCCGCCCACGACGACCTCACCCCGCGCGGCCTTGGCGCGCAGCCGCTCCAGGACCTCGGCCCGGCGGAACCGCGGCACGGCCGCTACTTCCCGCGCAGGTGACGGAGCACCGCGCTGATGTCGTCGTCGCCCAGGCCGTCCCGCACCGCCGCGGCCAGCCGCTCCCTGGCGCCCGCGACCACGCCGCCGTCGACGCCGCCCGCCTCCAGCACCAGCCGCAGGTCCTTCTCGGCCAGGTCGAGGGAGAACTGGGTGGAACCGGGGTCGTCGAGCTTCTTGCGCACGCGCGGGACCAGCGGGCTGACCACCGTGCCCTCCAGGGCGGTCAGCGCCAGCTCCTGGTCCAGGCCCAGCTCGTCGGCCAGCGCCAGCGCCTCGCCCACCATCACGAACGACGCGCCGAGCACGATGTTGACCAGCAGCTTCACCGAGGCGCCCGCGCCGAGCGGCCCCACGTGCTTGACCTTGCCCAGCACCGCCAGCACCTCGGAGGCGGCCGCGACGTCGTCCGCGGAGCCGCCGGCGTAGATGCCCAGCTCCCCGGAGGACGCGGCGGGCAGGCTGCCCTTCACCGGGGCGTCGACCAGCCGGGCGCCCCCGGGCAGGAGCTCGCGCAGCGCGGCCACCGCCCGCGGCCCGATCGTCGACATCTCCACCACCAGCGCGCCGTCCGCGAGGCCCGCGGCCGCGCCGTCCGGCCCGGCGAACACCGCCTCCACGGCCTCGGGCCCGGTGAGCATGGTGATCACCAGTTCGGCGCCGGCGACCGCCTCCGCCGGCGTGCCCGCGGCGCGGGCGCCCGCGTCGACCAGCGGTGCGGTGCGCTCCGCGGTGCGGTTCCACACGGTGAGTTCGTGGCCCGCCGCCACCAGGCGGCCGGCCATGAGCGAGCCCATTCGGCCCAGTCCGAGAAACGCTAGTCGAGTCACGGGCGTGGACCGTACCGGAGGCGCGCGCTCCCGCAAGGGTCTTTTGGTCGGGTTCATCGCCTATCTATAAACCACTGATCGGTCTAATGGGAGTCACGCCCTGTGACCAGGGAGGCCCAGTTCAAGCCCTGGTAAAGCCCATTCGTTTTCCTTATCGCCACTAACGGTCTATTGGCTGTTGGTCTGTTGTTCACCTAGCGTTGCGGTCGCTCAGACGCCGTGAGGGCGTCGTTGCCACTGGGGGAAGCATTGGCACCAACTGGAGCGCGCGCTGCCGAGCGCGCGCAGTACGAGCACGAGCGCGGACGGGGGACCGCCGGCCTTTCCGAGCTGGTGTGGCGTCACGTCCGGGTCCGACCGGAGGCGTGCGCCGTCCACTCGCCCGGCACGGGGGAGTCCCTGACCTACCGACAGCTGTGGGCGCGTTCCGAGCGCGTCGCGGCCGGCTTGGCGCTCCGAGGCGTCGAGCGCGGTGAGGTCGTCGCGGTCGACCTGGGGCGTTCGGTCGACCTGGTGGTGGCGCTGCTGGGCGTGGTGCGCGCCGGCGGGGCCTACCTGCCGCTGGACGCGCACGCTCCCGCCGAGCGCCGCGCCCTGCTGCTGGAGGAGGCCGGTGTCCGCACCACGCTGACCGCGGCCGACCTGGAGGTCACCGACGCGCGGGAGGACGAGGACCGCGCCGCCGCCGTGGACAGGGCCGGTGTGGACGCGGCCGGTGTGGACGGGACCGTCCCGCGCGGGACCGACGTGCGCGCCGCCGGCGACGACCCCTGCTACGTCAACTTCACCTCCGGTTCCACCGGGCGCCCCAAGGGCGTCGTCGTGCCGCACCGCGCCGTGGTCCGGCTCGTCTCCAACGCCCGCTACTGCGCCGTCGAACCGGGGGACCGCGTGGCCAACGCGTCCAACCCCGCCTTCGACGCCACCACCTTCGAGGTGTGGCACACCCTCACCGCGGGCGCCGCGGTGGTGGTCTTCCCGGCCGTGACCGAGCTGCGCCTCGACGACTGGGCCGAACTGGTGCGGACCGAGGGCATCACCACGATGTTCCTGACCACCTCGCTGTTCCACATGGTCGCGCGGGAACGGCCCGGTGCCTTCCGGGACCTGCGGACCGTGGTCGTCGGCGGGGAGCAGCTGGACCTGGCGGCCTGCCTGCGGGTGCTGGCCGAGGGCCCGCCCGGTCGACTCGTCAACGGCTACGGACCGACCGAGACCACGACCTTCGCCACCTACTACGACTGCACGCCCGACTCGTTGGCGGGCCGCGACCGCGTCCCGGTCGGGTTCCCCCTCCAGGACACCGCGGTCCACGTGCTCGACGCCGACCTGAGGCCCGTCGAACCGGGTGCCACGGGTGAGCTGTGCGTGGGCGGGCCCGGCGTGGCGCTGGGCTACCTGAACCGACCCGACCTCACCCGCGAGCGCTTCGTGCCCGCCCCGGACGGCGACGGCCCGGTGTACCGCACCGGTGACCTGGCCAGGGTGCTGCCCGACGGCGCGCTGGAGGTGCTCGGCCGGCGGGACCGGCAGGTCAAGCTGCGCGGCTTCCGGATCGAGCTGGAGGAGGTCGAGCGGGCCGTCCTGGCCACCGGCCTGGTGGACAGCGCGTTCGCGGAGAAGCTGGGGGAGGGTCCCTCGGCCTACCTGGCCTGCGCCGTGCTGCCCGTGCCCGGCGCGGACCTCGGCGACGCCGCCGGGCTGCCCGCCGCCCTGGAAGGCGCCCTGGCGCGCTCGCTGCCCGCCTACGTGGTGCCGACCCGCTGGCACGTCCTCGGTGGACTGCCCTACGGGCCCACCGGCAAGGTGGACCGCGCCGCGATCTTCGCCCCTCCGCGGTCCCCGGCCGAGGAGGACGGGGGAATTCCCGGTGAGGGTGTATCCACGACCGACGAGCCGGCTCTGGTAGGTGTGGCGGGACAGGTCGAACTCGTCTGGAAGGACGTGCTGGGGGTGTCCGCTGTGGACTCCCTGGACAACTTCTTCGACGTGGGCGGCAACTCGATCCTCGCGATCCAGTTGGCCTCACGGCTCCGCGAGCGGCTCGCGGTCGACGTGGAGCCCACCGACGTCCTGCTCGCCGAGTCACTGGCCGAACTGGCCGACCGGGTGGGCGAGCGGGTGTCCGCCAAGCCCTAGCGGCACGTCCGCCGAACCACCACCCCGGCACGGCCGGGGCACCACCGCACGTCCCCACGCGCCCCGGGCCGCACCGCGCCCCGAGGTGTCCTCGCCATGCCCGATTCGGAGATCCCACGCGTGAATGACCTGCCTTCCGGCCCCACCAGGCTGGGTGCTCGCGTCGCGCCGCTCTCGTTCGCCCAAGAGCGGCTGTGGTTCATCGACGCCGCCGCGCCCGGCTCCGCGACCTACAACGTCCCGCTCCTGCTGAGCTGGCGCGGGACCGTCGACCCCGCCACCCTGACCGCCGCCCTCAAGGCCGTCGTGGACCGCCACGAGGTGCTGCGCACGACCTACCACCTGCGTGACGGCGCGCTGGTGCAGGAGATCGGCGACACCGGCGAACCGGCGGTCGAGGTCGTCGACCTGTCCGGTGTGGACGGTGCTCGGGACCGCGCCCGCGCCGAGGCCGCCGACCTCGCCCGGCGGGGCTTCGACCTCGCGGACCGGCCGCCGCTGCGCTGCGCGGTGTGGCGCGGCGTGCCCGGCGGGGACCTGGTGCTGCTCGTGGTGCACCACATCGCGGTGGACGGCTGGTCGCTGCCCTCGCTGTTCGCGGACCTGGCCGCGGCCTACGACGCGGTCGAGGCGGGCGAGCCGGCCGCGCTGCCGGAGCCGCCCGTCCAGTACGCGGACTTCGCGGTGTGGGACCGGGCCGTGACCGACTCGCCCGCGATGGAGAAGCTGCTCGCCGACCGGGCCGAGCAGCTGAACGAGGTGCCCGGCGACCTCGTGCTGGGCCCGGCGCGCCCCCGCGCCGCGGTGGCCGACGGCGACCGGCCGGGCGAGGAGCACGTGTTCGCGATCCCGGCGGAGCTGTGGACCGGCGTGCGGGACCTGGCCCGGACGCTGCGCGCCACCCCGTTCGTGGTGCTGTTCGCCGCGTACCAGGCGGTGCTCCAGCGGTGGTCCGGCCGCGACGACTTCCTGGTCGGCACGGTCACCGCCAACCGCCCGCACGCCTCGGTGGAGCAGCTGGTCGGCTTCTTCGTCAACACCGTGCCGCTGCGCTGCCGGCCCGAGCCGGACCTGGCGTTCGCCGAGCTGTGCAAGCGGGTGCGCACCGAGGCGTTCCAGTCGCTGACCCACCAGCGCATCCCGTTCGACCGGCTGACCACCCGCACCTCGCGCGGCACGGCCACCATCGGCTTCGCGCTCCAGAACATGCCCGCCCCGGGCGCGGACGGGCGGTGGACCGGACCGGAGCTGCTGCCCACCGGGACCGCCAAGTTCGACCTGATCCTGATCGTCGAGGAGGAGCGGGGCGGCCCGCGCGGGCGGATCGAGTTCGACACCGACGTCTACCCCGCCGAGGTCGCGGCCCGGCTCGCCGGGAACTTCCTCACCCTGCTGACCGCCGCCGTCCGCGACCCCGGCACCACCGTGGCGCGGCTGCCGCTCGGCGCCGCCCGGGAGGGCGTCCTCGTCGGCGCGGACCAGGACCTGGACGGGGCGGTGTCCGTGCTCGACCTGGTCGGCCGCGGCTTCACCGACCTCGGCGCCAGCGCGGTCAGCGCCGCCGGCGACCGCGTGTCGTGGCGCGAGCTGGACGCCTGGTCGCGCGCCGTGGCGCACCACCTCGCCGACCGCGGCGCCGGCCCCGCCGCGTTCGTCCCCGTGCTGGCCGCGCGCGGCCCGGCGCTCGTCGCGGGCTGGCTGGGCGCGCTGCGCACGGGCGCCGCCTACGCGCCGCTGAGCCTGGACACCCCGGCCGACCGGCTGGACCACGTGCTCGCCGAGCTGGACGCGCGGGTCGTGCTGGTCGACCACGCCGGCGCGGCGCTCCTCGCGGCGCACGGCACGCGGGTGGACGCCGTGCGGATCGAGGACCTCCGCGCCGCGCGGGACCTGCCCGCACCGACGCCGGCCGCACCGACGCTGCCCGGATCGACCCCGCCCGAATCGACGCCGACCGCGCCCACGCCGACCGCGCCCACGCTGCCCGACCCGGTGCTGACCGGCCGCGAACCGGCCGTGGTCATCTACACCTCCGGCACGACCGGCAGGCCCAAGGGCGTGCTGGTGCCGCACGGCGGGATGCTCAACACCGCCGTGTGGTGGGCGCGCGACATCGACCTGGGCCCGGCCGACCGGGTCCTGTGCACCTGGTCGACCTCCTTCGACGGCGCCACGCACGAGGTGTTCCGCTCGCTGATCGCCGGCTCCGAGCTGGTCTTCGCCGACGACGTGGAGCGGCGCGACCCCACGGCGCTGGCCCGGCTGCTGCGCGGGGTCACCGTCACCTCGATGACCCCGAGCCTGCTGCGCGCGGTCCTCGACGCCGACGACGATCCCGCGCCCACCGCGCTGCGCACCCTGTACGTGGGCGGCGAGGGGCTGCCCACCGCGCTGGCCCGGGAGTGCCTGGACCGCTGGGGCGTGCCGATGCGCAACATCTACGGCCCGACCGAGGCGTCCTGCATCAGCACGTTCGCGCCGGTGGACCTGGCCGACGGGCGGGCGCCCGCGATCGGCGTGCCGCTGCCCCGCACCCGCGCCTACGTGCTGGGCGCGCACCGGGAGGAGCTGCCGGTGGGCGTCCCGGGCGAGCTGTACGTGGCCGGCGCGGGCGTGGCCCTCGGCTACCTCGGGCAGCCCGAGCGGACGGGCGCGGCGTTCCTGCCCGACCCGCACGGGGAGGGGCCCGACGCCCGGATGTACCGCACCGGCGACCGGGTCGTGCTGCGCGAGGACGGCCTGGTCGAGTGCCTGGGCCGGGTGGACGACCAGGTCAAGGTGCTGGGCAACCGCATCGAGCTGGGCGAGGTCCGCAAGCTGCTGGAGGAGCGGCCCGAGGTGCGCGCCGCCGCGGTCCAGGCCGAGGGCGAGCCCCTGCGGCTCGTGGCGTGGATCGAGCTCGCCGAGCCGGACGCACCGCTGCCCACCCGTGACGAGGTGCTCAAGCCACTGCTGCGCTGGCTGCCCGCGGCGGTGCTGCCCGCCGAGGTGCACGTGGTCGACGCGCTGCCCATGACCGCCAACGACAAGACCGACTTCGCCGCGCTCGGCGCGCTGCGCTCGGTGCGCCTGCCGTACGCCACCGCGCCCGCGGGCGAGCTGACGCCGGACCAGGAGCGCGCCGCGCGGCTGTTCGCCGACGCCCTCGGCCGCGACGTCGCCGAGTTCGGCGCGGACGCCGACTTCTTCACCAGGGGCGGCCACTCGCTGCTCGCGGTGAAGATGCTGGCCGGCACGCGGGCGGCGCTGCGGGACTTCCTGGCCGACCCGACCGTGGCCGGGCTCGCCGCGCTGCTCACCGCGCCCGAGCCGGAGGCCGTCGCCGCGCCGGCGGCGGACGACCGCTTCCCCGTGACCGCGGTGCAGCAGCGGTTCTGGTTCATGGACAAGGTCTCCGCGCTGCGGTCGGCCTACCTCGCGCCGGTGCTGACCGAGTTCACCGGCCGGGTCGACCTCGACGCCCTGCGCCGCGCCGTGGAGCTGGTGCTGGGCCGCCACCCGGCCCTGCGCTCCCGGTTCGCGCTGGACGCCAAGCAGCGCAAGGTCTTCTACCGCACCGACGGCGCGCCGCCGGAGGTCGTGGTGACCGACGCCGCCGGCTGGTCCGCCGACGAGGTGGCCGACCACCTGGCCGACGCCTGCTGGACGCCGTTCGACCTCGCGGTCGACGCGCCGGCGCGGGCCGAGGTCGTCGCGCTCGACGACCGCGCCGTGCTCGTGCTCACCGCCCACCACATCGTCACCGACGGGTGGTCGCAGCAGGTGCTGGCCGAGCAGATCGCCGCGGTGTACCGGGGCCGGGACGACCTGGCCGACCCCGTGCACCCGGCCGCGCTGGCCGGCGAGCCGGTCGACGAGGCGCGCGTCGCCGAGGTGGTGGCAGCCCTGCGGGGCGCGCCCACGGACGTCGACCTGCCCCGCGACCGGCCGCGGCCGACCGTGCAGTCCACCGGGGGCCGCACCACCACCGCGCTGCTCGACCGCGAGGTCACCGCCGCGCTGCGGGCGGCGGGCGCCGAACTGGGCTGCACCACGTTCATGACCACCGCCGCGCTGCTCGCGGTGGCGCTGGCCCGCCGCGGCGACCAGCGCGACTTCCTGTTCGCCTTCCCCTGGGCCGGCCGGGACCGGGCGGGCAGCGCGGACGCGGTGGGCATGTTCATCAACACCCTGGTGCTGCGGGTCGACCTGCGCGACGAGCCGACCTGGCGCGAGCTGCTGGTCCGCGTCCGCGACCGCAGCACCGCCTGCTACCGCGACGCCGACGTGCCGTTCGACGCCATCGCGGCGGCGCTGCACCCGGGCCGCGACCTGAGCAGGCCGCCGGTGACCCCGGTCTACACCACGGCCCTGCCCGCACCGGCGGAGCCGCCGGACCTCGGGCCCGGAACCACGGCCCGCTACCTGCCACCGGAACCGACGCACATCAAGTACGAGTTCGAGCTCGTGGCCACGGACCTGCCCGACCGGGTGGAACTGGCCGCCTCCTGCGCCACCGGACTGTTCGACGCCGGCACCGCGGCCGGCCTGCTCGCCTCGGTGACCGCCGCGGCGAGCGACCTCGCCGTCGACCTCGACGCGCCCGCACTCAAGGAGATCCGCAAGTGAACACGCAAACCGCCACCGACCTCGCGGCCACCACCGAGGGGGTCCGGCAAGCCTGGGCCGAGGTGCTGGACCGCACGACCGTGCCGGACGACGTCAACTTCTTCGAGATCGGCGGCGACTCGCTGCTGCTCATCGTGCTGCTGGAGCGCCTCGGCGGCCTGACCGACCGCGAGCTGGAGGCGGCCGACCTGTTCCAGCACAGCACCGTCCGCGCCCAGGTCGAGCTGCTCACCTCGCCCGACGCCCCGCGCGAGCTGGTCGAGCTGGGCGCCACCAACCGCCGCGGGCTGCTCGGTCGCGCCCGCCGCACCGGACAGGGGGAATGACCCGGTGAGCGACACCGACATCGCGGTGGTCGGGATCGGCGCCCGGTTCCCGGACGCCTGGACCCCGCAGGACTTCTGGCGCAACCTGGAGGACGGCGTGGTCTCGCTGCGGGAGCTCCCGCGCGAGGCGATGCTCGCCGCCGGGGTGACCGAGGCGATGCTGGGCGAGCCCGACTTCGTCAGGGTGGGCACGAGCCTGCCCGGCCACGCCGACTTCGCGGCCGAGTTCTTCGGCTACCCGCCCACCGAGGCGGAGCTGATCGACCCGCAGCAGCGCGTCTTCCTGGAAGCGTCGTGGGAGGCCCTGGAGACCGCCGGGCACGCGCCCCGGCCGGGCGGCCCCGTCGTGGGCGTGTTCGCGGGCGGCGCGCAGAGCACCTACACCTCGGTGCTGTTCGCGGCGAAGGCGCAGGCCGAGGGCATGGCCGCGGCCATCGACGACGTGGACCTGCACCTGGGCGGGCTGGGCGACTTCCTGCCCTCCCGGGTGGCCTACAAGCTGGGCCTGCGCGGTCCGACGGTCGGCGTGCAGACCGCCTGCTCGTCCTCGCTGTACGCGGTGCACTACGCGACGCTGAGCCTGCTGTCCGGTGAGTGCGACATCGCCCTGGCCGGCGGCGCGACCGTGCTGGAGCCGATCGCGGGCTACCGCTACCAGCCCGGCGGGCTCATGTCCGCCGACGGTTTCTGCCGGGCCTTCGACGCCAGGTCCACCGGCACCTCGTTCAGCTCCGGCGTGGGCGTGGTGGCGCTGCGCAGGCTGTCCGACGCCCTGGCCGACGGTGACCACGTGCTCGCCGTGGTCAAGGGCAGCGCGGTCGGCAACGACGGCGCCGACCGCTCCGGCTTCACCGCCCCCAACCCGCTCGGCGTGGCCGAGGTCGTCTCCGGCGCGCTGCGCGTGGCGGGCGTCGGCGCGGACGAGCTGCGCTACGTCGAGGCGCACGGCTCCGGCACCTCGCTGGGCGACCACATCGAGCTGCGCGGTCTGGCCGAGGGGCTGCGCGCCAGCACCTCGCGCACCGGCTTCTGCTCGCTGGGCACGGTGAAGGCCAACATCGGGCACACCGGCCCGGCCGCGGGCATCGCCGGGTTCATCAAGGCCGTCCGCATCGCCCAGACCGGCACGCTGCCCGCGCACCCGATGTTCGAGCGGCCCCGCGACCCGGGCCTGCTGGCCGAGAGCCCGTTCCACATCGCCACCGAGACGGGCGCCACCACCGACCGCGACCGGCACGTGCTGGTCAACTCGATGGGCCTGGGCGGCACGAACGTCGCCGCGGTGCTCGCCCCGCCGCCCGCGCCCACCCGGCCCGCCGCCCGCGCGGACGAGGTCGTGCGGCTGGTGCTGTCCGCGCGGACCCGCACCGAGCTGGACGCCATGTCCAAGCGGCTCGCCGACGCGCTCGACCCCGACGCGGCGGCCGACGTCGCGCACACCCTGCGCGTGGGCCGCAAGGCGTTCCCGGAGCGCCGCGTGGTCAGCGCGCCCGCCGGCAGGCTGGCCGCCGCGTTGCGCCTGCCGGGGCCGCCGGCGGCGCGCACGGTCCGCGCCACCCCGCGCCGCGCGCTGATCGACGCGGCCGAGGGCGTCGAGCAGGCGGTGCTCGACCGCTTCGCGCTCGCCTTCGGGGCGGACGTGGAGGTCGTCGCCGGGCCCGAGGACAACCCGCCGCCGAACACCCACGTGGTGTCCGCGCCGGGGGACGTCGACGAGGCGATCACCGACGCCTGGCTGCACGGCGTCGAGGTGGACTGGGCCGCGCTGTCCGACGGCACCGGCCGCCGCGTGCCGCTGCCCGCCTACCCGCTGTCCCGCCGCCGGGCCTGGGCGCTGGACCGCTACCCGGCCCTGCACGCCACGCCCGCGCCGGCGTGCGCGGCCGTCCCCGCCGCCCCGTCGACCGAGCCCGTGGTGGGCGCCGACGACGTGGAGCAGGGCCTGCTGGAGGTCTGGCGCGACCTGTTCGGTGGCGGCCGGGTCGGCCTGGACGACGAGTTCGGCGCGCTCGGCGGCTCGTCGCTGCTGTCCGTGCAGATGGTGCTCAAGATCCAGAAGCGGTTCGACGTGCTGGTCAACGTGCACCGGGCGGGCGGCAGCAAGGCCACCGTGCGGCGCATCGCCGAGATCGTGCGCGGCCTGCGGGCGGGCGCCGAGCGCGGCTCGTCCGACATCGACCCGATCGCCGACGGCGACGGCGACCTGGTGGACCGCGACCTCCAGCTGCCGCTGGGCGAGCTGGCGCCGTTCGAGGCGCCGGGCCGGGACGTGCTGCTCACCGGCACCACCGGCTTCCTGGGCACGTTCCTGCTGCACGAGCTGCTCGCGGTCACCGAGGGCCGGGTGTACTGCGTGGTCCGCGCGGACGACGAGGCGCGGGCCCGGCAGCGGCTGCGCGACGCCTCGGCCAAGTTCGGCCTGCCCGAGCCCGACCCGGCCCGCGTGCACCTGGTCCTGGGCGACCTGCGGGACGTCACCGGGCTGCTGGAGTCCTACCGGGACGGCGAGCTGGCCGGCCGGATCGGCTACGTGCTGCACTGCGCGGCCAAGGTGGTGTTCACCGAGCCCTACCGCGTGCTGCGCGAGGACAACGTCCTGGCGACGGTCGACCTGCTGCGCTGGATGCGCGGGCACGGCATCCGCGACTTCAGCTTCGTCTCCACCGTCGCGGCCACGCACTACGCGCTCGGCACCGACAACAAGATCCTGGAGACCCGCGACCAGCCGCTGGACCCCCAGCAGGGTGGCTACGGCGTCGGCAAGTGGGTGGCCGAGCGGCTGCTGGAGCGCGCCGAGCAGGACGGGATGCGGGTGCGGATCTTCCGGCCCGGGTTCATCCTCGGCTCGACCAAGACCGGCGCCTGCAACGACAAGGACCTCATCTGGAACGTCCTCACCAGCGGCCTCGCGGTCGGCGCGCACCCGCTCGACGACCGCGCCATGCCGATGGCCCCGGTGGACGTGGTGTCCAGGGCGATGGCCGAGCTGACCGTCTCGCCCGGCTCGGTCGGGCGGGTCTACCACCTGGTGGACCGCAAGAGCTTCAGCCCGCGCCGCCTGTTCGGGCTGCTGGCCGGCGCCGGCTGGCGGACCGAGGCGGTGACCCCGGAGACCTGGCAGCGGCGGGTCGCGGACAAGGCGCTGGAGACCGGCAGCGGGCTGCTGTCGACGATGGCCCTCTACGAGCTCGACGGCCACGAGCTGGACGAGGACGGCCTGGAGGCGGTCGCCTGGCGGCCGTGGCTGGAGCGCGCCGAGCTGGGCTCCGCGCCGACCGGTGACCTGCTGCGGCGCTGCCTGACCTTCCTCGCCGAGCGGCACCCGAAGTTCGGCGACCTGATCGGCGACCTGCTCGTCCGGTCCGACGTGGACGACCAAGACCTGGTGGAGGTTCGATGAGCGAGCAGGGGATCAACCGGCTCGGCGTGGTGGGCGCGGGCACGATGGGCACGGCCCTGGCGACGCTGGCGATCGGCCGCGGCCTGCCCGTGGTGCTGGTCGACGTGGACGACGCCGTGCTGGAGCGCGCCCGGGACAACGTGGCGCAGCAGCTGCGGCTGGCCCAGCTCATGGGCAGGCTGCCGCGCACCGCTTCGGTCGGCGAGCTGGTCACCACCACCTCGGTGAACCGGCTGGCCGACGCCGACGCCGTCATCGAGGCCGTGACCGAGCTGCCCGAGGTGAAGGCCAAGGTGCTCGCGGAGGTGTCCGCGGCGGTGCGCCCCGGCACGCTGCTGGTGACCAACACCTCGGCCATCCCGGTGGACGAGCAGGCCGACTGGACCGCCCGGCCCGAGGAGCTCGTCGGCATCCACTTCATGAACCCGCCCTACCTGATCCGCACCGTCGAGGTCATCCACGGCCCGCGCACCGGGCAGGACGCCAAGGACCGCACCGACGCGCTGCTGGCGGCGCTCGACTGCGAGGGCGTCGTGGTCGGGGACGGGCCCGGGTTCGTCATCAACCGCATCCTCCAGCGCATGATCAACGAGGCGGCCCGCATCGTCGAGGAGGGCCGCGCCACCCCCGAGGCGGTGGACGCGGTCTTCCAGGGCTGCCTCGGGCACCGCACCGGCCCGCTGGCCACCGCGGACCTGATCGGCCTGGACAACGTCGTGGACTCCCTGAGGGTCCTGCGCGAACGCACCGGCGACCTCGGCTACGAGCCGTGCGACCTGCTGGTCGCGAAGGTCGCCGCCGGCGACCACGGCCGCAAGACCGGCCGCGGTTTCTACGAACACGGAGAGGCACAGTCGTGACCCTGTCTACCCCCCGGCAGACCACCACCACCGGCCGGAGCGACGCCGAGATCGAGCAGCACGTGCTGCGCTTCATCGAGCAGCACACCAAGAAGACCTGGGCCCCCGACACGGACCTGTTCGCGTCGGGCGCGGTGTCCTCGCTGTTCGCGCTCCAGCTCGTGATGGCGCTGGAGAAGGCGTTCGACGTCTCGGTGGCGGGCGAGGACCTCAAGCTGGACAACTTCCGCACCGTCAACGCGATGGTCGCGCTGGTGCGCAGGCTCCAGGACGAGGGCAGCGGTGAGTGACGACCTGAGCGAGGCCCGCGCGCTGGTCACCGGGCTCGTCGGCGACCGCGCCGGCGAGTGGGACCGCGCGGGCCGCATCCCCACCGAGGTGGTCCGGCGGCTGGGCGAGGAGGGCCTGCTGTGCGCCGAGGTGCCCGCCCGCTTCGGCGGGCGGGGCTGGTCCAGCCTGGACAACGGCGGGTTCACCGCCCACGTCGGCTCGCTGTGCAGCTCGCTGCGCAGCCTGATGACCTCGCAGGGCATGGCGGCGTGGGCGGTGCAGCGGTTCGGCTCCGCCGCGCAGCGCAAGCACTACCTGTCCCGCCTCACCGGCGGTGAGCTGGTCGGCATCGGGTTCAGCGAGCCCGGCGCGGGCAGCGACCTGTCCGCGATGGGCACCACCATCCGGGTCGAGGGCGACTCGGTGGTGGTGGACGGCACCAAGGTGTGGCTCACCGGCGCCGGGTACGCGGACCTGCTGGTCGTGGTCGGGCGGTTCGGCGACGGCGCCGCCGCGGTGGTCGCGGCGACCACCGGCGCGGGCGTGTCCGTCCGCCCGGTGCCCGACCCGATGGGCTGCCGCGCGGCCGGTCACTCCACGGTGGAGCTGCGCGACGTCCGGCTGCCGCTCGACGCGCTGCTCAGCGGCGCGGGGCAGCCGGTGTCCATGCTGGTCACCACCGCGCTGACCTACGGCCGCGTGTCCGTGGCCTGGGGCTGCGTCGGCATCCTGCGGGCCTGCCTGACTGCGGCCACGCGGCACGCGGCCTCCCGGGTCCAGTCCGGCCGGCCGCTGGCCGAGCACCAGCTCGTCGCCGGGCACCTGGCGGACCTGCTGGTGGCCGAGCAGGTGGCCACCCGGGTCTGCGAGCACGCCAGCCGGTGCTGGGACGACAGCTCGCCCGAGATGGTCACCGCCGCCGTGGTGGCCAAGCACGTCAGTGCCACCAACGCCGCGCGACAGGCTTCGACCGCCGTGCAGGTGCTCGCCTCCGCGGGCGCCGAGGACGGCCACGTCGTCGCCCGCGCCTACCGGGACGCGAAACTCATGGAGATCATCGAGGGCAGCAACGAGATCTGCCGGCTCGTGCTGGCAGAGCACGCCCTGGCGGTGGCGTCGTGAGCGCCCCGACCGGGGCCGGGGGCGCCGGCATCGGCATCGGCGCCATCCGCTGCGTGCTGCCCGACGACCGCGCCAAGGTCGTCGACCTGCCCGAGTTCGCCTCGCTCGCCCACGAGGAGGCCGAGTTCGCGCGGGCCGCGGGCGTGGAGACCGTCGCGGTCTTCGACGAGGAGCCCACCACGGACCTGGCCGCGCGGGCGTGCCGCGAGCTGCTCGCGGCCAACCCCGGGCAGCCGGACGTGCTGATGCTGGTCAGCCCCCGCTCGCCGGAGGTGCTGCTCGGCTCGGACGTGGGCGCGGTGGCCCACGGCAGCGGCCTGGCGTCGTTCTCGTTCACCGTGGACGGCCTGGGCTGCACCGGCTCCAGCGCGGCCTGGGCGCTCGCCCGCGACCTGCTGGTGGCGGACCCGTCGCGGGAGAGCGTCCTGATCGCCCACGCCAGCAGGCCGACCGGCGCTGACCGCATCCGCTACCCGGTCACCGTCATCGGCGACGGCGCGTACGCCATGACGATGGTGCGCGGCGGGCGGCCGGTGCTGCGGGCGCACCGGATGGAGACCGACGGCAGCTTCCACGACCTGTTCCGGGTCGACTACAAGCAGGCACCCTGGTACGAGTGGCGCGAGGAGTGCCAGTCGGCCGACCGCTACCGCTTCGACCTGGCCATGCACAGCCAGAAGCGGCTGGACCGGCTGGTCGACCAGGTGCTGGCCGACGCGGGCGTGACCAAGGCCGACGTGGGCGCGACGCTCATGCAGAACGTCACCGCGAGCGCCTACGACTTCTACACCACCCTGCTCGGCGTGCCCATCCACCCGGTGTGCGGGCAGCACCTGCGCGAGCTGGGGCACCTGGGCGCGATGGACGTCGTGCTCAACCTCGACCGCCTGCTGGCCTCCGGGGAGCTGGGGCGGGGTGACCTGGTGCTGGTGCTCAACAACAGCCCGGTCGCGGCCTGGGCGGTGACGCTGTGGGAAGTGTGAACGAAGGGGGAGCACGGGTGAGCGAGCAGCCGGCGGTCAAGTGCCTGGTCTGGGACCTGGACAACACGCTGTGGCGGGGGACCCTGCTGGAGGACGGCGAGGTCGAGCTGGTCGACGAGCTGCGCCGCGTCGTCGTCGAGCTGGACTCGCGCGGCATCCTCCAGTCCGTCGCCAGCCGCAACGACCACGACCAGGCGTGGGCCAAGCTGGAGGAGCTGGGCCTCGCGGAGTACTTCGTGCTGCCGCAGATCGGCTGGAGCCCCAAGTCGGGCTCGGTGCGGGCGATCGCGGACGCGCTGAACTTCGCGCCGCGCACCATCGCGTTCATCGACGACCAGCCGACCGAGCGCGCCGAGGTGGCCTACCACCTGCCCGAGGTGCGCTGCTACGAGGCCGAGCGGGCACTGGCCCTGCTCGACCTGCCGGAGTTCACCCCGGTGGTCACCGAGGACTCCCGGCAGCGGCGCCGGATGTACCAGGCCGGGTTCCAGCGCGACGCCGCGCGGGCCGAGTTCAGCGGCGCGGACGAGGAGTTCCTCCGGTCGCTGGAGCTGGAGCTGCGCATCGAGCGGGCCGGTGAGGAGGCGCTGGCGCGGGTCGAGGAGCTGACCCTGCGCACCAGCCAGATGAACGCCACCGGCGTGCACTACTCCGACGCCGACCTGCGCGCGCTGATCGCCGACCCGCGGCACGAGGTGCTGGTGGCGACGCTGAGGGACCGCTTCGGCCCGCACGGCGCCATCGGCGTGATGCTCATCGAGAAGCACGCGGGGGTGTGGAACCTCAAGCTGCTCGCGACCTCGTGCCGCGTGGTCGCGTTCGGCACCGGCGCGGTGATCCTGCGCTGGCTGACCGACCAGGCCGCCCGCGCGGGCGCCCACCTGGTGGCGGACTTCCGGCGCACCGACCGCAACCGGATGATGGAGGTGGCCTACCGCTTCGCCGGGTTCACCGACACCGCCTGCCGCTGCGCGGCCGAGCTGGCGCCCCCGGTGGGGCCGGAGGGCGTGGAGCGGCTGCACCTGGTGCCCACGCGGCAGCCGGAGACGACCACCATGTCCGTGCACGCGCCCGAGCTGGGCGGTCGCACCCTCTACGAGTGGTTCGAGGGCTCGGTGCGCCGCCACCCGGACCGGCCCGCGCTGGAGGTCCGCGGCGAGGCCGTGACCTACGGGCAGCTGCACCGCGAGGTCGTGTCGCTGGCAGACCGGCTGCTGCGGGAGCACGGCGCGCCGCCGCGGCGGCTGGCGCTGCTGGCGGCCCGCAGCCGGGTCGCGTTCACCGGCTACCTGGCCGCGCTGCGGCTCGGGGCCACCGTGACCCCGCTCAACCCGGCCTACCCCGCCGACCGCAACCGGATGGTGTGCGAGCTGGCGGGCGTGGACCTCGTCGTGGTCGACGAGTCCGGCGCCGCCCAGCGCGACGCCGAGCTGGACGCGCTCGTGCCGACGGTGGTGCGGCTGACCGAGGCCGACATCACCGACACCGGCGCGGTGGAGGCGGACCTCCCGCCGTACGCGGTGTCCCCGGACGACGTGGCTTACGTGCTGTTCACCTCCGGGTCCACCGGGCGGCCGAAGGGCGTGCCCGTCCGGCACCGCAACCTCTCGCCCTACATCGCGCACAACATCGAGCGCTACCGGGTCGAGCCGGGCTGCCGGATGTCGCACACGTTCGACCTGACCTTCGACCCGTCGGTGTTCGACCTGTTCGTCACCTGGGGCGGGGGCGCGACGCTGGTCGCGCCGCAGCGCAACGAGCTGCTCACGCCGGTGGACTACCTGGTCAACCACGGCATCACGCACTGGTTCTCGGTGCCGTCGGTGGTCTCGGTCAGCGCCGAGCTGGGCAACCTGCCCACCGGCCTGGTGAACACCCTGCGCCACAGCGTGTTCATCGGCGAGCAGCTGACCGCGCGGCAGGCCGCCGCGTGGCACGCGGTCGCCCCGGACGCGGTGATCGAGAACGTCTACGGCCCCACCGAGCTGACCGTGGCGTGCACCGAGTACCGGCTGCCCGCCGACCCCGCCGACTGGCCGGGGACGTCGAACGACACCGTGCCGATCGGTCCGGTGTACGACTTCCTCGACCGGGTGGTGCTCGACGAGGACGGCCGCCCGGCGCAGGAGGGCGAGCTGTGCGTGCGCGGCTCCCAGCGCTTCGACGGCTACCTCGACCCGGGCGACAACGCCGGCCGGTTCCTCGCCTTCGACGGCGAGCGCGCCGAGCCCTACGACGGCGACGGCCCGCTGACCCCCGCGCACTACTACCGTACCGGCGACCGCGTGCGCGTCGAGCAGGGGGAGTGGGTCCACCTGGGCCGGCTCGACAACCAGGTGAAGGTCCGCGGCTACCGCGTCGAGCTGGGCGAGGTCGAGGCCGCGATGCGCAAGCACCCGGACGTCTCGCAGGCCGTCGTCATCGCGCACCGCAGGGGTGACGACACCGAGCTGGTCGGCTTCCACACCGGCAGCCCGGTCGAGTCGACGGCGTTCCTGCTGTGGCTGCGCAAGAAGATCCCCGTGCACATGGTGCCGCGGCGCTACGTCCACCTGGACGCGCTGCCGCTCAACGCCAACGGCAAGGCGGACCGGGGCAGGCTCCGCGAGCTGCTCACCGCGCCGGACCTCGTCTGACCCGAACCAGGAAGCAGAGGAACACCCCCATGGCGGCCGTACCGTCCTTCGTCCGGCACCTCATCCCCGACCGCGGGCCGATCCGGGTCCTCGCCGCGAGCAACCTGGCGCGGACGGTCGGCAACGGTGTGCTCATCTCCGTCACCGTGCTGTTCTTCACCCGCTCCGTCGGCATCCCCGCCACCCAGGTGGGCCTGGGCATGACGATCGCGGCCGTGCTCGGGATGCTGGTCAGCATCCCGGCGGGGCGCGTGGCGGACGTGCTGGGCGCCCGCACCGCGGCGATCGCGTTCGTGGCCCTCCAGGGGCTGACGATCTGCACCTACGCCCTCGTCGGCGGCTTCGTCGGGTTCGTCCTCGCCTCCACGCTGGTGATCTCGGCGCAGTCGGCGGCGGACGCGGCCCGCGGCGCGCTGGTCGCGGGCGTGACGAAGGGCAAGGACCGGGTGCGCGCCAGGGCGTACCTGCGGTCGATCACCAACATCGGTGTGTCGATCGGCGCGGTCGCCGGCGGGGTGGCCCTGCACTTCGACTCGCGGCCGGGCTACGTGTCGCTGCTGTTCGCCGCGGGCGTGCTGTACGTGGTGGCGGGCCTGGTGTTCCTCAAGGCGCCGAACGTGCCGCCCGCGGCGAAGTCGGCGGAGGACGACGGCCCCACCTGGGTGGTGCTGCGCGACCGGCCGTTCGCGGTCGTCGCGCTGCTCAACGCGGTCCTGGTGATGAACGGCGGCATCCTCACCGTCGCCCTGCCCATCTGGATCGCCGAGCGCACCGAGGCCCCGACCTGGGTGTACTCCGCCATCCTGCTGCTCAACACGATCATGGTGGTGCTGTTCCAGGTGCGCGCCAGCCAGGGCAGCGAGGACGTCGAGGGCGGGGCGCGGGCGCTGCGGCGCTGCGGCGTCCTGCTCGCGGTGTGCTGCGGCCTGTTCGCCCTGGCGGCGGACCAGCCGGCGTGGCTGGCGGTGGTGGCCCTGGGCCTGGGCGCGCTGGTGCACGTGTTCGGCGAGCTGCTCTACAGCGCGGGGTCGTGGGCACTGGCCTACGAGCTGGCCCCGGAGCACGCGCAGGGCCAGTACCAGGGCCTGTTCGGCATGTCGACCCAGCTCGGCTCGGTGATCACGCCGGTCGCCGCCACCACGCTCGTGATCGGGTTCGGCTGGCCGGGCTGGCTCGTCTTCGCCGTCGTCCTGCTCGCCGCCGGCCTGGCCGCGCCCGCCGTCGCCCGCTGGGCCCAGAGCACCAGGCCGCAGCAGCCCGCCGAGAGCGCCCTCCCGGCCTGAACCACACCCTTGGGGGACACGATGGACTTCAGCCTCTTCTACTTCGCCAACGACAGCCGCGAACTCGACACCGACCGCTACCGGCTCCTGCTGGACGGCGCGCGGTTCGCCGACCGCAACGGCTTCACCGCCGTGTGGACGCCCGAACGCCACTTTCACTCGTTCGGGGGGCTCTACCCCAACCCGTCGGTGACCGGCGCCGCCGTCGCCACCATCACCGAGCGCATCCAGATCCGGGCCGGCAGCGTCGTCGCGCCCCTGCACAACCCGCTGCGCATCGCCGAGGAGTGGTCCGTCGTGGACAACCTCTCGGGCGGTCGCGTCGGCCTGTCCTTCGCCTCCGGTTGGCACGCCGTGGACTTCGCGCTCAAGCCGGAGAACTACGCCGACCGCCGGCAGGTGCTCATCGACTACACCGACCAGGTGCGCCGGCTGTGGCGCGGCGAGCAGGTCGACGTGGTCGACGGCACCGGCGCGCCGCAGCGGGTCGGGGTCTTCCCGCCGCCGGTGCAGCCGGAGCTGCCGGTGTGGATCACCAGCGCGGGCGGCGTGGAGACCTTCCGCAACGCCGGCCGCGCCGGGGCCGGGCTGCTGACCCACCTGCTGGGCCAGGACCTCGACGAGCTGGCCGGGAAGATCGCCGAGTACCGCGCCGCCTCCCGGGAGAACGGCTCGGAGGGGCACGTCGCGCTCATGGTGCACACCTTCCTGGGCGAGGACGAGGACGTGGTGCGCGAGCAGGTGCGCGGCCCGATGTGCGACTACCTGCGCAGCTCGCTCGGCCTGCTGCTGGGCTCGCGGCAGGGCAGCGCCCGCAAGGTCGACCCGAGCAAGCTGCGCGCCAAGGACGTGGACTTCCTCGTCGAGCGGGCGTTCGACCGCTACTACGACGACGGCGCGCTGCTGGGCACGGTCGACAAGGCGGCGCGCGTGGTCGAGCGGGCGCGGGCCATCGACGTGGACGAGATCGCCTGCCTGATCGACTTCGGCCTGCCGCAGCGGACCGTCCTGGCCGGCCTGGAGCAGCTCAACCGGCTGCGGGAGCTGACCTCGGCGCCGCTCGCGGCCACGACGTGAGCACCGCGGTGGAGCAGGACCTGGGCAGGCGGTTCCGCCACGCCGCGGGCCGGTTCCCGACCGGGGTGACCGTGCTGAGCACGGTCGAGGACGGCCTGCCGTGCGGCATGACCGTCAGCTCGTTCACCTCGATCTCGCTGGACCCGCTGCTGGTCCTGGTGTCGCTGGGCAACGGCTCCCGGACCTGCGAGCGGCTCCGGCGGTCCGGGGTCTTCGCGGTCACCGTGCTCGCCGACGCGCAGCAGGAGGTGGCGCGGTGGTTCGCCGGCCGGGCCCGGCCGGACGGCGCGGGCGCGTTCGACGGCATCCCCTGGCGGCCCGCGCCGCACTCCTCGGCGCCGATCCTCACCGACGGCGTCAGCTTCTTCGACTGCGTGGTGGAGCAGGTCCACGCCGCCGGTGACCACACGGTGGTGATCGGCGCGGTCCGCGCGTTCGACGTCCTGTCCGACCGGCCGCCGCTGCTGTTCGTGCGCAGCCGGTTCGGCCGGCTAACCGAGTGAGAGCAGGTCAACCCATGCTGGAGATCGTCCGCGAGTGCTACGGCTTCCGCGTCGTGTGCTCGGTGCACCCCGAGGCGCGCGAGGCCGTCGACCTGTTCTTCGGCGTCGCCGAGCCGCCCGCGTCGGCCCCGGAGGTGCGCCTGACCTTCGAGGTGACCGACGGCGCGGGCGTGCCCACGGTCGACCCGCCGCACACGCTGGAGGTGATCGCGTCCGACCCGATCACCATCGACACCGGCAACTCGCGCGCGGTGGTCGAGCCGGACGGGTGGCGGGCCACCGTCACCCTGGCCCGCGGCGACCTGGACGACCAGGTCGTGTGGGGCCGCTTCATCCTGGAGCGGCTGTTCCTCTACCTGGTGTGCCGCTCGCCCCGCCACTACCCGCTGCACGCCGGTGCCGTCGGCGTCGACGGGCAGGTGGCGCTGGTGTCCGCGCCGACCGGCACGGGCAAGTCGACGTTCAGCTTCTGGTGCCTGGAGCGCGGCGCCGACCTGGCCGGCGAGGACATCATGGTGCGGCACCTGGACGACGAACCCGGTGTCGTGTGGGGCTACCCGCGCGCCGTCTACCTCGACCGCGCCACGATCGACCGCGCCACCGTGCTCGACGGCGCGCTGATCAGCGAGATCGACGAGGGCCGGAAGAGCCGCGTCCGGCTGCCCGACGCGCTGTCCGACCGGCTGCGCCCGCGTGCCCGCCCCGAGGCCGCGGTGTTCCTGGTCCGCGACGGTTCCACCGGGACCCGGCCGCTGGGCGTGACCGAGGCCGTCGAGCTGTGCCGCGGCGACTTCGCCACCGGCAAGACCGACCAGGCGGTGCTCGCCGCGGTGGAGGCCGACCTGCGCGGGTTGCTGGCCGGGTTGCCGGTGCACGAGTTCTCGCTGTCGGAGGACCTGGACGAGTGCTTCGACGGGATGCGCGCGTTGCTGCGCGCGCCGCAGGCGGTGCGCTGACCGCCGTGCGGTGCGAGGTGTGGTGGGCGCGCCCGGTCGACGGGGTGGCCGGGCTGCTCGACCCCGACGAGCGCGCCCGGTGCGCCCGCTTCCGCGACCGGGACGCGCTGCTGCGCCACGTCACCGGCCGGGCCCTGGTCCGGTTGCGGCTCGGGCGGGAGCTCGGGGTCGCGCCGACCGGGGTCCGGCTCACCACCTCGTGCTCGCGGTGCGGGTGCGCCAACGGCAAACCGCGCCTGGCCGAGCCGCGCGGGGTGCACTTCTCCGTGTCGCACTCGGGGGACCGGGTCGTGGTCGCGTTCGCCTGGGGCGCCGAGGTCGGGGTGGACGTCGAGGAGGTCCGACCGGTCGACCCGCGCGTGGCCGAGCTGGCCGGCTGCCCGGCCGGGCCGGGGTTCACCCTGGCCTGGGCACGCAAGGAGGCGGTGCTCAAGGCGACCGGCCACGGCCTGTCGGTGCCGCCGGGCGCGGTGCGGCTCAGCGCGCCGGACGAGCCGCCCCGCCTGCTCGGGTGGTCGGGCCCGGAGCCGCTGGGCACACCGGTGACGCTGCGCGACCTCGACGCGGGCCCCGGCTACGCCTCGTCGGCGGCGCTGCTGACCGACCGGCCGTGGACCCCGGAACCGCTCGACGCGATGCCGCTGCTGCTGGCCCACGACGACGGCACCCGCTGCCACGTCAGCGGGTGAGCGCGGGCCGCACGCGGTCGATCCCGGTCAGGTCCTCGAGCACGTCGACCGCCCCGGCGGCGCGCAGCTCCGCGACGTCGCTACGGCAACCCTCCTCGCCGACCGGGCCGAGCAGCACGCCTCGGGGAAGGTCCCGGCTCCGTACGGGGGCGTGGGTCGGTGACCGTCCTCGGACCCGGACGGCGAGGAACGATCCTGTCGGTGGTCTGCGGCAGGATCGCGCCATGGCAAAACCGGAGATCGTGTCGGCGCGGGAGTGGCAACGGGCGCGCGACGAGTTGGTGGTGGCGGAGAAGGAACTCACGCGCGCCCAGGACGCCCTGGCCGCCCGGCGCCGCCGCCTGCCGATGGTCGGGTTCGGCAACGACTACACCTTCGCCTCACCGGACGGCCCCAGGACGCTGCTCGACCTGTTCGAGGGGCGCCCGCAGCTGGTGGTGTACCAGTTCATGGACAACGGCCCCGACCACTACTGCCCCGGCTGCACCGGGTTCACCGACAACGTCCCGCCGACCGCGCTGCCCGGCCTGGCCGCGCGCGGCATCAGCTGGGCGACGGTGTCGAACATGCCGTTGGCGCAGATCGAGGAGTACAAGGCGCGCAAGGGCTGGACGCTGCCGTTCGTGTCCTCGCACGGCACGTCGTTCGCCGAGGACTGCGGTGCGGGCGGCGGCTTCATGCTGAGCGTGTTCCTGCGCGACGGCGAGGAGGTGTACCGCACCTACAACACCACCTCCCGGGGCGTGGACCGGTTGGTCTTCACCAACGTCGTCTCCGACCTCGCCCCCTACGGCCGCCAGGAGGACTGGGAGGACTCGCCCGCCGGCTGGCCCCAGCACCCCACCTACGGCTGAGCGGGCCCCCTCCGGCGCGGCGGGTACAGCGATATCGGAAATCAAAAGGATCGTCGCGCCGATACGATCGTGGTCCGAGGTAATTCCTCGGGGTGAATCCCACGAAATCCCCACCGGCACAACCACTTTCCCCCGTCGTGTCCACGGAGCGGGAAAGGCGTTCGGGGGATGTGCGTTTCTGTACATTCGCCGCCGACCGCTTTTCCCGCCCCCCGCACGGAGTCCCCATGGCGCAGGAGGAACGACGCGGTGCCGCGCTGTCGGCACCGCACTCGGTGCTGGTGCGCGTGGCCGCGGTGCCGGTGCTGCTGGCGATCTGGCAGCTGCTCGTGCTCGCGGAGTTCTGGCCGCCGGCCGTCCTCCCCGGGCCCGGACAGGTGTGGGACCAGCTGCTCTCCGCCTCCGACGCGGGCAACGGCCAGGGCGGGTACGCGGGGTCCACCGTTCTGGAACGGCTCGGGGTCAGCCTGCGCCGGGTCGGCTACGGCGTCCTCTACGGCGTGCTGGTCGGCATCGGGCTCGGGCTGGTCATGGGCCTGGTCCCGCTGGTCCGCGCGGTGGCCGAGCCGTTCGTGACGTTCCTGCGCGCGCTGCCGCCGCTGGCCTACCTCAGCCTGCTGGTCATCTGGTTCGGCATCGACGAGGAACCCAAGGTCTACCTGCTGGTGGTGGCCGCGTTCCCGCCCGTCGCGGTGGCGACCGCGGCCGCCGTCACCGGGGTCAACCGGCAGTACGTCGAGGCCGCCCACGCGCTCGGCGCGAACCGGCTGGGCGTCGTCACCGCCGTGGTCCTGCCCGCGTCCGCGCCGGAGATCCTGACCGGCGTGCGGCTGGCCGTGGGCATCGCCTACAGCTCGGTCGTGGCCGCCGAGACCGTCAACGGCGCGGACGGCATCGGGGGCATGGTCCTCAACGCCCAGCGCTACAACCAGACCGCGGTGGTCCTGCTCGGTCTCGTCGTCATCGGCGTGACCGGGCTGCTCATCGACACCGCCCTCCTCGCGCTGCAACGCGCCGTCTCGCCGTGGCGCGGGCGGGCGTGAGCGCCTACACCGGGAGCACCACCATGCCCGTCACCCGCAGATCGGTCCTGTCCCTGTTCGCCGCCGCACCGGTGCTGGCGGCGTGCGGGGTCGGCGGCTCGTCCACCTCGGGGGCCGGCGAGCGCCCCCGGGTCCGCATCGCCTACCAGAACTTCGCCGACAGCACCCTGCTGGTCAAGGACCGGGGCGTGCTGGAGGCGGCGCTGCCCGACCACGAGATCACCTGGACCTCGTTCGACTCCGGCGCGAGCATCAACACCGCCTTCCTCGGCGGCGCGATCGACCTGGCGGTCATCGGCAGCAGCCCCGCCGCGGCCGGGTTGAGCGCGCCGCTGAACATCCCCTACCAGGTCATCGAGCTGCTGAACGTCATCGGTGACAGCGAGGCCCTGGTGGTGCGCAAGGACAGCGGCGTCACCGACATCGCGGGCCTGGCCGGCCGCAAGGTCGCCGCGCCGTTCAGCTCGACCGCGCACTACAGCCTGCTGGCCGCCTTCGAGCGGGCGGGCGTCGACCCGGCCTCGGTCACCCTGGTGGACCTGGAGCCGCAGAACATCCAGGCCGCCTGGCAGCGCGGCGACATCGACGGCGCGTACGTGTGGACGCCGGTGCTCGGCGTGCTCCAGCAGGACGGCGTGACGCTGACCGACAGCGCGGAGCTCGCCGCCGAGGGCAAGCCGACCTTGACGTTCACCGTGGGGCGCAAGGAGTTCATCGAGCGGAACGGCGACGTGGTCGACCAGTGGCTGGCCGCCACGGACGACGCGCTCAAGAAGATCAAGACCGAGCCGCGGGTGGTCGCGGAGGCCGTGGCGCGGCAGCTCGGCGCGGGCGTGGACGACGCGCTGTCCCAGCTGGAGCAGAACATCTACCTCGACCACGCCGAGCAGCTCGCGCCCGAGTACTTCGGCCCGCCCGGGTCCCCCGGCCGGCTCGCCGAGCAGCTGCGGGCCACCGCGGAGTTCCTGCACGGGCAGAAGAAGGTCGACTCGGTGCCGGACCTGGAGACGTTCCGCGCGGCCCTGCGGGCGCCCCGTGGGTGAGCCGCTGGTGGAGCTGGTCGGCGTCGAGCACCGGTACCGGGCCGGTCGAGCCGAGGTGCCCGCCCTCGGGCCGCTGGACCTGCGCGTCGACCCGGGCGAGTTCCTGGTGGTCGTCGGGCCCTCGGGCTCGGGCAAGAGCACCCTGCTGCGGCTGGTCGGCGGCTTCGAGCGACCCACCGCGGGCGAGGCGCGGGTGCTCGGCGGCACGCCCGTGGCCGGGCGGGATGTCGGCACGGTCTTCCAGCAGCCCCGGCTGTTCCCGTGGCAGACCGTCGGCGGCAACATCGCCACCGCGCTGCGCTGGGCGGGCGTGCCGCGTGCGGACCGGCCGCGGCGGACCCGCGAGCTGCTGGACCAGGTGGGCCTGGCCGACCTCGCGCCGCGCCGCACGTGGGAGGTCTCGGGCGGCCAGCAGCAGCGGGTGGCGATCGCCCGCGCCCTGGCCGCCCGGCCCCGGCTGCTGCTGATGGACGAGCCGTTCGCCGCGCTGGACGCGCTGACCCGCGAACGGCTCCAGGAGGACGTCCGCTCGCTGACCGACGGCGAGCGGGGCGTGGTGTTCGTGACGCACGGCGTGGACGAGGCCGTGTTCCTCGCCGACCGCGTCGTCGTGCTGTCCGACCGGCCCGGTCGGGTGGTGCTGGACCTGCCCGTGCCGCTGCCGCGCTCCGGTGTGCCGGCCGACGAGCTGCGCGGGTCGGCGGAGTTCGCCGCGCTGCGCGGCGAGGTCGCCGGAGCCGTCCGCGCGATCGCGGCCTGAACCCAGTGGGGAGAACCATGACGCACTTCGAACCGCTCACCCCGACCCTCGGCGCCCGGGTGACCGGCGTCGACCTCAACGACGTCGCCTCCGCAGAGGAGGGCGCGCGGCTGCGCGCGGCCCTGGTCGAGCACAAGGTGCTCGTGTTCCCCGGCCAGTCGCTGACCCCGACCGCGCACCGCGCGTTCGCCGCCGCGCTGGGCGAGCCGACGCCGGCCCACCCGGTGGTGCCGGGCCTGGACGCCGACCACCCCGAGATCTACGTGCTGGACGCGGGCGACGGCGGCAAGGCGCCCGTGTGGCACACCGACGTCACGTTCATGGCGCGGCCGCCGCTCGGGTCGGTCCTGCGGGCCGTGACGCTGCCGCCCACCGGCGGCGACACGTGCTGGACCGACCTGGAGGCGGCCTACCTGTTCCTGTCCGGTCCGCTGCGCGCGCTGGCGGACGGGCTCACCGCGCTGCACGACGGGCGCAAGGACTTCGAGGAGTACCTGCGCGACCGCCTCGGCGGCGAGGGCAACACCTGGGAGGGGGAGCGCATCCGCTCGCTGGAGCCGGTCGAGCACCCCGTGGTCCGGGTGCACCCGGAGTCGGGGCGGCGGAGCCTGTTCGTGAACCCCGGTTTCACCACGCGGCTGCTCGGCCTGACCGAGGGGGAGAGCCGGGCCCTGCTGGACGTGTTCTTCGCCGCGGTGGGCCGGCCGGAGTTCACCGTGCGCCACCGGTGGACCGAGGGCGACGTGGTGGTGTGGGACAACCGGAGCACGGCTCACTACGCCGTGGACGACTACGGCGACCTGCGGCGCGTGATGCACCGGATCACGCTGCGCGGGGACGTGCCGGTCGGGGTGTGAGCCGCGCACCGCCGAGTAGGCCGATCGGTGGTACCTGGACCTCTTCTCCGCCGGGGCGGCATCCCGGCCGGTCGCGGTGGGAACCCCGGGAGGGACGCACCCCACGCGCCGGAACGGAGTACCCCGATGGACTTGACGCGCGAACTCGTCGCCGGCAGCACCGGTGAGTTCATGACCGTGCGGCACCTCGTGGTGTCGGGCAGCCAATCCGAGGTCGGCCGCGCGCTCGCCCAGGAGGCCAGGGGCCGGGGCTGGCGCCCGGTGCCCGCCGACCCGACCGTGGGCCGGGCGCGGCGCACCTGGTTCGAGCGCAACTGGCCGCAGCACCACGCGCGCATGGCGGGCGCGGCGCAGGTGGCGGGCGTGGCGCCGGACGACGACGCGGTCCACCTCGACGGGCTCACCAGCCTGCCGGTCGGCTCCGGCTGCTCGGCCACCTGGAGCGCGCCGTCGCGGACCGCCGACGGGCACACCCTGGTCGGCCGCAACTACGACTTCTTCACCCTCGGGCAGCAGCAGCTGGTCGCGATGATGACCGGCGAGCAGGGACCGGAGGACGAGCCGCCGATGTCCTCGCGCCCCTACGTGATCACCAGCGTCCCCGACGACGGGCCGGCGACCACGGTGGTGACGATGAACGAGCTGGACGGCTGCATGGAGGGCATCAACGAGCACGGGCTCGTGGTCGTGCTCCTGGTCGCGGACGCGGAGAGCGCGAACGCGCCCGTGCCGGCCGGGCCGCAGGTCGGCATCAGCTCGGGCCAGCTGCCCCGGTTCGTGCTCGACACCTGCCGGGACGTCGAGGAGGCCAAGCAGGCGCTGCTGACGGCCAAGCAGTACGACCTGGGCACGCCGCTGCACTACCTGGTCGCGGACCCGTCCGGCCGGGCCTTCGTCTGGGAGCACGGCCACGGCGGCGTCGAGCACATCGTCGAGGCCGACGGCGACTCGCTGAGCGTGACCAACCACCTGCTCCACCGGCGTCCCGACCCGGCGGACCCGCCCCGGGACAACGAGGACACCATGCTGACCCACCAGCGGCTGGAGAAGCTGGGGGAGCGGGTGAAGGCCGGCCCGATGTCGCCGGAGCGGCTGCGCGCGGCCCTCGACGAGGTGCGGTTCGACGGTCGGAAGTCCGGGGACTCCCCGCTGCGCACGCTGTGGCGCACGGTCTTCGACCTCGACGACCGCACCATGGCGACGCGCTTCTACCTCGGGGACGCGGCGGACGGCGAGCCCCGGTACAGCCCGGAAACCGTCTTCCGCCCGGCCCTGACCTGAGGCCGGAGGTGCCGGGCGCGCGGGTCGACCGCCGTGCGCGCCCGGCTCCGGGGCACCCCGGCGCACCCCCGGCGAGCCCTGGCCAGGCCGCCGTTACCGCTCAGTAGGGCAGGTTGTCCACCCACCGAAGTGGGTGCGTCCGTTCGGACCACAAGGCCGCTGCTGCGAATGACCTACACCGATGTGGTCGCACCTGTGTGCGTTGCATCACACTTTTCCGTTTGCGCGTAATACTTCGGTGTCGACGCGATGACGTGACCGTGTCCGCGGGTGAACCGCATCCGGGCTCCGGTGGAGAACACCGCAGATCGGCGCTGCTTTGTCGGAAAGCAACAAGCACCGGCCTTGACATCTTCACAAGGGTGAGGACAAGGGTTCGGGGCGTTGACCGCGACGGACCGGGTTGCCTTCACTACTCCACGTCATCGGCTCTGCCGAAGCGTGCTGCCGGGAGTAATGCATGGTCAACCGTTCCGACCTCGTCATCGCGCTGAACCCGGTGCACCGCCCCGCACCCCGGCTGACCGCCGCCGTCGCCCGCGCCGGCGGGCTCGGCGTGCTGGAGCTGCCCCCGGGCGACCCCCGGGCGGCGGCCGACGCGCTGGACCTGGCCGCGCGGTGGACCGCCGGGTCGTTCGGCGTCCGGGTCCGCCCCGGCTGCCCGGAGGTGGACCTGCCCGACAGCGCGGGCACCGTGCTGCTCGCCGACCCGGCCCGCCGGCCCGACGAGTTCCCCGGCCGTCGCGTGCTGGTCGAGGTCACCGACCTGGGCGAAGCCCGGTCCGCGGTGGCCGCGGGCGCGGCCGGTCTGGTGGTGCGCGGCCGGGAGGCCGGCGGCCGGGTCGGCGAGCTGAGCACCTTCGTGCTGCTGCAACAGGTGCTCGCCGCGGTCGACGTGCCCGTGTGGGCGGCCGGTGGCATCGGACCCCACACCGCCGCGGCCGCGGTCGCCGGCGGCGCGGCGGGCGTCGTGCTCGACACCCAGCTCGCGCGCTACCCCGAGGCGGGGCTGCCGCTGGAGGTCACCGCCGCGCTCGACGGCCTCGACGGCTCCGAGACCGTGCTGCACCAGGGCTTCCGGGTGCTGCGCCGACGCGGCCCCGGCGTGCCGGAGCTGCCCGCCGAGGGCATCGGGGACCGACTCGGGGCCGACGACCCGCGCGAGCAGTTCCTGCCGGTCGGGCAGGACGTGGCCCTGGCGACGGTGTTCGCCCGCCGCTGGCGCACCCCCGGCGCCGCCGTGCGCGCGGTCCGCGACGCCGTGCTGGCCGCCCTCGCCGACGACGCGGCCCCCGCCGTGCTCGGAGCGGGCTCGACGGGCGCGCGGAACCTGGGCACCACCCTGCCCGTGGCGCAGGGCCCCATGACCAGGGTCAGCGACCGGCCCGGCTTCGCCGCGGCGGTGGCCTCGGCCGGTGGCCTGCCCTTCCTCGCGCTGGCCCTGTCCGGCGCGGCGCAGACCCGCGAGCTGCTGGAGCGCACCCGCGCCGAACTGGGCGACGCGCCCTGGGGCGTCGGCGTGCTGGGCTTCGCCGCCGAGGACGTGCGCACCGCGCAGCTGGAGGTGGTGCGGGAGGTCCGGCCCACCCACGCGATCATCGCGGGCGGGCGGCCCGCCCAGGCGGCCGACCTGGAGGCCGCGGGCATCGCCGCGTTCCTGCACGTGCCCTCGCCCGGCCTGCTGCGGCAGTTCCTCGCGGCGGGCGCGCGGCGGTTCGTGTTCGAGGGCGCGGAGTGCGGCGGCCACGTCGGGCCGCGCAACAGCTTCCCGCTGTGGGAGTCCCAGGTGGACGTCCTGCTCGACCACCTGGCCTCGGGCGGCGCGGCCGACGACCTGACCGTCCTGTTCGCCGGCGGTGTGCACGACGAGCGGTCCGCCGCGATGGTGGCCGCGCTCGCCGCGCCGCTGGCCCGCGCGGGCGTCGGCGTCGGCGTGCTGATGGGCACCGCCTACCTGTTCACCGCCGAGGCCGTCGACACCGGGGCCATCGGACCGGTGTTCCAGCGGCAGGTCGTCGCCGCCGCGCGCACCGACCTGCTGGAGACCGCCCCCGGTCACGCCACCCGGTGCGTGAGCAGCGGGTTCACCGGGGAGTTCACCGCGCTGCGGGAGCGGCTGCGCGCCGACGGCGTGCCCGACCGGGAGGCGTGGGAGCGGCTGGAGCGGCTCAACGTCGGTCGGCTGCGCCTGGCCAGCAAGGGCCTGGAGCGCGTCGGTGACGAGCTGCGCCCGGTGGCGGAGGACCGGCAGCTGGCCGAGGGCATGTTCATGGCGGGTGAGGTGAGCGTGCTGCGCGACGCCGTCACCACGGTCGCCGACCTGCACGAGGCGGTCGGCGCGTCCGCCGCCCGGTGGCTGCGGGACCGGGCGGGCGCGGTGCGCGCGGCCCTGGCCGAACCGGTCGTCGAACCCGGGCCCGAGCCGCTGCGCGTGGCCGTGGTCGGCATGGCCTGCGTGTTCCCCGGCGCGCCCGACCTGGCCTCGTTCTGGGCCAACGTGCTCGCCGGCCGCGACAGCGTCACCGAGGTCCCCGCCGAGCGGTGGGACCCGGGGGTCTACTACGACCCCGAGGGCGACGGCGAGCGCACCCCCTCGCGGTGGGGCGGCTTCCTGCCGCGCATCCCGTTCGACCCGCTGGGCTACGGCATCCCGCCCGCGTCGCTGGGCGCGATCGAGCCTGTGCAGCTGCTCGCGCTGGAGGTCGCCCGCCGCGCCCTGGTCGACGCCGGCTACCCGCACACCGGGGCCGACCACCGCCGCACGTCCGTGGTGTTCGGCGCGGAGTCGGGCAGCGACCTGTCCAACGCCACCACCCTGCGCACCGTGCTGCCCTCCTACCTCGGGCAGGTGCCGCCCGCGCTCGACGCGCAGCTGCCCCGGCTGACCGAGGACTCCTTCCCCGGGATGTTGGCCAACGTCATCGCCGGGCGCGTGGCCAACCGCCTCGACCTCGGGGGCGCCAACTACACCGTCGACGCCGCGTGCGCGTCCTCGCTGACCGCGGTCGACGTGGCCTGCAAGGAACTGGTCACCGGCACCAGCGACCTGGTCGTGTGCGGCGGCGCCGACCTGCACAACGGCATCAACGACTACCTGCTGTTCTCCTCGGTGCACGCGCTCTCGCCCAGCGGCCGCTCCGCGACCTTCGACCGGTCCGCCGACGGCATCGCGCTGGGCGAGGGCGTGGCGTGCGTGGTGCTCAAGCGGCTGGACGACGCGGTGCGCGACGGCGACCGGGTCTACGCGGTGATCGACGGCGTGGGCAGCGCCAGCGACGGCCGCGCCCTGGGCCTGACCGCACCGCGCCCCGAGGGGCAGCGCGCCGCGCTCACCCGCGCCTACCGCAACGCGGGGATCTCTCCCTCGCGCGTCGGCCTGGTGGAGGCGCACGGCACCGGCACGGTGGTCGGCGACCGCACCGAGCTGCGGGTGCTCACCGAGGTGTTCGCCGAGGCGGGCGCCGAGCCCGGCTCGTGCGCGCTCGGCTCGGTCAAGTCGCAGATCGGGCACACCAAGTGCGCCGCCGGCCTGGCCGGGCTGATCAAGGCCGTGCTGGCGGTGCACCACGGCGTCAAACCGCCCACGCTGCACCTGCGCGCCCCCAACGAGGCGTGGGAACCCGGCCGCAGCCCGTTCGCCTTCCACACCGCGGCGCGGCCGTGGGCGGCGGAGGCGGCCGACCGGGTCGCGGGCGTGAGCGCGTTCGGGTTCGGCGGCACCAACTTCCACGTGGTGGTGCGCGCCCACGAGCAGGCGCCCGCCGCGCACGCCCTGGACCAGTGGCCGGCCGAGCTGTTCGTCTTCCGCGGCGCGGACCCGGCGGCGGCCCGGCGCGCGGCGGCCGACCTGCTGGGCCACGCACCCGGCGCGCGGCTGCGCGACCTCGCCCTGCGCGCGGCGACGCGGGCCGACGTGGCGGCGGGCCGCGGTGAGCGGGGGTGGCTGGGGGGGGGCGCCCCGG
>NZ_JBHSQO010000026.1:0-102802 GCF_042658445.1 Saccharothrix lopnurensis | reverse complement strand
CTGGGCGCCCGGCCGCTGCGTCGCACGATCCAGCGCGAGATCGAGGACCAGCTGTCGGAGAAGATCCTCTTCGGCGACCTGGCCCCCGGTCAGGTCGCGCTGGTCGACGTCGAGGGCGAGGGCGACGACGCCCGGTTCACCTTCCGCGGCCAAGACCGCAGCGTCGTGGCCGCCGACCCCGTGGCGGGGGTGTGACCACGATGCCCGTGCCCACCGTCAACCCCGACGTCGCCGTGCTCCGGTCGCTGCCCTCCCCGGGCGCCTACCTCTGCGGTCTCACCTGGGACGGGCGGCAGCTGTGGCACTCCGACCAGCAGGCCGGTGAGGTGTACGCGCTCGACCCGGAGGACGGGAGCGTGCGGCACACGCTCTCGTGCCCCGGCGCGCGGGCGGACCTGACCTTCCACGACGGGCGGCTCTGGCAGATCGGGATGCGGCCCAAGCGGTTCCTCCTGCTCGACCCGGGGAGCGGCGAACTCGTGGAGCGGCGGGCCATCGAGCCGTCGAACGGCCGGGTCTGCGGTGCGGAGGTCCGTCCCGAGGGGGTGTGGGTCTGCCTGCGGCGGCCCCCGGTGGTCCAGCTGCGGTCCGTCGACACGGTGGAGGTCCTGAGGGAGTTCCCGGTGGTCGGGAACCCCTCGGGGCTCACCGAGGTCGACGGCGTCGTGTACTACACCGACTTCGAGGACGTGGTCATCCGCGGCTACGACGTCGAGACCGGCGAGCAGGTGTTCTCCGAGGCCGCGACCGGGAGCCCCACCGGCCTCACCTACGACGGTCGCCACCTCTGGTACTGCGACTTCCCGGGCAAGGCGTTGCGGGCCATCGCACCGCTGGATCGGGGAGCCCGCTCGTGACGCCGACCGGGAGGCCCCTGGTGCTCCTGGTCGGGATCGTCTTCGAGGGGTACCGCAGCTACCTGCTCGACGGCGTCGGCTCCGTCGCCGACGTGTGGCTGCTCGCCGAGGCCGAACCCGCCCCCTCGGTGGCGGAGAAGCTGGTCGGGCACACCCTCGTCGACGTCTTCGACATCCCGGCGCTGGTCGCCGCCGCCCAGGAGGTCGCGGGGCGGCGGCGGGTGACCGGCGTGCTGTCCTGGGACGAGCTCAAGATGTCCGGCACCGCCCACATCGCCCGCGCGCTCGGCCTGCCGGGCGTGGCGCCGGACGTGGTGGACCGCTGCCGGGACAAGCACCGCACCCGGACGGCCCTGGCCGTCGCGGGGGTGCCCCAGCCCGCCTCCGAGGTGGTCTCCAGCGCCGAGGAGGCGGGCGCGGCCGCGGATCGGATCGGGTACCCGGTCGTGCTCAAGCCGCGCGACCTGGGCGCCAGCATGGGCGTCATCCGGGTCGACTCGGCGCGGGACCTGGCGGCGGGCTACGCCCACACCCGGGCCGCGCGGGTCGGCCCGGTCCCGTACCGGTCCGACGGGGTCCTGGTGGAGGAGTACGTCGGCGGCCCGGAGGTCAGCGTCGACTCCTGGGTGCTCGACGGCCGCACCCACCCGCTGTTCACCGCGCGCAAGACGACCGGGTACCCGCCGTACTTCGAGGAGACCGGGCACGTGGTCGACGGCCGCGGGCCGGGGGAGGACGACCCGGAGCTGCACCGCGTGGTGACCGCCGCGCACGAGGCGCTCGGCTTCGACCACGGGATGACGCACGTCGAACTGCGCCGGGCCCGCGACGGCTGGCGGGTCATCGAGGTCAACTGCCGCCTGGGCGGGGACCTCATCCCCATGCTGGGCCAGGCCGCCACCGGTGTCGACGCCGGCGCCGTGGCGACCCTGCTGGCCTGCGGCCTGGAACCGGACCCGCGTCCGGACCGGGGCCGGGTCGCGGCGGTCCGGTTCCTCTACCCGGACGCCCCGTGCGAGGTGGACCGCGTCGAGGTCGATCCCGACCGGCTCCCGGCCGGGATCGAGCTCGCCACCGGGCTGCCCCGACCGGGCACCACGATCTCGCCGCCGCCGGAGGGGCACGTCTGGGGGCGCTACGCCCTCCTGATGGCCGTCTCCGACACCCCTGAGGGCTGCGCTGCGGCGCTGGACGCCGCCCAGCCCGCCGTCGTTCTCCACGCCCGTACGAGGTCCGTGGAGACCGGCTCAGCCCAGGGTCTTGCTAATGACTATATAAAACCGTAGTATCAGTTCATGGGACACGGCAGAGCCCCCCGGGCTCGCAAGTTGTCCGACACCCCACCCTCAACTCCGCTGGAGGTCAGCAAGTGAGCAGGGAGACCTACGAGTCGTTGGGTCTGGCGCCCAAGCCGATCCGTCCGCACATTCTTGCTGCCGCGACGGTCGTGTACGGCGATGACTACTACAACGGCAAGCGAGAGACGATCAACCTCTCGGGCTTCGTCCAGATGAACAAGTGGCCGATGCCGGGCTTCGAGCACCGGGTCGACGAGCAGGGTCACTCGACGTTCGACACCGAGCTGATCAGTGCTCCCGAGGTCGGCATCAAGGGCTTCAGCTACGAGCTGAACGACCGGATCCAGATCCTGTCGAACCCGAAGCTGCCGAACACCGGCCACGTGAAGCAGATCTCGCCCGGGAACAACTTCCCGGCGGAGTTCCACATCCGTCGGTACGGGATCCTGGAGACCAGCACGCTGCGGCTGGTCCACCGCAACGTCATCCCGATCTACGGCATCGTGGACAACGTGCCGCCGTTCAAGAAGCCGCTGAGCAGCCCGTACCTGGGCTTCCCGCGCGGCGACCACCACCAGGAGCTCGTGCAGGCGCCGAACGTGGTGCGTGGCACGACGCTGCCCGAGGCGTGGTACCCGTCCGACGACGAGAACAACCCGATCGGCATCACGCCGACCGTGTTCTTCGCCGCCGCGCCGGCCGCCTGCATGTCGATGCTGATGGACCCGTCCATCATCATGCAGAGCTCCATGGAGGGTCAGATCTCCCTGGAGGTCGGCGGTCGCACGGTCACCGTCGAGCTGGCGGGCGACCACTCCCTCGCCGCCGGTGCCGAGATCCTGCTGTTCGGCCCGGAGAAGCACGACGAGGGCACGGGCGTCCTGGCGCAGCTGGCTCGCGTCGCCCTGGTCGGCGAGTGCGCCGAGCTGGGTGGCCGGGTTATGCTGCGGGCGAGCTGGGCGCGCCCGTCGAGCGGGACGCTGGGTGAGGGCTCCGAGGACAGCCTCAGCCGCGTGCGGTACCCGAGCGACCTGCACTTCGACGCGCAGTTCGAGATCTGCACGCCGCACGGCACCCTCTACGCCACCAACGCGGTGCACGTGGCGGGTCGCCTGAACGACCTCGACCCGCTGGGCACCAACCTGGCCCTCGAGGGCCCGGACACCGCCCTGGTGACCGAGGACAACACCGTGAAGGCCCGCCTGACCGGTGCCAAGTTCGTGATGAGGGAGTCGATCGTCGGCGAGCACGCCGCGGTCAACGTCTGAGTCTCGAACGCGTGACCCCCGCCCGGGACACCTGCGCAAGCGGTGTCCCGGGCGGCCGCCGTCCATCCGCGCCGCCGTACGCGACGGCCGCAGAGAAGGGGCACCGTGAACCCACGCACGCTGTTGATGCACCAGATCATGCTGTCCGACCGAACCCGGTTGGCCGCCTACGACGAGGCGCTCGCCGCCACCGTCCGGCCAGGCGACGTCGTGGCCGACGTCGGGGCCGGGACCCTGGTCCTGGGGCTCATGGCGTTGCGGCACGGTGCCGAACACGTCTACGCGATCGAGGGCGACCCGGAGACCGCCGAGCTGGCCACGATGATCGCGCGGGACAACGGGGTCGCGGACCGCGTGACCGTCATCCAGGGCGACGCCCGGGTGGCGAGGCTCCCGCGCAAGGCGAACGTGGTGGTCGCCGAGCTGATGGGCAACCTCGGGCCGGAGGAGGAGATGGCCGAGGTTTTGGCCGCCTTCGCCCGGCGCAACCTCGCCGAGGGCGGGCGGATCGTCCCCGAGCGGCTCCAGACGCTGCTCGCCCCCGTCGAGTTCGACGGCGAGGGCTGGGGCATCTGGTCGCAGGACGTGTACGGCCTGCGCTTCGGCGCGGTGCTCGACCACGTCGCGCCGGCCGCCCAGCTGCACTTCTTCCAGCGCCCGCCCCGGGTGCTCGGCGAACCCGCGGTGGCCGCCGACGTCCGGCTCGGTGAGCGCGCGCGCCCGATCGGCGGCGAGCACCACGCCGTGCAGGTCGAGACCGCCGGCACGCTGCACGCGGTCGTCGGCTCGTTCCGGGCCGTCCTGGCCCCCGGTGTCGAACTCGCGAACTTCCCCGGCTACACCGGCTGCAACTGGGCCTGCTGGGTCTGGCCGGTCCGCCACAGCGCGGTCGCCGCGGGCGACAGCCTCAAGGTCGCGCTCGAACGCCCCCGGGACACCGCCAGGCTCGTCGAGACCTGGACGATGGACGTCGGACTCGCCCGGGCGCCGGTGCGGCCGTGACCGTATCCGCGGGCATCGTCCGAGACCTCCCCGTCCGTGCCCTCGACCTGTGCGGGGTCACCTGGAGCGGGGAGTACCTGTACTTCGCCGAGATCTTCTCGAAGCAGATCGGCGCGATCGACCCCGTCAGCGGCGAGATCGTGCAGCGGATCCCGTGCCAGGAGGTCGCCGGCGACCTCACCACCCTGCGCGGCGCGCTGCTCCAGGTGGTGGGCGAGGAGCGGAACCTGCGCCTGCTCGACCCGGCGACCGGCAGCGAGATCGACGAGTGGCCCAACCCCCGGCCCGGCCACCCGATCTCCGGCCTGGAGGCGTGCCGGGACGGGGTGTGGATCGGCTACGAGGACCTCGGCATCGTCGAGCTGCGCGAGCTGGACAACTTCCGGTTGCTGGACTGCATCGACGTGGGCCACGAGGTCACGGGCGTGACGGTGTCCGACGGGTTCCTGGTGCACACCGACCGCGACGCCTCCCGGGTCCGGCTGACCGACCTCAACAGCAGGCGGCCGCGCTACCCGGTGATGGTCTGGGGCAAGCCCAGGGCGATCACCTGGGACGGCAGGCTGTTCTGGTACTGCGACCACGCGACCCTCCAGCTGCGGGCGATCGAGCTGCCGGGGATCACGAACTCCGGGGGTGGCACGGCATGACCGTCATCGAGCGCGTCAGGATCGGGCGTGGTGGGAGCGGGCGCGGCGGGACCGGCTCGGGTGGTCCCGCCGCGCGGGCCGCCCAGGACCTCCTGCGGGTGGCCCGGCTGTTCGCGGTCACCGGGCGGGTGGCCGGCCCCGCGGTCGGGGCCGCCGTCCGCCACCGGGTGGCCGGGCGGCGCCAGGAGGCCGCGCGGACGCTGTACCACGCCGCGCCGGTGCTGCTCGCCCGGCTCGGCGCGACGTTCATCAAGGCGGGCCAGGTGCTCGCCACGCGCCGCGACATCCTGCCGCCCGCGCTGTGCGACCAGCTGGGCACCCTGCACGACGACGTCCCCGCGACCTCGGCCGCCCACACCGCCAGGATGCTGCGCGAGGCGTACGGCGACGACCTCCACGTGCTGTTCCCCCACGTCGAGCTGACCCCGGTCGCGGCCGGGAGCATCGCCTGCGTGCACCGGGCGGTGGACCAGCAGGGCCGCACGGTCGCGCTCAAGATCCGGCGGCCGAACATCGACCGGCTGATGGCGCGGGACCTGCGGCTGATGCGGCGCGGCGCGGCGCTCGCGGCCCGCCTGCCCGCGTTCGCCGGCCTGCCGGTCACCGAGATCGTCGGCCAGATGTGCGACGCGGTGGCCGGCCAGGTGGACTTCCGCGCCGAGGCCGACTCGCTGCACCGGTTGCGGCACAACCTCTCCGGTGTGGCCCGGGTGTGGGTGCCCGCGGTCCGGCAGGAGCTCTGCCGCGACACCGTGATCGCGATGGAGTTCATCGAGGACCTCGACGGCGACGCCCGCTCCGTCGCGCCGGTGATGCGCAAGAAGTTCGCCGAGTCGGCGCTGATCTCGATCTACCACATGCTGTTCGTGGACGGTTTCGTGCACTGCGACATGCACCCCGGCAACCTGAACTTCACCCCGCGCGGCCAGGTCGTCGTGCTGGACGCCGGGTTCAGCGTCCAGCTGACCGACCGGCTGCGGCGGCTGTTCGCCGAGTTCTTCATGAACATGGCGGTCGGGCGCGGGACGCGGTGCGCGGAGATCGTGGTCGAGAGCGCGACCGGGCTCAGCCCGACCGCCGACGTCGACGGGTTCCTGGAGCGGATGGCGGACCTGGTGCGGCGCAACCACGGCCTGCCCGCCAAGGAGTTCAGCCTGATGGGCTTCGCCACCGAGATGTTCGACCTCCAGCGGAACCACGGCGTGCACGCCGCGCCGGAGCTGATCTTCCCGCTGCTGTCGCTGCTGGTCATCGAGGGCACGATCCGCGAGCTGCACCCGGGCATCGACTTCCAGGAGACGGCCAAGCCGGTGATCAACCGGGGCCTCTGGTCGGCGCAGCGGCCGGGCACCGGCCGGAACTAGCGCGGGTCCCGCCCGCCGCCGGGACCGGCGGCGGGCGGGGTCGCGCTCCGGCGGGGAGGCTCACCCCTCAACGGCGACGGGACCCGCACGAAGTGGTTCTGAGGACCCCGGCGGCGCTCCGGTCACGTCCGGTCCACCGGGGGTTCCCCGTCCGCGTACCGCAGGCCCCTGGGCACCCGCCCCGGGCAGGGGCGGGTGCCCAGGGCGGGCGCTTCAGACCGCGTCGCTCGTCGCCGTCCAGCGGAAGTCCGGGACGCGCAGCGACGGCATCACCGTGCGCGGCAGCGACGGACCGCCCTCCCGGCCCACGGTGCGCCGGGCCGGGCCGACCGCCACCGCGCGGGCGAGCACCTCCAGCGAGCTCTCCTCGAAGCGGAGGTTCGCCGCCCGGCCCACCACCCGGCCGTCCTCCACCACGTGCACGCCGTCCCGGGACACGCCGGTGACCAGCAGCCGGGACGGGTCGACGTCCCGGATGTACCACAGCGAGGTCACCAGCAGCCCGCGCTCGATCCCGGCCGCCGGGTCGGGCCCGGCCGCGCTCGCCGCCGGCCCGTCGAGGATCAGGTTGTCCACCGGGCCGGTCGCCGGGACCCCGGCGGCCCCCGCCGCCCGGCGCGAACCGGGCAGGGCGCGGAGCATGCCGTCGTCGATCCAGCGCGTGGGCGCCAGCGGCACCCCGTTGTCGAACACCGACCCGGCCGCGCCGGACTCGCGGGCGACGGTGAACGGCGCGCAGCGCAGCACCGGGTCGTGCGGGTCGCTGCGCAGCGACAACCCCGGCGGGGCGAGCCGCTCGCCCAGGCGCGGCCGGCCCGACGCGCCGAGCGGGCTCCCGCCGGCGGCGGCCCGCTCGACCTCGGCCGACCAGTACAGGTGCAGCATCAGGTCGGCCATGCACGCGGGGGACAGGACCGTGTCGTGCCGGCCGGCGGGGACCTCGATCAGCGGCAGGTCGGCGTGCAGGCGGCGGCGCAGCTCGTCGTCCAGGCCCGCGACGGCGACATCGCCGAAGTCGGTGGTCCCGGTCCCGGCCCACGACGACATCGTGCCGTCCGCGGACCGCAGCTGCGCGTCGAGGTGACCGGCCGCGCCGGCGTGGCGCAGCCGCAGCCCGGACGAGGACGCCAGGTAGGTGGTGGTGTGCCGGTGCGAGGCGTAGCCGTGGTGCTCCAGGCCGTCGCGGGCGCCCCGGCGGAACGCGCCGCTCAACCCGTCGATCGTCGCGTCGAGCACCTCCGGCGCCGCCCGCTCCGGCGGCAGGTCCCGGTCCCCGTCGCGGCGGGCCGGCGGCGGGGCGGTCGCGTCGCGGGCGTGCGGGTGCCGCCGGTCGGCGTCGTCGACCACGGCGGCCAGCTCCGCCAGCTCGTCCGGGCCGGCTCCGCGCCGGTGGACGACGCCCGCGGCGCCGTGCTGGCCCCGTCCCACGACGCTGACGATGGTCACCGACCGGTCCTGGTTCGACGACAGCAGGGTGACGCCGTTGCAGGCCCACCGCAGGTCGGCCGATGCCAGCTCGTCGACGACGACCGTGGTGTGGTCCGCGCGCGACAGCGCCAGGGCGCGTTCGGCGATCTCCTGCGCCGCCCCGGGGAGGTGGGTGCTCACGACGCCCCCGTCCGGCTCACCGGCACCCCGCGGAACAGCGTCGCGGGCGCGCCGTGGCTGACCGCGGCCGCCTGCACCGGCTGCCCCTTCCCGCACAGGTCCGCGCCGTAGACGGCGTACGTGCCGGGGCCGCCGACCGCCTCCAGCGAGTTCCAGAACCGGGTGGTGGTGCCGTGGTAGGCCGCGTGGCGGACCTGCCCGGCCAGCCGGCCGTCGACGATGCGGTGGAAGCGCTGGGCGGTGAACTGGAACTGGCGCCGCTGCATGTCGATCGACCAGCTGTCGGAGCCGTCGACGTACAGGCCCTCCCGCACGGAGCCGATCAGCTCCTCCAGGGAGGGCCCGTCGGGGTCGGGCAGCAGCGAGACGTTGGGCATCCGGGACAGGGGCACGTCGCGCGGGTACTGCGCGTAGGCGCAGCCGCGGGAGCGGTCCTCGCCGAGCGCGGCCGCGCCCGCCCGGTCGGTCTGGAGCCCGGTCAGCACGCCCGCCGTCACCAGCGGCCACGCGCCGGTGGCCACGCCCTCGTCGTCGTAGGCGGTGGTGGCCAGGCCGTGCTCCAGGGTGCGGTCGGCGACGATGCCCATGCCCGCGCTCCCGTAGCGCAGCCGGCCGACGTCCTCGGCCCGGACGAACGTGGTCCCGGCGAAGGCCGCCTCCTCGCCGCGGACGCGGTCGGCCTCGGTGGCGTGCCCGACCGTCTCGTGCAGGGTCAGCCACAGGTTCGACGGGGCGATCACCAGGTCGGTGGGCCCGCTCTCGACCGGGGGCGCGTGCACGGTCTCGGCGAGCTGCTCGGGCAGCCGGGCCAGCTCGTCCTCGAAGTCCCAGCCGCGGCCGAGCAGGTACTCGAAGCCGCGGGCGGTCGGCGGTCCCAGCGAACGCGCCGTGACCAGGTCCCCGGAGCGCGGGTGCCGCACCGAGGCGAACACGAGCGGGTGCACGCGCACCCGCTCCTGGGTGATCGTCGAGCCGGTGAGGGTGGCGAGGAAGGTCCGCTCGCGCACGGCGTGCAGCCGCGCGCGGACCCGCTCGACCCCGGCCCGCAGCAGCCCGGCGCTCCACTCGGCCAGCAGGTCGGCCCGCTCCGCGGTCGGTACCTCCAGCGGGTCGATCTCGTGGCCGCCGCGCCAGGCGGCCCCGGGGTGCGCCGGCTCGGGCACCGGCGAGGTCTCGGGCATCCCGGCCGCGGCGCAGCGGCGGGCCAGGTCGACCGCGCGGCGGGCGGCCGCCGCGACGGCGTCCGGCGTGCGGTCCGACGTCGACGCGACGCCGCGCCGCCCGTGCCAGAGCACGCGCACCGCGATGCCCTGCTCACCCTCGTCGGTGGAGGCGGCCAGGCGGCCGTCGTGCACCTCGACCAGGCCGGCCCGCACGCAGGAGGCGCGCAGCTCCGCCTCCGCGCAGCCGCCGGCCACGGCGACGGACAGCGCCGTGTCGGCCAGCTCCGCCAGCAGTCCCGGGTCGAACGGCGGCACCGGGGCGGACGCGCCCGGCACGGGACGGGGCGCCCGTGCGGGCGCCCCGGTGACCGGTGGCAACGTCACACGCCCGTCTGGACCGGCTCGCCCGCCTCGCGCGGCGCGAACCGCGCGGCGAGCGCCGCCACGTGCTCGGCGGTCGCGCCGCAGCAGCCGCCGACCGCGGCGAGCCCGACCTCGTCGTGCCACTCGGCGACGGCCTGGGCCAGGGCCTCTGGGCCGACCGCGACCGGCTGCGGGCCGACGGGGGAGGCGTTGGTGCGGTCCTCCACGTTCGGCTGAACGAACAGCGGGCCGTCGTGGACCTCGCGCAGCGCGCGCAGCGCGCGCAGCGCCGGGCCGGTGCGCTCGGGGGTCGTGCAGTTCACCCCGAGAACGGTCGCGCCGCGGTCGAGCACCGCGCGGGCGGCCTCGCCGATCGGCTCGCCGGACAGCAGCCGGGCGTCGTCGCCGCAGACGAAGGACACCCACGGTTCGAGACCGGTGGCGAGCACCGCCTCGGCGGCGATCGCGGCCTCGCGGGCGGTGTTCATGGTCTCGACGAACACCAGGTCGACCTTGGCGCGGGACAGCTCCACGGCGAGCCAGCGGTGCTCCTCGCGCAGTTCCTCGTCGGTCGGCACCAGTTCGGGCCGGTACGCGTCGGCCACCGGGCCGATGGAGCCCGCGACCCGCAGCCGCGGCTTGGCCACGCGCTGGGCGACCCCGACGGCGGCGTGCACCATCCAGGCGTAACCGGAGCTGGGGTCCAGGTCGACCCCGCGCAGGGTGCGGAGGTTGCAGCGGAAGGTGTTCGCCGTGACGATCTCGGCCCCGGCCTCGACGTGGGCGGCGTGGACCCGCCGGACGAGCTCTCGGCGCGGTCCCGCGATGAGGCACTTCGTCGACCACCACGGCGCGACGATCGGCTCGCCCTGGTTCTCCAGGCCGGTGGACAGGCCGCCGTCGAGGACGGTCGGGGGGAGCCGGTGGGTGCGACCGGACGTGGACATGGGAAAACCCTCCCTGGGTCTGCGGTGGTGAAGCCGGCCGGGAGAGGGCCACGGCCGGTCAGGCCAGCTGCAGCAACCTGGTGCAGCGGTGCACGGCCTCGGGGTCGCCCTCGATCTTGACCGCGCCGGTGACGATGGCGTCGAACGGCGAGATCATGCGTGCCCCGATCCGGACGAACATCTCGGAGTCGCTGTTGATGACGATCGCGGGGTGGGCGGACGGACCGCGGTGGAACCGGACGGCCCCGTCGGCGACGTGGATGGTGAAGACCTCTTCGTCGACCCGGAACTCGTACTCCTCGTCGACGGCCGGGATGTTGGCCTGGTCCGTCATCGCCTGCACGGCCAGGAAGCCCCAGGCGGCGCGGGTCGCGCCGGCCGCGTCGGCGTCGGTCAGGAACTGGAGGCCCCAGCGCGCCAGTTCGAGCACCGGCCCGCGGAGCTCCTCGCCGACGGCGGTGAGCCGGTAGACCCGGCCACGACCGTCACCGGGGACGGGGGCGTGCTCGACGACGCCGGCCGCGGTGAGGTTGCGCAGGCGTTCGGAGAGGAGGTTCGGACCGATGCCCGGCAGGTTCTCGGCCAGCTCGTTGAACCTGGTCGGCCCGATGAGCAGTTCACGGATGACCAACAGGGTCCACCGCTCGCCGATGACGGTCATCGCCGAAGCCAGACCGCAGAACTGCCCGTAGTCCCGCTTCTTCGTCATCCGTGCGCTCCTCGCATGAAACTACCTACACGATAGTTGAGTGTATCAGTCACCCCGTGGTCGGTTGTGCGTTCGGTACTACTGTTCTACCTCGCTGTTGCCGGGCCTCGATGGCGTATCTATCGCGAGTGTACGGTAATTTCGCTCCAAAGTCGCGTACCGGCTTGGGCGGTGCGAGGCTGACAACCCAGCAGTGCCAACAGGGAGGTCGCCGGTGCCGGACGCAGTGGACGGGTTCGTGGCAGAGATCGAGACCCTGGAACCGGGCGCGGGCATCCCGCCGGACGTGCTGGTCCCCGCTCACGCCGACGACGAGTACCGCGCGGCCCGGATCGACCTGCTGCGCCGGGAGCGGGCCCTGCGGGAGCACGCGGAGGAGGTGGCCGCCGCGCGGCGGGCGCTGCCGCCGGGCCCCCTGCTCGACGACTACCGGTTCGCGGAGGAGACCGCGGACGGCCGGGTCCTCCGGCCGCGCCTGGTCGAGCTGTTCGGCGACCACCGGACGCTGGTGGTCTACCACCTGATGTTCCCGCGCGGGACGGCCAAGGCGTGCCCGATGTGCTCGATGTGGGTGGACGGCCTCCAGGGCGTGCACCGGCACCTGGCGCAGCACACGGCGCTCGTGGTCGTGGCGGCCGCGGAACCGGCGGACCTGCGGGCGTGGGGCCGGGCCCGGGGGTGGCACGACCTGCGCCTGCTCTCCTGCGGCGAGACCACGTTCAACCGCGACCTCGGCGCCGAGACCGGCGCGGGGGAGCCCAGGCCGGCGTTCACGGTGCTCCGGCGCGAGGGCGAGGACGTGCGGTTCTGCTACACCGTGCACGCCAGCTTCCCGCCGGACGGCGCCGAGCGCGGCATCGACCTGCTCTCGCCGGTGTGGCAGGTGCTGGACCTGCTGCCGCAGGGGCGCGGCGGCTGGTACGCGGGCAACGACTACGTGGTGGGCTGACCCGGTCGGCCGTCGTCGGCGCGCGGGCGGGACCGGCGCAGCTCCTCGTCCAGGGCGGACAGCGGCCGCTCCCACAGCGCCCGGTACCGCTCCAGCCAGCTGTCGATCTCCCGCAGCGGGCCGGGCATGATCCGGTAGTACCGACGGGTCCCGTCCGCCCGCACGGCGACGAAACCGTGGTCGCGCAGCACCTTGAGGTGCTGCGACACCCCGGGCTGGGACAGCTGGAACTCCTCGCCGATGACCCGCCCCACTTCGCCGGCCGACGCCTCGCCCTCCGCCAGCAGTTCGACGATGCGACGGCGCACCGGGTCGCTGATGACCTGGAACGCCTGCATGTCCTCCAGTATGCGGGAAGTTCTAATATAAGTCAACACTAATAGGGTGGGTCGGTTCAGAATTTGATAGCGTCGGCGGGTCGTCACGCCTGCTCGACACGTTGATCGTCATCCGGTGGCGCCACGTGGCCGTCCCCGGCGACCGGGAGAGGACGTCATGACCCCGCACAACCCGCCCCACGCCCACCAGGTCCCGCAGGCGCCCTCGGACCCGGGCACCCCGCCGGGGGCCGACCGCGACATGAGCGTCTTCCCGCACGACTCCCCGGCCGAGCTGTCCATGAAGGCGCGGCTCGCCGACCTGCTGGAGAACACCCCCCTGCCCGCGTCGGACCTGGTCGACGCGCTCCCGCTGTTCCTGCGCCGGCAGCAGATGGCCGACCTGCTGTCGATGGACGAGCTGTACCGGATGGTGCTCGACGTGCCGGGCGTGATCATGGAGTTCGGCGTCCGGCACGGCAGGCACCTCGCGGCGTTCACCGCCATGCGCGGGTTCCGCGAGCCGCACAACCCGTTCCGGCGGATCATCGGCTTCGACACCTTCACCGGTTTCCCGGACGTCGCCGAGGTCGACCGGGTCAGCCCGTCGGCGGTGCCCGGCCGGTTCGCCCTGCCCGCCGGCTACCCCGACTACCTGCGCCAGGTCGTCGACGCGCACGCCGAGGGCGACGCGATCTCCCACATCACCGGCCGCACGCTGGTCGTGGAGGGCGACGTCCGCGAGACGCTGCCGCGCTACCTGGAGGACAACCCGCACACGGTGATCGCGCTGGCCTACTTCGACCTCGACATCTACGAGCCGACCGTGGCCGCGCTGCGCGCCGTGCGCCCCTACCTGACCCGGGGCAGCGTGCTGGCCTTCGACGAGATCGACCACCCGAAGTGGCCGGGGGAGAACCTGGCGTTCCGCGAGGCGCTGGGCCTGGACCACGCGGCCCTGCGGCTCCTGCCGGGCCGCCCGGCGCCGGCCTACCTGATCTGGAACGGTTGACACCCCGACCGCGGTCCCGACCGGGCAAGATCGAAAGCGACTGGCCAATGTCACTATTGGAGTTTATAGTGTTTTTGGAGGGTGGGCCGGACGACGGCGACCCTTCGGCACCCCGAACCGGAGGGGAACCCCGGCGGTCCGGTCCCAGGGAGGAGCGACGATGAGGGTTCCCGCCCCTCCCGGCGTCATCGAGCAGGCGGCGTTCGGGGACGAGCACGCCGACGTCTACGAGCTGACCTACCGGCACCGCGGCAAGGACTGGGAGGCCGAGGCGCGCGACGTCACCGCGATCGTGCGCGAGCACCGCCCGGCCGCGTCCTCGCTGCTCGACGTGGCCTGCGGGACCGGTGCGCACCTGGCGGAGTTCGCCCGGCACTTCGACCGCACCGAGGGCGTCGAGATCGCGCCGGCGATGCGGCGGCGGGCGCTCGACCGCGTCCCGGCCGGGACGGTGGTGCACGAGGGCGACATGCGGACGTTCCGGCTCGACCGCCGCTTCGACGCGGTCACCTGCCTGTTCACCTCCGCGGCCTTCCTGCCCACGCCGGCCGACCTGACCACCGCGATCGGGCGCATGGGCGAGCACCTGCTGCCCGGCGGCGTGCTGGTCGTGGAACCGTGGTACTTCCCGGAGACCTTCCTCGACGGCTACCTCGGCGGCGACCTCGTCCGGCTGCCGGACCGCGTCGTGTCCCGGGTGTCGCACTCGGTGCGCCGCGCCGACGCCACCCACCTGCACGTGGAGTGGACCGTGGCCGACGCGACGGGTATCCGCCGGTTCACCGAGCTGGAGGTGATGAGCCTGTTCACCCGCGAGGAGTACCTGGCCGCCTTCGACGCGGCCGGCTGCGACGCCCGGTACCACCCCGGCTGGCTGACCGGGCGCGGCCTGTTCACCGCCGTCCGCCGTCCCGGCTGACCCACGACCCCCGACCCGGCCTGGAGCGGACATGACCGAGATGATCGTGGTCCCCGGCGCTGAGTTCGTGCCCGGCGCCCCACCGGACCAGCTGGACTGGCTCCAGACCGAGGGCCAGGCGTTCCCGCCGGAGTGGTTCGCCGACGAGACCGCGGCCGGCGCCATCACCGTGCCGCCCTTCCGGATCGACCCGGTCCCGGTGACGGTGGCCCGCTTCCGCGAGTTCGTCCGGGCGACCGGCTACCTCACCGACGCGGAGCGCAACGGCTACGGGCTGGTCTACGACGACCGCTACTGGGCCGAACTCGACGGGGCCTGCTGGTCGGCGCCCGCGGGCCCCGGGGTGGACGTGGGGGACCGCGAGGACCACCCGGTCGTGCACATCTCCTGGGCGGACGCCGACGCCTACGCGTCCTGGGCGGGCAAGCGGCTGCCCACCGAGACCGAGTGGGAGCTCGCCGCGCGGGGCGTGACCGGCCGGCTGTGGCCGTGGGGCGACGAGTGGGACCGCGCGCTGGCCAACACCGCGGAGTTCCACGCCGGCGAGCTGACCTCGCTGGAGCAGTGGAAGGACTGGTGGCGGGGGGTGCACGCCCGGTCCGGGCCGGTCCCGCAGACGACGCCGGTGGGCTCGTTCCCCGGCGGCGTGAGCCCGGCGGGGTGCCACGACATGGCGGGCAACGTCTACGAGTGGACGGCGTCCACGGCCAGCCTCTACGCGGGCGGGCAGGAGCTCGACGCCACCCTCCGCTCGGTGATGGGCCGGTACCGGGCGATCCGCGGCGGTTCGTGGATGAACTTCCGCTACCAGGTCCGCTGCACCGAGCGGATGTACGGCGACCCGGACGGCTGGTCGAACTTCGCGGTCGGGTTCCGCTGCGCAACGGACGCCTGAGAACAGTCCACAAGAGGGAGTGAGATGGCGACCATCGTGCTGTCGACGGCCTGGACCCAGGGCTCCGGGTCGTCCTTCGCGTGCACCACCGGACCGCTCGGCGACGTGCTGAAGCGGTTCGCCGCGGACGAGCCCCGCTACCGGCACCGGATCGTCGGGGCGGACGGCGAGCCCTTCCGCTACTACAACGTCTACCTGGACGGCGAGGCCGTGCCGCGGCGCGGCCGGGACGCGGTGCTGGTCGGCGAGGACAGCACCGTGCACATCGTCCCGCCGCTGGCGGGCGGCTGACGGCGGCGTCCCGGGACCCCGCCGGGGGTGAGGGCCTCCCACCTCCGACGGGGACACCGGTCGAGCGGCGTCAGAGCCCCAGCTGCTCGGCCGCCAGCCGGGTGCCGCGCACCCGCGCCTCGACCTTGGCGAAGGCGACGTCCCGCGAGGTCGAGGTGTCGTCCGCGAACGGCGAGAACCCGCAGTCGTCGCACGTGCCCAGCTGGTCGACGGGGATGTGCCGGGCCGCCAGCAGCACCCGGTCCCGCACCTCCTCCGGGGTCTCCACGCGCGGGTCGACCGGGTTGGTGACGCCGACGAACACGCGCTGGCCCGGGGACAGGTGCCCGCTCACGGCGCTGAGCACGCGCTCCGGGTCGGGCTCGCCGGCCAGCGCGAGGTAGAACCGGCCCGCGCGCAGCGTGAACAGCAGCGGCAGCAGCTCGGCGTAGTCGATGTCCAGGCTGTGCACGGAGTCCTGGTCGCCGCCGGGGCAGGTGTGGACGCCGATGCGGGCGCGCTCCTCGTCGGTGAACCGGTCCAGCACGGCGTTGTTCAGCGCCACGAAGTCGCGCAGCACCCCGCCCGACGGGTCGAGCTTGAGCGACAGCCTGCCCTCGGTGAAGTCCAGCTGCACGGAGTCCGCGCCGCCGTCCAGGCACTGGCGGATGTCCCGCTCCGCCTCGTCCACGAGGTCCGCGAGGAACTGCTCGCGCGGGTAGCCGTCGATGCCGTCGGCGGGGTAGAGCAGGCTCAGCGCGGAGGCCGCGATGACCGGCTGCTTGACCGGCGCGGAGGTGATCGCCCGCACCGCGCGCAGGTGGTCGGCGGCGTGCGCGCCGTAGCGGAACGGGCCCTGGGTCAACCGGGGCAGGGTGCGGGTGTGCCCGTCCGCGAACGGGATCACCACGCCGTCGGGCGCGAGCCCGTCGACGCCGTCCAGCGGGTAGGTGGCGAAGCTGGGCTTGGCCTGTTCCCCGTCGGTCACCACGGGCGAGCCGGTGGCCTCGAAGCGCTCGACCGTGTCCCGCACGGCGCGGTCGACCAGTTCGTCGAACGCGGTGCGGTCGATCCGGCCCTCGGCCACGTCCGCCAGGCCCGCGAGCAGGTAGTCCGGACGCGGGATGCTGCCGATCGGTTCGGTCGGCAAGGTCATGTGCGCTCCCCTTCGGTGATTCCCCGAGGGGCGCGTGGGGAGTGCCCCCGCGCCCCGGCGCCGCTCCGCGGCATGGTCAACTCCGCGGCCCAGTGAACCGTCGGGAGGGGCAAGCGGTGAAGGCCCGAACAGGTGATCCCGCACCGCGCTTCGGCGTAGGGCCATTGTGGAGAGACCGGTGAGTAAGTATGTTTATTTAAAGTGGATCTTTGCCTGGGGGTAGAGTGCGACTGGAACTGACCGATCAGCGGTGGCACGACCTGCGCGCCGCGCTCGACGGCGCGACCGACCGGTTCACCCGCCTGCTGCTCGACGTGCGGGACCCCGACCGCCCCGCGCCGGACCGCCCGCGGGCGGTCCGCTGGACGGCCGCGGAGACCGCCGCGCACACCGCGGTCGTCGCCCACCTCAACGCCGGCCTGCTGCACGCCCCGGCGACGCCCCTGGGCGCCCCGGCGGTCGACCCGCTCGTCGCGGCCACCACGCTCGGCGACATCGCCCACCTGAACGACGTGGCGCTGCGCGAGTTCCCGACCCGCTCCCCGGAGGCGCTCGCGCGGTGGCTGCGCGAGGGCGTCTCGCTGCTGCTCGACCGCAGCGCCGACCGCGACCCGCGCGAACCCGCGCACTGGCTGGGCGACGCCCGGCTGCCGGTCGCCTCCCTGCTGGCCCACCAGCTCAACGAGGTCCTGCTGCACGGCTTCGACATCGCCCGCGCCCACTCCCTGCCGTGGCGGGTGCCCTCGGCGGAGGCCGCCCTGGCCTTCGACCTGTTCCTGGTCAGCCTGCTCGGCAGCCGCGAGACGGGCCGGCTCTTCGGCACCGGCGGCGGGCAGGGCCGCACCGTCCGCGTGGAGTTCCGCTCCGCGCACACCACCCCGGTCGTGCTCGTCAACGGCGGGGGCCGCATCGGCGCCGAACCGCCGGACGGCGGCGCGGACGCCCGGATCCGCTTCGAACCGGCAGCGCTGATGCTCACCATCTTCCGCCGCACGCCGCTCGCCCGCGCCGTCGCGACCGGCCGGGTCGTCGCCTCCGGCCGCCGTCCCTGGGCGGCCCTGACCTACATGCGGCGGATGCGCACGCCCTGACACCCCCGAAGCCCCCTCCCGGAGGTCGCATGTCCACCCGTGTCGAGACTCCTCCCGCAGAGGCGCTCACCCGTCCCCGCCGCCCCTGGCTGGTCGTCGGGCTGAGCGCACTGGTCGGTTTCCTGTTCACCGTCGTGTGGTCGGCGCACTTCGTCGACTCGGTCATCGGCGGCACCATCGCCGACGGGCTCCTCGGCCACGACGCCGCCGCGACCCCCATCGCCGGCGTCGGCGCGGGCGTGGTGTTCGCGTTCGTGTCGGGCCTGGCCGGCACCTTCACCGCCTGCAACATCGCCGCGTTCGGCGCCATGGCGCCCATGGCCGGTGACGGCGGCTCCGGCTCGCGCCGGGTGCGGCACGTGCTGCGCTCGCTGGGCCTGCTCTCCATCGGCATGATCGCCGTGTCCGCCGCCTACGGCGTGGTGGTCGCGCTCGTCGGCACCCGGATGCCGCAGTTCCAGGAGACCGCCGCGGCCGGCGGGCTCGCACCCCGCCTGCTCCAGGCGATGGTGGTCTTCGGCCTGGTCGGCCTCGCCATGCTCTACCTCGGCCTGGCGGCGGCCGGCCTGGTGCCCGACCCGCTGGCGCGCCTGACCCGCCGGTGGCCGGACGCGCCGGTCGTGGTGCTGGGCGTGCTGATCGGCGCATTCCTCATCGGACGGCCATTCCCCCTGTTCCGCGTGATGTTCCGGGACGCCGCCGAGAGCGGCAACGTCTTCTACGGCGCGGCGGCCTTCGTGCTCCAGTCCCTCGGCAACATCCTCATCATGGCGGTGGTGCTGCTGCTGGTGACCTGGCTGGCGGGCGACCGCCTGGGCCGGTGGTTCGCCGCCGACCCGCGCCGCCGGGCCGTGCTGACCGCGGCGGCGTTCGTCGCGGCTGGCGTGTTCCTGGTCCTGTACTGGGACGTGCGCATCCTGGAGCGCCGCGACATCATCCCCTGGTACCCGGTCGCACCCTGGGTCTGAGCCCCGCCGACACCGGTGGCACCCGGCGCCGCCGACCGCGGCGCCGGGGTCGGTGGTGGACGGTGTCGTCCCCTCCCACCGCCCCGGAGCTGATCTTCACCCCGTCATCGCTACCCTTCACCGAAGGAACTCCCCGCACCCCGGACACCCGGCACCGACGCCCACGATGTGGTCGCGCCGGTGTTGATCAGCCGGTGTCGGTGGACGACCTGACGATGCACGACTGGCGAAGCGGCGGAACTCCTCGGTTCACGCAGTGGGTCGCAATACTTTGCGATAGCGTGGCCGCTGAAGGGGGATGGAGTCATGGCGACCAAGCGGAGCTACCAGCAGTACTGCGGCCTCGCGTCGGCCCTGGACGTGGTGGGCGAGCGGTGGACCCTGTTGATCATCCGCGAGCTGCTCCTCGGGCCCGCCCGGTACAGCGACGTCCTGGCCAACCTGCCCGGGATCGGCACGAACCTGTTGGCCGAGCGCCTGAAGTTCCTGGTGCAGCGCGGTGTGGCGCGGCAGGTGGACCTCCGGGGCACCGGCGCGCAGCTCGCCTACGAGCTGACCCCGGCCGGCGAGGAGCTGCGCCCGCTGATCCTGGGCCTGACGCGCTGGGGCATGGAGTTCGTCGACGACCTGCGGTCGGAGGACACCCTCCGACCGCAGTGGGGTTTCCTCGCCGCGGAGGCGATGCTGGACCCGGCCAAGGTGTCCGACCGGCACGAGCGGTACGAGTTCCGCGTGGACGACCAGGTGTTCCACATCGAGATCTCCGGTGGTCGGGCGCGGGGCCTGAGGGGCGCCGCGGTCGACCCGGTGGTGGTGGCGAAGACCGACGCGGCCACGTTCGTGCGGATCGGTTCGGGGCACCTCACGCCGTTGCTGGCCATGCTGACCGGTCACCTGGTGCTGGAGGGGGACGTGGACGCCGTGCTGCGCTGCTGCGAACTGCTGGGGCTGGAGTCGGCGTCGTCCCGGACCGTGGCGTCCCGAGCTGTGTCGGCCCGGCCGGCGTCGTCCGCCGCGGCGGGCTGATCCTCGCGGCGTCCCGCTCCCGCGGTGTGGTGACCTCGCGGTGTGCCGACCTCGTGGCGCCCCGCTCCTGTGGTGTGCCAACCCTGTGGTGTCCCGCTCCGGCGGCGGTCCGACCCCTGCGGGGTCTGATCTCCGCGTGCCCGGAACCCGCCGCGTCCACCCTGTTCAGAGGGGTTCGACGTCCCTCCCCGCAGGACGGAGGTCCGAAGGCGCCGGCACGGAACGCCAGGCTGTTCATACCCCCGATCGTGCTACTGTTCGCTTGAAAAACAGGTCGCTATCCTGAGTGGTGAACGGGAGGCACTGTGGGGCTTGAACCCGGAGCGGCAACGGACTTCGCTGCCATGGCTCAGTCCTACGTCGAGGGTCATCCCCGGCTCACCGGCACGTCAATAGCTGATCTCTCCCGGTTGCGGCTCACCCTCGACGAGGATTTCTGCCGCGAGACGGCCGACTCCTTCGACCGCGCACCACGCCTCGACTGGAACGACGATCTGGCACAACGCTATGAGTTGTTCAAGCGAGAAAACCTGGTGCAGTACCGGGTGATCCGGGAGTCCGGGCTCGACGTGCGACCGTGGGCCGAGGGCCGCCCGCCCTACCGCGACTCCCGGGACCTGGTGCGCCGCGTGCGCGAATCCGGTGTCCTGCACGTCTTCCTCACCGCCACGGGCCACGGGCCCGGCCCGACGACCGGTTTCCACCCGCTGCGCACCCCGTCCGGGGTCGTCGAGCACGGCGTGGAGCTGTCCCACAACGACATCTTCCGCGTGGTGCACGACGTGTTCGGCCACATCATGCACGGCAACGCCTTCGGGCCGAGGGGCGAATTCCGCGCCGCGCGGACGCACCTGGCGATGTACCCGGAGGAGGTGCACCCGGTGCTGGTGGTCGAGCAGGTCGCCCAGATCTGCTGGTTCTTCTTCGGCCCGCACCTGCGCGTGGACGGCCGCCTGCCCGCCAAGGGCGAGCCCGGCTACACGCCGCCGAACCGGCGGCCCTACGCCGAGCAGAAGGTGTTCCCGCTGTCGCCGAGCCACGTCGCCCGGTTCACGAGCCTGTTCACGGAGGAGCACGGATGACGCACACCGCCGACCAGGGCGTCCTCGGGGGCGTCCTGCCCGCCTCGGTGCGGGCGGACTTCCCGATCCTCGCCACGCGTCCCGGCGCCTACCTGGACAACGCCGCCACCACGCACAAGCCGCGGGCCGTGCTCGACGCGATCACCGGCTACTACACCACGGCCAACAGCAACACCGGCCGCGGCTACCACGAGCTGGGCCGCCTCTCCACGGACGTGTTCGAGCAGGCGCGCCACGACGTGCAGCGGGCTCTGGGCGCGGAACGGCCCGAGGAGGTGGTGTTCACCTCGGGCACCACCGACGCGGTCAACGCGGTAGCCGACGGGCTCGGCCGCCGCCTGCTCGGCCCCGGGAGCGCGGTGCTGGTCAGCGGCATGGAGCACAACTCGAACCTGCTGCCGTGGCGCAGGCTGGCGGAGGAGACCGGCGCCGAACTGCTCGTCGCGCCCGTCGACGGGCACGGCCGGGTGGACGTCGAGAAGTTCACCGCCCTGCTCGGCCCGCGGGTGCGGCTGGTCGCGGTCTCGCACGTGTCGAACGTGCTCGGCACCGTCAACCCGGTCGCCGAGCTGATCGCCGCCGCGCACCGGCACGGCGCGCTGGTCCTGGTCGACGGCGCGCAGGCGGTGCCGCACCGGACCGTGGACGTGCGGGCGCTGGACGCCGACTTCTACTGCTTCTCCGCGCACAAGGTCTACGGCCCGATGGGCACCGGCGTGCTGTACGGCAGGTACGACCTGCTCGACGGGCTGCGCCCGGCCCGCGTCGGCGGCGGCACGGTGAAGGGCGTGAGCGCGACCGAGCCGGTCCGCTACGTGCCCCTGCCCGCGCGGCTGGAGGCCGGCACGCCGAACGTCGCGGGCGCGGTCGGCCTGGCCGCCGCGCTGCGCTACCTCGACGACCTCGGCCGGGACGCCGTGCGCGCCCACGACGAGCACCTGGTGCGCTACGCGGTGCGGCGCCTGGCCGAGCTGCCCGGCGTGCGCGTGGTCGGGTCGCCGGAGGAGACGCCCAGCGGCATCGTCTCCCTCGTCGTCGACGGCGTCCACCCCTACGACGTGGGCGCGCACCTGGACGGGCGGGACATCGCGGTGCGCTGCGGCGTGCACTGCGCCAGCACGTTCCTCGACAGCCTCGGCCTGCTCGGCACGGTGCGCCTGTCCTTCGCGGTCTACAACACCGAGGCCGACGTGGACGCCGCGGTCGACGCGCTGGCGACCGCGCGCCCCGGCTCCTGGACCGCCGACCACCCGACCACGCGCTTCCTGTGACCGCGCGACGACCGACGGAGGAAGGTGCCCCGATGCCCACCACCGGTGAGCTGGACCGGACCCGCGCCGAGCAGACCGCCACCTGGGACGCCGTCAGCGACGGCTGGCTGGCGTGGACCGAGGACTTCGAACGGGCCGCCGCCGCGGTCTCCGCCGAGCTGGTGCGGCTCGGCGGGGTGCGCGCGGGGCAGTCCGTGCTCGACTACGGCACCGGCCTGGGCGAGCCCGCCCTGACCGCCGCCGACGTGGTCGGCCCGACCGGCGAGGTGGTGGGCGTCGACCTGTCGCCGCGCATGGTCGAGCGGGCGCGGGAGCGCGCGGCGGGACGGCCCGGCGTCCGGTTCCTGGTCGGCGGCGCGGAGGTCGTGCCGGGCGGCCACGACGTGGTGCTGAGCCGGTGGGTGCTGCCGCTGGCCGGCGACCGGCCCGGGTTGCTGCGCGCGCTGCGGGCGGCCATGCGGCCCGGTGGCGTGCTCGCCGCGGCCGTGTGGGGGCCGCCCGCCGAGGTGCCCATGATCGCTCTCGGCTTCGGCGTCGTGTCCCGGCTGCTGGCGCTCGACCCGCCACCGCCCGGACCGGGCCCGTTCAGCCTGGCCGACCCGGAGGCGCTGCGCGCCGAGCCGGCCGCCGCCGGGTTCCGCGACGTCGAGGTGACCGAGCTGGCGGTGGACTTCCGGCTGGCCTCGCCGGACGCGTTCGCCGGGTTCACCCTCGACGTGCTGCCGCCCCGGCCGCGCGCCGCCCTGCGCGCCCGCTACGGCGACGAGCGCCACCCGGACGTGCACCGCGCCCTGGTGGAGGCCGCCGGCCGGTACCTCGTCGACGGCGGCGGGGTGCGCCTGCCGTCCCGCTGCCTGCTCGTCCGAGCCGTCGCATGACGCCGTTCCCCGGGAGCCCCCGCATGAGGTTCGACACCAGGTTGGTGCACGTGGGTCAGGAGGCGACGCCCGGTACCGGCGACGTCGTGCCGCCGCTGCACCTGTCCTCCACCTACGAGCGCGACGTGCAGGACCCGCTGCGCTGGTTCTACGCCCGGGGCGAGAACCCGACCCGCGAGGGCCTGGAGCGGTGCCTGGCGGCGCTGGAGGACGTCCGGTTCGCGTCGGTGTTCTCCTCCGGGCAGGCCGCGGGCGCGACCGCGCTGGCCGTGCTCGCCCGGAAGCGGGTGATCGTGTCCGACGACGTCTACGGCGGCACGCACGCCCTGATGGCGACCGTCGCCGCGCGCGGGGTCGAGGTCCGCTACGAGGACCTGGCGGACCCGGAGGTCGTGGCGCGGGTGTTCGCCGACGACGCGGAGGGCACGCTGGTGTGGGTCGAGACGCCCACGAACCCGCTGCTCAAGGTGGTCGACCTGACCGAGGTGAGCAGGCTGGCCCACCGGGCGGGCGCGGTCGTGCTGGTGGACAACACGCTCGCCGGGCCGGTGCTCCAGCAGCCGCTGCGCTTCGGCGCGGACGTGACGCTCTACAGCACCACCAAGTCGATCGCCGGCCACCTCGACGTGCTGGGCGGGGCGCTGGTGCACGACCGCGAGGAGCTGCACGAGGCGTTCGCCGCGAACCGCACCGCGGTGGGCAACGTGCCGGGGCCGTTCGACTGCTTCCTGGTCCACCGAGGGCTCAAGACGCTCTCGCTGCGCACCCGCTGCCAGGTCGCCTCCACCGAGCTGCTGGTGGCGGCGCTGTGCGAGTCGCCCGCCGTGACCGAGGTGCGCTACCCGGGCCTGCCGGAGCACCCCGGGCACGAGGTCGCCGCGCGCCAGATGACCGGGTTCGGCTCGCTGGTGTCGTTCCGGTACCGCGGCGACGTGGACAAGCTGCTCGGCCGCCTCCAGCTGTTCGCCAACGCGGTCAGCCTCGGCGGCGTGCGCTCGCTGGCCCAGTGCCCGGCCGCCACCACGCACCGCCCGGTCCCGCCGGAGGTGCGGGCGAGGCTGGGCATCACCGACGACCTGGTGCGCATGTCGGTCGGCATCGAGGACCCCCAGGACCTGCTCGACGACCTCGGGCAGGCGCTGCACGCGCCCTGACGGGTGTTGCTGGGCGTAATCGGCCCTGGTCGGGCTCGGTGCGCGGCGCTGCGGCGCCGCGATCGCCGGGACCGGCCGGGGCCGGCGTCTACCATGACCACTCCGAACCGACGGGGGGTCTGTGGTGTCGTCGAAACGCGACTACGGTCAGTTCTGCGGCTTGGCGAGCGCGCTGAACGTGGTCGGCGAGCGCTGGACCCTGCTCATCATCCGCGAGCTGCTGATCGCGCCCACGCGGTTCACCGAGCTGATCGACAACCTGCCGGGCATCGGGCCCAACCTGCTCACCGAGCGCCTGCGCGCGCTGGTCGACCGCGGTGTGGTGGCGCAGCAGCCGGTGCCGGGCGACGGGCGGGCCCGCCAGTACGCGCTGACCGCGGTGGGGGAGGAGCTCGGCCCGTCGGTGCTGGCCCTGGCCGGGTGGGGCCTCCAGTTCCTGGGCGAGGGCGACTCGTCCGGGGAGACCCGCGCGAAGTGGGGCTTCCTGGCCGTGCAGGCGATGGTGCGGGACGACCTCGTCCCGGAGGTGGCGGAGGTCTACGAGTTCCGGGTGGCCGACCAGGTGTTCAGCATCTCGGTCGCGGGGGGTTCGGTGGCGTTCGGCCGCGGCCCGGTGCCCGCGCCGGACCTGGCGGTCGAGTGCGACACGGACACGTTCGTGCGGATCGGGGCGCGGATGCTGTCGCCCGCGCAGGCCATCGCGACGGGCGAGGTGAAGATCACCGGCTCGCCGGCCGTGGCCGAGCGGTGCACGCGGATGCTCGGCCTGTCCTGACCGCCGCGCGCCGGGCACGGGGGTCTGTCGCCGGAGCCGGGGACGGGCACCCGCGTCGTGGTCCGGCCGTTCGCCGCCCGCCGCGCCCGCACCGTCACCCGATGTCCGCCGCCCGCCGCGCCCGCGTCGTCGCCCGACGTCCGCCGCCCCACCCGGCGCCCCACCCGCGTCGTCACCTGATGCGGTCCGCCGACCCCTCCCTCCCGGTCCGCCCACCGCCGCGCCCACCGGGTGGTGGTAGGAAGACGAGGTGAGCAACAGGGCAGACGGGTTGGAACTGGCGCAGGACGAGGTCGTGTCGCTCGCCAGCGAGCTGATCAGGATCGACACCACCAACACCGGGGACGCCGCCACCCTGGTGGGTGAACGCGCCGCCGCGGAGTGGGTCGCGGAGAAGCTGTCCGAGGTCGGCTACGAGACGACCTACGTGGAGTCCGGGGCGCCCGGCCGCGGCAACGTGATCGCCCGGCTGGCGGGCGCCGACCCGAGCCGGGGCGCGCTGCTCGTGCACGGCCACCTCGACGTGGTGCCCGCCGACGCCTCCGAGTGGTCCGTGCACCCGTTCTCCGGCACCGTCCAGGACGGGTACGTGTGGGGGCGCGGCGCCGTCGACATGAAGGACATGTGCGCGATGGCGCTGGCCGTCGCCCGGCGGTTCAAGCGCGACGGGATCGTGCCGCCCCGGGACATCGTGTTCGCGTTCCTGGCCGACGAGGAGGCCGGCGGCATCTGGGGCGCCAAGTGGCTGGTGGACAACCGGCCCGAGCTGTTCGAGGGCGTCACCGAGGCCATCAGCGAGGTCGGCGGGTTCTCGATCACCCTCAAGGACGACGTCCGCGCCTACCTGGTGGAGACCGCGGAGAAGGGCATCCGCTGGCTCAAGCTGCGGGTTCGGGGCACCGCCGGCCACGGGTCGATGATCCACCACGACAACGCGGTGGCGAAGCTGGCCGCCGCGGTCACCAAGCTCGGGCAGCACCGGTTCCCGGTCGTGCTCACGCCCTCGGTGCGGGAGTTCCTGGCCGGGGTCTCGGAGATCACCGGGCTGGAGTTCCCCGAGGACGACCTGGAGGGGTCGATCGGCAAGCTCGGCGGGCTGTCCCGGATGATCGGGGCGACGCTGCGCGACACCGCCAACCCCACCATGCTCTCCGCCGGGTACAAGGCGAACGTGATCCCGTCGGTGGCCGAGGCCACTGTGGACTGCCGCATCCTGCCCGGCCGCGAGGAGGCGTTCGACCGGGAGCTGGCCGAGCTGCTCGGCCCGGAGGTCGAGCGCGAGTGGCTGGGGCTGCCGCCGGTGGAGACCACGTTCGACGGGGCGCTGGTGGACGCGATGGTGGCGTCGATCTCGGCCGAGGACCCGGGCGCGAGGGTGCTGCCCTACATGCTCTCCGGCGGCACCGACGCCAAGTCGTTCCAGCAGTTGGGCATCCGCAACTTCGGGTTCGCGCCGCTGCGCCTGCCCGCCGACCTGGACTTCTCCGCCCTGTTCCACGGGGTCGACGAGCGGGTGCCGGTGGAGGCGCTCCGGTTCGGCGTACGGGTGCTGGACCGGTTCCTGCGCGACTGCTGAAGTTCCGGCGCGCCGGCCCGGGACCTGTGGGCGCGGTGAACCGCCACCCGCTGCCGAGCGCCTGCACGGGGTCCACCCGGCGTGCTCCAGCACCAGGTCCACGCCCACCTGGAGACCGCCGCACAGGTCGTCGTACCGGGGGATGAGGGAGACGGCCGCGGTGGTGGTCATCGAATTCCCCGGGGAGAAGGCGACGGATTCGGCGGTGTCGGCCGGATTCCGGATTTCATGCCGGGTGGGACTTGCCCGGGTGGGCAAGTCCCACCCGGAAATGTCCAATCGCGCGAAACGGGCGGTTGGACATTTCCGGGCCGCCCGGTTCTGTTTCCCCGGACCTCGACGGACCGTCTCCGCGTTGATCGCGAACACGTGCACGCGGGGTTGTTCGGGCAGCCGTGGGGCGCGCACCGGTTCCCGCCGGGTCACCGGGACGCGCACCGCGCTTCGCTTCCGCGGGTGCGTGTCGCGTCACTGCTCGACTCTTTTCTGGTCGAGTGGTCTGGTGTACGCGAAAATGCGCGGTGAGGGCGTCGTTCGCAATTCGCTATCCTGGGCGGGCCGTGATCTGGTGGGTCGCGGGACGGGGGAGGGCGTGTGACGATCACCTGGGACCAGGTCCGGGCCTGGCGCCTGCGGAGGCAGTTCCTGGAGCCGCGGACCGACGCCGACGGCGCGGCGGTCGTCAGCCGGTTGTGCGGCGTGCAGGCCCAGGTGAAGTCCTCCGCGGCGCTGACCGCGCTGCTGCGCCAGGCGGAGCCCAGGCCCGAGGACATCGAGGGCGGCCTCGCCGACCGGGTGCTGCTCAAGACCTGGGCGATGCGCGGCACCCTGCACCTGCTCAAGGGCGACGAGGCGGGGGACTTCCTGTCGGTCATCGCCTCCGCCCGCACCTGGCACTCACCGCCGTGGCAGCGCGAGTTCGGCGCCACCCCGGCGGAGGTCGAGGCGCTCGTGGACGCGGTCTCGGCGGCCCTGGAAGGCCGGGTGCTCACCCGCGACGAGCTGGTCACCGCAGTCGCGGCGGACCGGGGGCTGGCCAAGATGGAGGCCCAGCTGCGGTCCGGCTGGGGCGCGATCCTCAAGCCCCTGCCGTGGCAGGGCACGCTCTGCCACGGCCCGAGCCAGGGCGCCAAGGTCACCTTCGCCCGGCCGGGCGACCTGGTCCCGGGGTGGCGGGGGCTCCCCGAGCCGGAGGAGGCGGCGCCCCGCGCGATCGCGGCGTACCTGGGCGCGTACGGCCCGGCGACCCCGGACGCGTTCAACGCCTGGCTGATGCGGGGCGCGCTGAGGAAGACGCCGCTGCGCGGGTGGTTCGCCGCCCTGGGCGACCGGGTGACCGAGGTCGACGTCGAGGGGCAGGAGGCTTACGTCCTGGCCGAGCACGCGGACGAGCTGGCGGGTGTGGAGCCGAGCGGGTCGGTGCGGTTGCTGGGGGCCTTCGACCAGTACGTCCTGGGGCCGGGCACGAACGACCCGCAGGTCCTCGCGCCCGAGCACCGGGCGAAGGTGAGCCGGGCGGCGGGGTGGATCGCGCCGATCGTGGTGGTCGGGGGGCGGATCAAGGGCGTGTGGGAGCAGGTGGACGACGCGGTGGTGGTGTCGATGTTCCCCGGTGCGCGGAAGCCCGCGATGGGTGCGCTGCGGGCGGAGGTCGAGCACCTCGCCAGGGCGCGCGGCACCCGCGTGCCGGAGGTGCGGGTCTCGTAGCGGTCCGGTTCGCGCCGGGGGCGAGCCGGAGAATTGGGCCGGGGCTCGCGTCGGGAACCGGGCCGAGACTCGCGCCGGGCTCGCGCCCGCCACGCGTCAGGAATCGAGCCGGCCTCGCGTCAGGGGATTGACGGTGCCGAGTCGGATTTGGCATGGTCTGAACCAGCTAGTGAGAGCGCTCTCACAACTGTCCGGGGCGCACGGCTCATCCCTGTTCGCCGTGCGCCCTCCCTGTGGACGAGGAGGAATCGCGTGCTCATGACAACGTTGACGAGGGTCGGCGCGGTGGCCGCCCTGCTGGTGAGCGGCCTGGCCGTCGCCGCGCCCGCGCAGGCCGAGCCGCTGTCCCCGGGCCTGGTGGCCTCGATGCGGGACGCGTTCGGCCTGACCGAGCAGCAGGCCCGGACCAGGATCGCCCGGGAGGCGACCGCGACCCGCCTGGCCCCGGACGCGCGGCGGGCCGCCGGCGAGGCGTTCGGCGGCAGCTGGTTCGACGCGGACGCGGGCGCGCTGGTCGTCGGCGTCACGGACGAGGCCGCCGCGAAGCGCGTGCGCGCCGCCGGGGCCGAAGCCCGGGTCGTCGCGCACACGGCCGCCGAGCTGGACCGGGTGAAGGACCGGGTGGACGCGCTGTCCCGGGCGGGCGGGGTGCCCGCCGCGGTGGCCAGTTGGCACCCGGACCCGCGCAGCGGCGCGGTGGTGGTCAACGTCGAGGCGGGGGCGCAGGCGCGCGAGGTGGCCGAGTTCCTCGACCGGGCCGCGCGGCTGGGCCCGATCGAGGTCAACACCGAGGGCGTCACGCGGCCGGTGCCGTTCGCGGCCGGCACGGTCGGCGGCGACCCGTACTACACGGGCAACGTGCGGTGCTCCATCGGGTTCTCGGTGCACGGCGGGTACGTCACGGCCGGGCACTGCGGTGGCACGGGCGCCCAGGTCTACGGCTGGGACCGGTCGTGGCAGGGCCAGTTCGCGGGCTCCTCGTTCCCCGGCAACGACTACGCGTGGGTCCGCACCGGCGGCGGCTGGTGGAACGCGCCGGTCGTGCTCGGCTGGGGCACCGTCAGCGACGCCCTGGTGCGCGGCTCGTGGGAGGCGCCGGTGGGCACGTCGGTGTGCCGGTCGGGCTCGACGACGCGCTGGCACTGCGGCGTCGTGCAGTCCCGCAACGAGACCATCCACTACGCGCAGGGCGACGTGCACCAGATGGCCGGCACGAGCGTGTGCGCCGAGGGCGGCGACTCGGGCGGCTCGTTCATCACGGGTGACCAGGCGCAGGGCGTCACGTCCGGCGGTTACGGCAACTGCTCGTCGGGCGGCCGGACCTGGTTCCAGCCGATCAACGAGATCCTGTCCACCTACGGGCTGAGGCTGCTCACGGCCTGATCCCGGCGCGGTGGGCCCACTCCCGAGGGGGTGGGCCCACCGCGCGTGCGGCCGGTGCGCGTCGACGGCCGGCGGTCGTCTCGGCCCCCGGCGCCACGCCGGATCGCCGCCCCGATCACCCGCACGGCCCCGACCACCTGCGCCAACGGCGGTCCGGAAGCATCGCCGGCCGAAGCTTCACCCGGCTGGCCGTTGTCCTCGGACCCCCGCGCGCCCTACGGTCTTCGTCGAAGCGCTTCGATGGTGAACGCGCGGCGGAGGGGGTCCGATGCCGGGAAAGCTCCTGGTCGCCCTGGTGGCGGCCCTGACGGTGGCGGCCGGGTGCGGGAGCTCGGACGACGCCGGCGACCTCAACACGCTCACGCTGTGGCACTACGAGGGACCCGACAGCGCGATGGGCATCGCCTGGGCCGAGGCGATCAGGCTGTTCGAGGAATCCCACCCCGGCGTGACGGTCGAGTTCGAGGAGAAGGGCTTCGAGCAGGTCCAGAAGACCGCCCCCATGGTCCTCAACTCCTCCGACGCCCCCGACCTCATGGAGTACAACAAGGGCAACGCCACCACCGGCCTGCTCTCCAAGCAGGGGCTGCTGACCGACCTGAGCGTCGAGGCCGCCGACCGCGGCTGGGACCGGAAGGTGGGGGCCGGCCCCGACATCACCGCCCGCTACGACGAGCGCGGCGTCATGGGCTCCGGCAAGTGGTACGGCGTCCCCAACTACGCCGAGTACGTGCTGGTCTACTACAACAAGACCATGTTCGACCAGCGGGGGCTGGCCGCGCCCACCACGCTGGAGGAGCTGACCGCCGCGATGGGGCGGTTCGCCGCCGAGGGCATCACACCGCTGGCCGTGGGCGGTGCCGAGTACCCGGCCGCCCAACTGCTCTACCAGCTCGCCCTGACCAGGGCCGACCGCGACTGGGTCGACCGGTTCCAGCGCTACACCGGCGAGGTGGACTTCCACGACCGGACCTGGTCGAACGCCGTGGAGACCTTCGCCGCGTGGCTGCGCGAGGGCTACCTCGACGAGGACTCCGCCGGCCTCAAGGCCGAGGACATGGGCCTGGGGTTCGCGCAGGGCCGGCACCCGATCATGATCAGCGGCAGCTGGTGGTACGGCCGGCTGCGCTCCCAGGTCCGGGACTTCGAGTGGGCCACCGCGGCGTGGCCGGGCATGACCGCCGGGTCCGGCGGCAACCTGTGGGTGGTGCCCAAGGGCGCGAAGAACAAGGAACTGGCCCTCGACTTCATCGACATCACCCTGTCGCAGCCCGTCCAGGACCTGCTGCGCGACTCCGGCGGCGTCGCGCTCGCCCCGGGCGACGCGCCCGCGACCGACCCGGGGGTGGCGCGGCTCAACGAGGACTTCCGCGAGCTCAGCGCAGGCGACCGGTTGGCGTTCTACCCCGACTGGCCGGTGCCCGGCTTCTACGACGCGCAGGTCACCGCGGTGCAGAAGCTCATCACCGGCGAGCTGGGGCCGCACGAGGTGCTCACCGAGCTGGCCGACTACTACCGGGAGAACCTGGCGGGCGTCGGCGGATGAGCCCGGTCGTCACCGCGGTCCGCGACCGCGGGTCCTACCTGCTGTTCCTGCTGCCCGGCGCCCTGCTGCTGCTCGCGGTGGTCCTGGTGCCGTTCGGCATGAACGTCGGCCTCAGCCTCACCGAGTGGTCCGGCGCGGGCGAGCCGGAGTGGGTCGGGGCGGAGAACTACCGGCGGCTGCTGACCGACGGGGTGTTCTGGGCGTCGTTCCGGCACAACGCGGGCCTGGTCCTGGCCATGGCGGTCCTGCCGACCCTGGCCGGGCTGCTCATCGCCGCCGTGCTGTTCGACCACGTCGCCCGGCACTTCGGCCCGCGTGCCGCGGGCGTGCTGCGGGCGTGCGTCTACCTGCCGCAGGTGCTGCCCGTCGCGGTCGCCGGGATCGTGTGGGGCTGGGTCCTGGCCCCGCGCGACGGCGCGCTCAACGAGGTGCTGCGCGCGGTCGGGCTGGACTCGCTGGCGCGCAACTGGCTGGGCGACCCGGACCTGGCGCTGTGGTCGGTCATGGGCGTGCTGCTGTGGATCCAGGTCGGCTACCCCGTGGTGATCTTCATGGCCGGGATGCGGCGCATCGACCCGTCGCTGCACGAGGCGGCCGAGCTCGACGGCGCGTCCTGGTGGGGCAGGTTCCGGCACGTCACCGTGCCGCAGCTGCGCCCCGAGGTCTTCGTCGTGCTGCTGACCTGCACGATCGCCGCGCTCAAGGTGTTCGCCCCGATCTACGTGCTGACCAGGGGAGGGCCCGGCGGCGCGACCACCGTCCCCTCGTACTACTCGTTCCAGAACTTCTTCGAGAAGACCAGGGTCGGCTACGGCGCGGCCATCGCCACCGTGCTGACGGTGCTCGTGCTGGTCCTCACCGCGGTGTTCCTGCGCGTGCAGCAGCGGGGTGAGGACCGGTGAGGCGGCACGCGGTGCTGTGGTCGGTGGTCCTGCTGGCCGCGGCGATGCTCGTGCCCTTCGTCCTCGTGGCGGTCAACGCGGTCAAGACACCCGCCGACTACGCCGCCAACGGCCCCCTCAGCCTGCCCCGCGAGGTCTCCCTGGACGGCATCATCGCCTTCTGGGACCGCGTCGACTTCGGCGAGAAGCTGCTCAACAGCGTGGTGATCAGCGGGTCGGTGGCCGTGCTCGCCGTCGTGGTGTCGGTGTGCAACGCCTACGCGCTGGGCATCGGCCGGGTGCGCGGCAGGCTGTGGATCCTGGTGGTGTTCCTGATCGCCAACACGCTGCCGCAGGAGGCCCTGGCCTACCCGCTGTACTTCCTGGCCAACGAGATCGGCCTCTACGACACCAGGACGGCCGTGGTCATCGTCTTCACGGTGATCCAGGCGTCCTTCGGCACCTACCTGCTCACCTCGACGCTGACCGGGTTCCCGCGCGAGCTGCTGGAGGCCGCGCGCCTGGACGGGGCGACCAGGTGGCAGGTCCTGCTGCGGATCGTGGTGCCGGTCAGCAGGCCGACCCTGGGGGTGCTGTTCGTGTTCTTCTTCATCTGGACCTGGAACGAGTTCTTCCTGCCCCTGGTGCTGCTGATCTCCAACGAGAACCAGACCGTGCCGGTGGCGCTGGGGGTGCTCCAGGGCCAGCGGATGATGGACGCCACCACGACCAGCGCCTCCGCGCTGCTCGGGGTCGTGCCGGCCATCGCCTTCTTCCTCATCTTCCAGCGGGCGATGACCCGCGGCATCACGGCAGGAGCGGGCAAGTGAGTGCTTCCCGCCCTGAACAACGGGGGGTCCCCCGCGCCTGGCGGCACGATCGGGGTTCCTGTTCGTTCACGGGCCCTGCGGGAATTCCCGGCTCAGACCGCCTGCTCGTCCGGCGGACGAGCAGGTCTTGCGCCCTCGACACCGGCCGGGTCCAAACCTGCCCGGACGAGCACCACGCGCGCGGAGTTGCGGTCTCTCGGGCAGACCGACCCGCACGTGGTGCACCAATACGTTCGCTCCGACAGCGGCAGGGCGTGCTTGGCTCTCGCCCCGCACCCACCGCAGTCCATCGTCGTGTACTGCGGGTTGACCAGCCGCACGTCACGCCCGTGCTCGCGGCCCATCTCGACCAACGCCCGCTTCGTGGCGGCGATCGCGGCGTCGGCGGCCTTGCGCGCCATGGTGGTCCTGGCCGGGAACCCGGGGCGGAAGTCCTCCACCGCCAACGCGTCGTGGTCGCGCACGACCCGTTCGGCCCACTTGCGGGCGGTGTCCGTGCGCTGCGCGCGGACCCGCGCGTGCAGCCGCGCGGCCTGCCGCCTCGCGGTGCGGTAGCCCTTCGACGCCGCCTGCCCCCTCGGGGGTCGGCGGCGGGCCATCCTGCTGTGGTAGCGCGCCAGTCGTGCGGCGGCCTTCCTGCCGTGCTCCGCACGCCAGGAGGTGAGCCGACGGTCGAGCCGTGCCGCACCACACGTCCGTTTTTCCCCGGGATGCGCCCGGTTGTGGGCGTGGGTCGCCTTGGAGTCCGCGACGCAGTGGTTCCACACCCACCGCACTGCCACGCCCACCAGCGTATCGGAGGGCACCGACAGGGCCCGGACCTCCTCACCCGGCATCCCCGCGAACCCCTCGGTGCCGTTCCGGGGTATTGGTCTCCTCCCGGCCGGGAGCGGCCGGGCCTCCACCGACAGGAGCGCAAGTGAAGTTCAGCGACGGTTACTGGCTGCTGCGCCCGGGTGTCGAGGGCGCCTACCCGGTCCAGGTGCACGACGTCACCGCGGGCGACGGCGAGGTGGTCGTGCACGCGCCGACCAGCCCCGTCCGGCACCGGGGTGACACGCTCAAGGGGCCGCTGGTCACCCTGGGTCTCACCGCGCCCGCCCCGGACGTGGTCGGCGTGTCCATCACGCACTTCGCGGGCGGCGCGGACGGGGAGCCGGCGTTCGCGGTGACCACCGACCCCGCGCACGAGGCCAAGGTCGTCGACGACGACGCCGGCGTGGAGTTGACCTCCGGCGCGCTGTCGGTGCGGGTGCGGCGCGGTGAGGAGTGGCAGGTCGACTTCACCGCGGCCGGGCGCACCCTGACCAGCAGTCGGGCCAAGGGCATCGGTCTCATGACCGCCGAGGGTCGCCACCACGTGCGCGAGCAGCTGGTGCTGGGCGTCGGCGACGTGGTCTACGGGCTGGGCGAGCGGTTCGGGCCCCTGGTGCGCAACGGCCAGGCGGTCGAGGTCTGGAACGCCGACGGCGGCACCAGCAGCGAGCAGGCGTACAAGAACGTGCCGTTCTTCTTCACCAACGCCGGGTACGGGGTGTTCGTCAACCACCCCGGCCGCGTGTCGTTCGAGGTCGGTTCCGAGGCGGTGTCCCGGGTCCAGTTCAGCGTGGAGGGGCAGTCGCTGGAGTACTTCCTGATCTACGGCCCCACGCCGAAGGACGTCCTGCGCAAGTACACCGCGCTCACCGGCCGGCCCGCGCTGCCGCCCGCCTGGTCCTACGGCCTGTGGCTGTCCACCTCGTTCACCACCTCCTACGACGAGGAGACGGTGTCGGGGTTCATCGACGGCATGGCGGCGCGCGACCTGCCGCTGAGCGTGTTCCACTTCGACTGCTTCTGGATGCGCGAGTACCACTGGTGCGATTTCGAGTGGGACCCGCGCACGTTCCCCGACCCGGTCGGGATGCTGGAGCGGCTGCGGGCGAAGGGCCTGAAGGTCTCGCTGTGGATCAACCCCTACATCGCGCAGCGCTCGCCGCTGTTCGCCGAGGGCGTCGCGGGCGGCTACCTGCTGCGCCGGCCCGGTGGCGAGGTGTGGCAGTGGGACCTGTGGCAGCCCGGCATGGCGCTGGTGGACTTCACCAACCCGGCCGCCCGCGCCTGGTACGCGGCCAAGCTGGACGCCCTGCTCGCCCAGGGCGTCGACTGCTTCAAGACCGACTTCGGCGAACGCGTGCCGACCGACGTCGTCTACCACGACGGCTCCGACCCGGAGCGGATGCACAACTACTACACCTACCTCTACAACCAGACCGTGTTCGAGGTGCTGCGCAAGCGGCGGGGCGACGGTGACGCCGTGGTGTTCGCCCGGTCGGCCACGGTCGGTTCGCAGCGGTTCCCGGTGCACTGGGGCGGCGACTGCGAGGCCACCTACGAGTCGATGGCGGAGAGCCTGCGCGGCGGGCTGTCGTTGGGGCTGTCCGGCTTCGGCTTCTGGAGCCACGACATCGGCGGCTTCGAGGGCACCCCGTCGGCGGCGCTGTTCAAGCGGTGGACCGCGTTCGGCCTGCTGTCCTCGCACAGCAGGTTGCACGGCAGCGGCTCCTACCGGGTGCCGTGGCTGTTCGACGAGGAGGCCGTGGAGGTGCTGCGCCGGTTCACCAGGCTGAAGCTGAGCCTGATGCCCTACCTGGACCGGGCCGCGCGGCAGGCCGCGGAGGAGGGCGTGCCGGTGATGCGGGCGATGGCCCTGGAGTTCCCCGACGACCCCGGCTGCGCCCACCTGGAACGGCAGTACATGCTCGGTGACGACCTGCTGGTCGCGCCGGTGTTCTCCGACGAGGGCGACGTGTCCTACTACGTCCCGGGGGGCACGTGGACGCACCTGCTGACCGGGCGGGTGGTGGAGGGGCCGCGCTGGGTGCGGGAGCGCTGCGACTTCCTGACCGTGCCGCTGCTGGTGCGGCCGGGCGCCGTGCTGCCGGTGGGCGCGGTCGACGACCGGCCGGACTACGACTACGCCGAGGGCGTCACGCTGCGGGTGTACGGGCTGTCGGACGGCAAGCACGCGATGGTGGTCGGCGGTTCCGCCTTCCGCCTGGTCAAGCGGGGCGACCGGATGTGGGTCGAGGTGGAGGACGCGCCGTCGCGGTGGCGGCTGCTGCTCGTCGGCGCCCGGTCGGTGGACGCCGTCGGGGGCGGGACCGCGCACCAGCACCCGGACGGGGTGCTGGTCGACGCCGGGGGCAGCGCGGTGACGGTGGAGGGGATCAGATGAGGGCGGTGGGGGTCGTCCTGGTGCTGCTGGCGTCGTTGCTCTCGCCCGCGGCGGCGGGCGCGACCGGGCCGGTGACCGCGAAGGCGACCGCGACCGCGACCGGGCCGGTGACCGGGCCGGCGACCAGCCCGGCCACCCCGGAGGGCGCCCGCCACGAGGTGACCTACGACCGGTACTCCCTGTCCGTGGACGGCGAGCGCGTCCTGCTGTGGTCGGGGGAGTTCCACTACTTCCGGCTGCCCAGCCAGGAGCTGTGGCGGGACGTGCTGGAGAAGATCCGGGCCGCCGGCTTCAACGGCGTGTCGCTGTACTTCCACTGGGGCTACCACTCGCCCGCGCCCGGCTCCTACGACTTCACCGGGGTGCGCGACGTCGACCTGCTGCTGCGCACGGCCGACGAGCTCGGCCTGTACGTGGTGGCCCGGCCCGGTCCCTACATCAACGCCGAGACCAGCGGCGGCGGGTTCCCGGCGTGGCTGAAGACCGTGGCCGGCCGGGCGCGCTCCAGCGACCCCGGCTACACCGCCGCCTACCGGGACTGGCTCGACCACCTCAACCCGATCATCGCCCGCCACCAGGTCACCCGGGGCGGCTCGGTGATCGCCTACAACGTGGAGAACGAGTACGCCGTCAACGTCGACGCCGCCTACATGGAGCAGTTGCAGCAGCAGGCCAGGGCCGACGGCATCGACGTGCCGATCGCGCACAACAACTGCTGCAACGGCGACCTGGCCAACTGGTCCTCGGGGCGGGGCGCGGTGCAGATCCCGGGCGTGGACGACTACCCGGTCGGGTTCGACTGCCGCGCGCCCGACACCTGGGGGCAGTCCGAGGGCGTGACCCGCAGGCTGCGCGACGACGGGCCGGTCTACGCGGCGGAGTACCAGGCGGGGGCCATCGACCTGCACGACGCCGGGTACGGGGCGTGCCGCGAGCTGACCGGGCCGGACTTCATGAAGGTGTTCTACAAGTCCAACGCCATCGGCAGCGGCGCCACCATGTTCGGCTACTACATGGCCTACGGCGGCACGTCCTGGGGTTGGCTGCCGCAGCCCAACGACGTCTACACCTCCTACGACTACGGCGCGGCGATCACCGAGTCCCGGCAGCTCACCGCCAAGTACGACGAGTTCAAGCGCCAGGGCTACTTCGCGACCACGGTCGCGCCGCTGACCAAGACCGACCCGGCGCCCGCGCCCGTGCCCGCCGACCCGGCCGTGTTCGCGCAGGCCCGGTCCAACCCGGACACCGGCACGCAGTTCGTCCTGGTCCGCCACCCGGACCGGCGCTCGACCGCCGACGTGGCCACCGAGCTGGACTGGTCCACCCCGGACGGTCGCTACCGGGTTCCCGTGCGGGTGAACGGCCGGGACGCCAAGGTGCTGGTGGCGGGCTACGACCTGGGCGGTCAGCGGCTGGTGTGGTCGAGCTCCGAGATCCTCACCCACGTCGGGGTCTCCGGGCGCGACGTGGCCGTGCTCTACGGCCGGGACGGCGAGCGGGGCTCCACCGTGCTGCGCTACTCGTCCGCGCCGACCGTGCGGGTGCTCGACGGCGCGGTGCGCGCCTCCTACGCCGACGGCGACCTGAGGTTGGACTACACCCACTCCGGCCTGGCCCGCGTGCTGGTCTCCGGCGGCGGGCGGCCACCGCTGGTGCTGCTGCTGGGCACCGACGAGACCGCCGCGCGGTTCTGGCGGCTGGACACCGACCAGGGGCCGGTGCTGGTGCGCGGCACCGCCCTGGCCCGGTCCGCGGCGGTGGTCGGCGACCGGCTGGTGCTGCGCGCCGACACCGACCGGGCGGGCGAGGTGGAGGTGTTCGCCCCGGTCCGCCGGCTCGGCGTCGGCGGGCGGACCGTGCACGTGCGCCGCACGCCGAGCGGCTCGCTGCTGGGCGCGCTGCCCGGACCGGAGCCGGTGCGCCTGCCGGGGTTGACCGACTGGCGCCACCGCGCCGAGCCGCCGGGCGCCGGGGAGACCGGCTGGGTTACGGCGGACCGGACGACCACCGCCAGCCCGATCAAGCCCAAGGCGCTGCCCGTGCTCTACTCCGACGAGTACGGCTTCCACCAGGGCAGCGTCTGGTACCGGGGCCGGTTCACCGCCACCGGCGCGGAGCGGACGATCTCGCTCAACGCCATCACCGGCCGGCGCGGGGTGTACCTGGTGTGGCTCGACGGCCGGTACCTCGGCTCCGCCGCGGGCGGCACCGAGTCCGACGCGGAACCGGTGAACCCCGACCCCGGCCGCGGCGACTTCGCGGTGCCGGAGGGGCTGCTGGTCGCCGGGCGGCGGGCGACGCTGACGGTTCTGGTGGAGAACATGGGCCACAACGACGACTGGACCGCCGACGACACCCGGTTCAAGCAGCCCCGCGGCCTGTTCGGGGCGGTGGTGCGGGGCTCGACCGCGCCGATCTCGTGGCAGGTGCGCGGCTCACGCCCGAACGACGGCGAACGCGGCCCGATGAACGCGGGCGGCCTGCACGGCGAGCGCGCCGGCTGGCACCTGCCCGGCGGCACGGGCTGGGGCCGGCCGCCGTCCGCCGCGCCGCCCGGGGTGTCCTGGTACCGGACCGCGTTCCGGCTGGACCTGCCGCGCGGGCACGACGTGTCGCTGGGCCTGCGCTTCGACGACACCACCCAGCGGTCCCACCGGGTGCTGATCTTCGTCAACGGCTGGAACGTGGGCCAGTACCTGGGCGGGGCGAGCCCGCAGCGGGACTTCGTGCTCCCGGCGGGGGTGCTGGCCGAGCACAACGCGCTCACCTTCGCCGTGATCGCCACCGAGCGGCTGCCGGGCGGGCCCGGACCCGTGCGGCTGGTGACCCTGGGCAACCACCGGACGGGCGGGGGCCGCTGACGCGCCGCTACCCGCCGCGCCGGGCGGACCGCGCCCCGGAGACGACGACGCCGACGACGATCAGGGCCCCGATGAGCTGGAGCCCGGGTGAGTCGTCGGCTCCTCCGTAGATGAAGGCGGCCACGCCGACCACGACGGTGAGCAGGGCGAGGACGTACTTCACGAGGTCTCCGCCCCAGGGCAGGCCCCGGCGGCGAGGTTCGACGTTCATGCATCGAATATCGCTTGCAAACTATCGAATGTCAATAGGTGGGGGGCGCGTGCTCAGGGCGGCGGGCCGGTGCTGCCACGCGCCTCCAGCCGCGGCGGCAGCAACCGCACCTCCGGCTCGCCGTGGCCGTCCAGCTGCCGCATCGCCAGCTCCACCGCCAGCTCGCCCAGCTCGGCCGCGGGGATGTCCACCGAGGTCAGCGGCACCTCGTGCGACCGCGCCAGGTCCGGCGGGCACACCGCGAGCACCGAGACGTCGCGCGGCACCCGCCGGTCGCGCCGGGCCAGTTCCGACAGCAGCGGCCCGAGCACGGCCTCGTTGTGCACCACCAGCCCGGTCACCGGGGGTCGGCGGGCGAACAGGTCGTCCAGGCAGTCGCGCAGCCCGTCGTAGGTGGGCACGCAGGCCAGCGCGGTGGTCAGCGCGCCCCGGTCGGCCGCCTCCCGCTCGAAGCCGCGCAGGAACCGCCCCGCGTAGCTGGTGCCCCGCCGGTAGACGGCGGGGGAGGGGCCGATCAGGGCGACGTGCCGGTGACCGAGGTCGGCCAGGTGCGCCACGCAGGCCGCGCCCGCCGCGGTGAAGTCCAGGTCCACGCAGGTCAGGCCGGCGCAGTCGTCCGGCACCCCGATGAGCACCGCGGGCCGCTCCAGCGCGCGCAGCACCGGCACCCGCGGTTCGCCCGCCTCCACGTCCATCACCAGGATCGCGTCGGCCAGGGCGGAGGCCGCGACCCGGTCGAGCCCCTCCGCGCCCTCGTCCGCGGTCAGCAGCAGCACGTCGTGGTCGTGGGCGCGGGCCGCGGCGGCGGCGGCGCCGACGAACTGCATCACCACGGGCACGTTCAGGTCGGTGCGCAGGGGCGCGACGAGGGCGAGCACGTTGGTGCGGCTGCTGGCCAGCGCCCGCGCGCCCGCGTTGGGGCGGTAGCCGAGCTTGCGGATGCTGCGGTGCACCTTGCGCCGGGTCGTCTCCGAGATCGTGCGCTTGCCGGACAGCACGTAGGACACGGTGCTGGGCGAGACGCCCGCCGCGCGCGCCACATCGGCGATGGTGACCACCTGTGGATCATAGGTGGCCGATGGTGCCGCACGGCTTCACGCCACCGGCAGGTCGAGGTCCACGGTGCGGCGCTGGGGGGTCACCACCACGTCGGTGGCGTGGGCGACGTCGGAGCCCGGCGGCAGCACGGTGAGGACGTAGCCGCCCAGCGGGGGCAGCGGCAGGGCGTAGCGGCCCTGCGGGTCGGTGCGCGCGTGCTCGGCGGTCTCCCCGGCCGGGCTGGTGAGGGTGACCAGGGCGTCGGCGACCGCGATCCCGTCGTGGCGCACCACGCCGACCAGTTCCCGCCGGTCGCACAGCACGATCCGCTGGGGTCGGTCGGTGCGCAGGTCGAGCACCCCGGAGCGGGGCGACCAGCCGTCGGCCGAGCACACCACCAGGTGGCGGCCCTGGCCCGGCAGCACCGCCGACCACCTGCCGGTGTGGTCGGTGCGCGCCCAGTCGGTCCGCTCGCCGCGCAGGGTCAGCACGGTGACCACGGCCAGGCGCACGGGGTGGCCGTCGGGTGCGACGACCTCGCCGCGCACCACGACCTCCTCGGCCCGGTCGCGGGCGGGCAGGGGGACCTCGGTCACCTCCCGACCGGGCAGGGCGGTGGCGAGCAGGGCGGCCAGCACCGCCGCCGCGGCGGCGATCCAGGAGACCGCGGCGAACGCGGCGGGGGTCGGCACGGCGAGGCCGGCGGCGGTGACCGTGCCGGCGGTGAGCACGGCGGCGACCACGGCGCTGGAGGTGGACGTGCCGATCGAGCGGACCAGGGTGTTGAGGCCGTTGGCGGCGGCGGTCTCGGTGATCGGGACGAAGCGCATCACCAGGATCGGCATGGCGGCGAACGCGATGGCCGTGCCGATCGAGATGATCGTGGTCCCGGCGACGAGCTGCCACAGCTGCCCGGTGAGCAGCGCGCGCACGGCGTAGCCGCCCGCCATCACCAGCGACCCGACCACCAGCGTGACCCGCGCCCCGTGGCGGCGGGTGACCGCGGCCGAGACCGGCGCCAGCAGCACCATGACCAGGCCGCCGGGGAGCATGGCGAGCCCGGCCGCGGTGGGCGACAGGCCGAAGCCGACGCCGGTGGCCTCGGGCAGCTGGAGCTCCTGCGTGCCGACCAGCAGGTTGGCGTACATGGCGAAGCCCGCGAGCAGGGACGCCACGTTGGTCAGCAGCACCGGGCGGCGGGCCGAGGTGCGCAGGTCGACCAGCGGGTTGCCCACCCGCAGCTCCCACGGCGCGGCCGCGGCGAACCCCAGCACGGCCACCGCCAGGCACAGCAGGGTGGCGCGGCTGGTCCAGCCCCACGCCGCGCCCTTCGAGACGGCCAGCAGCAGGCTGGTCAGCGCCACCGACAGCAGCACCGCGCCCACCAGGTCGAAGCGCCCCGGGCTGCGCACCGCGGACTCCGGCACGACCAGCAGCACGGCGGCCAGCATCACCGCGCCCATCCCGGCCGAGACCCAGAACAGCGAGTGCCAGTCCAGCGCGCTGGCGATCACCCCGCCCAGCGGCAGCCCCGCCGCCGCGCCGATGCCCAGGGTGGCGCTCATCAGCGCCACGGCCGCGCCGACGCGCTCCTTGGGCAGCTCGTCGCGCATGATGCTGATGCCGACGGGGATGAGGGCGGGGGCGAAGCCCTGGAGGGCCCGGCCGACCATCACGCCGCCCAGCGAACCGCTCAGCGCGCACACCACCGAGCCGACGATCAGCACGCCGAGCGCGATGGCCATCACCAGCCGCTTGCCGACCATGTCGGCGACCTTGGACAGGATCGGGGTGGCCACCGCGCTGGTCAGCAGCGTGATCGTGACGAGCCACGAGGCGTTGTCGGCGGTGGTGCCCAGCAGGGTGGGCAGCTCGGGCAGCAGCGGGATGACGAGCGTCTGCATGAGCGACACGACGGTCCCGCACAGGCTGAGCACGGCGATGACGAGTCCGACGGGGCGTTTCACGCCGAGAACATTAGCGTAGCGAACTAACTTCGGCCGCCGGTGGACCGATCGCGCCGCACCCCTGCCCCGGACGGCCGTCGGTCGAACGACCCATCCCGCAGCGTCACCGCACCACTACCTTCCGTGGGAACGACTTCGCCCGGGAGGCGGCCGATGGACAACGGCGGTGGCATCACCAGGAGGACCCTCCTGTCCGGCGCGGGGCTCGCCGTCGCCGGTGGCCTGGTCACGACGGGCAACGCGAGCGCCGCGGCGTTCTACCACCCGTTCACCGCCTACCGGATCACCGGCACCTGGGAGCAGCACCGCTCACGGGGGTCGCTCGGCGGCATCGACTACGGCATGGCCGTGGGCACCCGCCTGCCCGCCGCGGGCGGCGGCGTGGTCACCAACACCCCCGACAACGGCACCGGCGGCCACACCGTGACCATCCGGCACGACAACGGCTACCGGACCCAGTACATGCACCTGTCGCGGTTCCTGCTGACCAACGGCACCCGGGTGGACGTGGGCGGCGTCGTCGGCCTGTCCGGCGGCCAACCCGGCGCGCCGGGGTCGGGGTCGTCCACCGGCCCGCACGTCCACTGGCACATGATCGACCCCGGCGGCACCCGCATCAACCCGCTCACCTACCTCGCCGGCATCGGCGGCGGCCTGCCCAAGACCGGCACCGAGCAGGACGGCGTGCCCGGGACCGTGTTCTGGCAGCGGGCGCAGAACTGGCTGCGGCTGGAGGCCGGCTACACCGGTCCGATCGACGGCGCGCCGGGCGCGAACACCTACGCGGCCCTGCAACGCGCCCTGCGGGCCCACGGGTACACCGGTCCGATCGACGGGGTGCCGGGCGCGAACACCTGGGCCGCCGCGCAGCGCCTGGCCGCCCGGTGGGGGTACACCGGGCCGATCGACGGGGTGATGGGGCCCAACTCGTGGCGCGGCCTCGCCCGCTTCCTCAACCAGGACAGGTACGACTGAGCCGCCGCGGCGCCCCCGACGCCACTCCGTTCTGCGGACCGGGGAGCACGTCAAGTACGTTGGTTGCCGTGCGCGACGAGCGGCCGAACGGGCGATGCGGCGGCCGGAACGCCAGGACCAGGGTGTTGCTGGTGTTCACGGCCGTCGGCGCGGTGCTCGCGGCCCTGCTGCACGACCCCGGCGCCCCGGTGACCGGCCGCCCCGTGGCCGTGCCCGCGCCGTCCGCGGCGTCCTCGGCGTCCTCTTCGGAGCGCCCGACGCGCACCGCCGAGCCCGCCCCCGCCCCCGACCCGTGCGCGGTGAGGGCCGCGGCGCTGCCGCTGCGCGCCCGGCTGGCCCAACTGCTCATGGTCGGCGTCGACCCGCGCGGCACGGCGGACGCGCTGCGGGTCGTGCAGGCCGAGCAGGTGGGCGGCATCTTCATCGGCGGCGAGGACACCGGCCTGCTGACCGGCGGCCTGGCGGCGGTGCGCGCGGCGGCGGCGGTGCCGCTGGTGGTCGCCGTGGACGACGAGGGCGGCCGGGTGCAGCGGGTGGAGGCGCTGGACGGCCCCCTGCCCAGCGCGCGGCGGATGGCCGCGGACATGTCCCCGGAACAGGTGCGCGCGGTGGCCCGCGACCGGGCGCTGGCGCTGCGCGGGCGGGGCGTGAGCATGGACCTCGCGCCCGTCGTGGACACCAGCGGCCAACCCGACCGCACGGTCATCGGCGACCGCTCCTTCAGCCCCGACCCGGCGGTCACCGCGGCCTACGCCCAGGCGTTCGCCCAGGGGCTGCACGAGGCGGGCGTCACCCCGGTGCTCAAGCACTTCCCCGGCCACGGCAACACCAACGGCGACTCGCACCGCGGCGCGGTCACCTCCCCGCCGCTGGAGGCGCTGCGGCGCACGGACCTGCTGCCCTACCAGGACATCGGCCGCTACGGGCGGGTCGTGGTGATGCTGGGCCACATCGACGTCCCCGGCCTGACCGGCGGCCGCCCGGCGACGCTGAGCGCCGAGGCGTACGCCCTGCTGCGCGGCGAGTTCGGCTTCACCGGCCCGGCGATGACCGACGACCTGGGCGCGATGCGCGCGGTGACCGACCTGGTCGACCTGCCCGAGGCGGTGCGGCAGGCGCTGACCGCCGGCGCGGACATCGCCCTGTGGTCCTCCGGCGGGCGCACGGGCGAGGTGCTCGACCACCTGGAGGCGTCGGTGGCCTCGGGCGCGCTGCCCCTCGCCCGGGTCGACGAGGCCGCGCGGCGGGTGCTGGGCGCGAAGGACGCGTGCTGACCGACCGGCCGTTCCGGACGCCCCTCGGGCGGCTCTCGCGGGGAGCGTGACGAACCGCTTACCTACTCGTTGGTAGGTCGATACCGCCGACGGAAGGGGCTGGGCATGGTGACCGAGCGGTTGCTGCTGGAGGACGGGGCCGAGCTGAACGTGGTGCGCGGTGGCCCGCCCGAGGCCGAGCTGACCGCCGTGCTGGCGCACGGCTACGCGCTGGACCACCGCAGCTGGCACCGCGTGGTGGCGGCGCTGCCCGGCTCGGTGCAGGTCATCGCCTACGACCACCGGGGGCACGGCGAGTCCTCGCCCGCCGACAGGTCGACCGCGACGATCGAGCAGTTGGGCGACGACCTCGGTCAGCTGATCGAGCGGCTGGTGCCGCACGGCCGGGTGGTGGTCGTCGGTCACTCGATGGGCGGGATGGCGGCCATGGCGCTGGCCGAGCGCCGACCCCGCCTGTACCGGCAGCGGGTGGCGGGCGTGGTGTTCGTGTCCACCGCCTCGACCGGGCTGGCCGAGACGTCGCTGGCGTGGCCGAAGGCGCTGGGCAAGCTGGTGCGCGAGCTGGAGCGGGCGTTCGGGCCGCTGGTGCGCACCATCCGGGAGAAGATCGAGCCCGCCAAGACCGCGGGGCTGCGCTGGTGGCTGTTCGGCGACGAGCCGCGGCCCGAGGACGTCGACCTGACCGCCGACATGGTGTGGGGGCACTGGCCGGAGACCATCGCGCTGTTCCGCCCGGCCGTGGACCGCTACGACCGCGAGGCGGCGCTGACCGTGGCGGGGGAGCGGCCGGTGATCGCCATCGTGGGCGACGAGGACCGGCTGGTGCCCGAGTCCAACGCCGAGGAGCTGGCCGCGGTGGTGGGCGGGGAGTCGGTGGTGGTGGAGAACGCCGGGCACATGCTGCCGCTGGAGGCGCCGGAGGCGGTGGCCGCGCAGGTGGTGGCGCTGGGAACCGAGGGCTGACCCGCCCTGGTCCGGGCGGGTTCTTCCGCGCCCGGACCGGGCGCCCCGCCCCGCAGTGTGAACTGAGCGTGACGCCAACCGCACAACCGGGCACAATAGGTGACGTGAGCGTGGTGGTTCGTCGGGCTGTGCAGGTCACGAGCTCAGTGGTGACCGGCACGGTGGTCGCGGTCCTCGTCAACCTGATCACCCAGGGCTGGAGCTGGCCGACAGCCGCGGGGTTGGTCGTCGCCGTGGTCGTCGCGGTGGTGGTGGAGTGGTGGCGAGGAGGAGCGGACACCGGGGCGTCCGGTGCGGAGGACCGCGTCACGATCACCGCCGCCGAGGGTTCGGTCGCGATGGGCCGGGACAACACCGGTTCGGTGACGATCTCCGGCATCGTGCCACGACGGCCCGACGATGGATGAGCGGCGGGTCGTCGCCACCCGGGCCCCCTACTCGGTCGCGATCGGCGGGGACAACCTGGGTTCGGTGACGATCCAGGTCTTCCACGGTGATTTCGCCCTGCTCCGGACCGCCTACCGGCACCCGGGGGAACTGCGCGCCCAAATCCCCCTGGCCGAGTTCACCGGTCGGGACTGGTTGGTGGCGGAGGTCGACCGGTTCATCCGGTCGCACCAGAGCGGGTACGTGGTCATCTCAGCCGACGCCGGCGTCGGAAAGACGATGTTCGCGGCCTGGTTGGCCGTCGAGCGGCGCTGGCCGAGCCACCTGAGCGGGCTTCCCGGCGGTCGACGCCCACGGGCCGCGCGGCGCGGCCTGGCAGCCCAGTTGATCGCCGCGTGGATGCTGGAGTCCCGTGCGCCGGGCGGAGTGCTCCCGCACGACGCGGGCGAACCCGACTGGTTTGCCGGTCTCCTCCACGAGGTGGCGGCGCGCCGTGACGAGACCCGACCCGGGGTGGCGGTCGTCCTGGTCGTCGACGGGCTGGACGAACTCGTGGAGGAACCCGGCGGGATGCCGCTCGACCTGCCCGGCACGTTGCCGCCGGGGATCTTCGTCGTGGGCACCGTGCGCAGCTCCACGCGCTTCCCGGCGATGCGGAGGCCGCACGAGTACGTCGACCTCCGCGCGGACGACCCGCGCAACGTCGTGGACCTGCGGTCCTACCTGAACCGGGTCAGCGCCCGGGACGTCGTCGCACAACCGCTGGCGGCAGCGGGCCTCACCGTCGAGGAGTTCGTCGAGAACCTCGTTCAGCGGTGCGCCGGCGTGTGGGTCTACGCCCGGTTCGTCGTGGCGGACATCCTCCTGAGCGGCCGGGTCGGGGACGTGGAGCGGCTGCCGGACGACCTCGCCGGGTACTACGAGCAGAACCTCGCCCGCTTCCGCGCCGACGAGTCCAGGTGGGACGGGTTCTTCCTGCCGGTGCTGGCGATGCTCGCCGCGGTCGCGGAACCGGTCACCCTCGATCAGCTCGCCGGGTTCGTCGGAGCGCCGGAGAAGAACGCCCTCCGGCGTTTCCTCGGTGAGCGGTTCCGCCCCTTTCTCGCGGTCGAGGGCGAGGACGACGACGCCCGGTACGGCCTGTACCACGCCAGCCTCCGCGAGTACCTCGAAGGTGTCGGGGCGCACGGCACCATGCGCGAGGAGCTCGGGCAGGCCGTCGTCACCGCTCACCGCCGGATCGCCGACCGGTACCTGACGAGCTGGGGCGGGATTGCCGACGGCCTTCCCGCGCTGGCCGCCGATCCGGTGGGTGTGCTCGGCGATGACCGGTACCCCCTGCGGTGGCTCACCTCCCACCTGGAGGGGGCTGGGCGGGAACGGGACCTCCACCTCCTGCTCGCCTTGGACGCGGACAACGGCGAGAACCTGTGGTTCGCCGCCCACGACGGGCACGACGGGCACGACGGTTACCTGGCGGACGTCGACCGCGGTCAGAGGCTCGCCGAACAGTCGGTCGACCGCGCTCACGCCGCACGCCGGCAGACGCCCGCCCTGGGAGGTGAGTTGTTCTACAACCTCATCAGGTCCGGTCTGGTCGGCCGCGCCAACCACATCCCGCCGGAACTGATCGGTGCACTTGTCCGCCACCGGCTCTGGTCCGGGGCACGGGCCCTGGCCTACGCGGCCCACGTCGGCGGCGGCGAAGCGCGTCTCGCGCTGTTGCACGCGGTGCGCCGCACCCTGCCGGACGCGGTGCCGGTCACGCGCCTGCTCGCGACAGCCCGCCGCGTAGAAGATCCCGACAAGCGCCGCGCGGCGCTTCGCCGGCTCCTGCCGGAGCTGGGCCGAGCGGAGCGCCCCGTGGTCATCGCCGAGTGCACGGCCGCGGCGGCGCAGGTCGACGGTCTGCTCGCCCCCGACCCGGTGCCGACCTGGCACCTCCGGTTCCTGCCCGACGACCAACGGGTCGTCGGGGCGCGCCGTGCGCTCGCGGACACGCGCACGACGGATCGGGACCACGCCGGGACACTGGCCGCCCTGGCCCCGCACCTGCGGCCGGACGACTGGTCCGGGCTCCTGGACCGGATCTCCACCGCGACCCGCCCGAGGAGTGGTCTCCACGAGCTCGCCGCCCTGGGGTTCGCGGCCCTGACCCCCTGGCTCGACGAACCGGAACGCGGCCGCGTCGCGAGCCGGGCCGCGGCCCTCACCCGGACACTGCCCGCCCAGAGCGCACGGGTGCTCTCGGGACTCGTCGGCGCGTGGACCGAACGGGCCGCGGGCACGGGGGACACGGTGGACGCCTGGCCGACGGGGGCGGTCGCCGAAGCCCGTCGGGAGGTCGCGCGACGGCTCGGGCAGGTGTCCGGGGAAGGCCGCCCCGAGGTGCTCGGGCAGTGCTTCCGGGAAGCCGCCGAGGTGCCTGAACCGTTCGGGCGGGCTGTCGCGCACGCCGTGTTGCTGCCGCACCTCGACGAGCCCATGGAGGACCGGCTCTCGTCGCAGGTCGTTGACCTGGCCTTCGCCCTCGACGCCACGTCGACCAACGCCGGCACGGTGCTCGGGGCGGTACTCCCGCACCGGCCCGAGGCCGAACGCCGGGAGTTGGCGCGGCGGATGCTGGAACGCATCCCGCGCACCCCCTTCCACATCGCCGATCGCGTTGCGCTGCTGCCGCACCTCCGGGGGCGGGAACGGGCCGACGCGGTCCGCGACGCGCTCGCGTCGATCAACGTCGACGACGACATCGGCTACCGCGTCGACAGCCTGCACGCGATGGCCGAACACGTCACGGGGAAGGTGCGCGAGGACTGCCTGGTCCTGACCGCGGTCGGGCTGGAGGCCATCGGTGACCCGGCCAAGCGGGTCGCCGCGCTCATCGCCCAAGCCCGGTTGGCCGGACCCGCCGAGGGGTCGGGGTTCCTCGAAAGGGCCCTGCGGACCTGCGACGGGACGTGGCCCTGGTCGGAACCGGCACGGTCACGGGCGGTGGCGGCACTGGCCCGTCACCTGCCCGAGGTCGAACTCCGGTCGGTCGCGGAGGAGGTCATCCGGTCCTCGCGCACCCTGACCGCAGCCGAGCGCGGCGAGACGATCGTCAACGTCCTGCCACTGCTCGACGAGCCGGTGCGGTCCACCGCGCTGCGGGACCTGGCGACGGCTGTGGCCGAGATCGGGGACCCGGGGAAGTTGGAAACCCTCATCGGCCTGCTGCCTCGCTGTCCCGCGACCCACCGGAGCGGGATCGCGCTCACCGCACTGCGCCAAGCCGAGGCTTCACCGGACGAGTGGTACGTCAGGCTCGTGGTGGACCTGGCCGAACACCTCCCGGATGCCGACCGCGACAACGCCCTGCGCGGCGCCCTGCGCCGCACGCGGCGGCCGCACGACGCCGCCGCCGCATCGGCGGCGCTCACCGCGCTGGGCGAACAGGGGGCCGGACCGGCCGATGCCCTGCGCCCCGCGGTGGAGGACTTCGTGCGGCTTCACCCGCCCGGGTCGGCGCAGTTGTTCCGGCCGGGGGTCGTCGCCGGTATCCCCGCGGAATCCGGCGACGGGGAAGCGGGCGGCTACTACGTCACCTACGTCTCGGCAGTCGCGCCGCCTCGGGCGATGGCCCTCGACCGCGACTGGCGTCCCGAGGCGTGGCGACAACTCGGCACCGGCGAGCCGATGTCGCGGTGGTGGCAGGACCTGGAGTTCATCCGGTCGATCGCGGACGCGGCGATCGGTGACCTGCCTGGCGCGCTGTCCCGTGCCCGCACGCTCGACCACCGCACGCTGCGAGCCGAGGCGCTGGCGGCGCTCGCGTTCCGCCTGGAGGGCCCGAGCCGCGGCACGGTGGTCGACGAAGCCCTCCGAACCACCCTCGACGATCGGCTGAACCGCGGATCGGTCGTGCCCGGGATCGCGGATCAGCTGTCGCCGGAGCAGGTGGGGATGGCGATCGGACGATTGCGCGCCGACCCGCCGCGGTCCGATCGCACTCGCACCTTCATCGACTACGGCCCAGACCTGCGGCTGGACAGCAGGGAACCCGATCACCTGCTTTTCACCGCCGAGGCGTCGAACACCGCCCACCGCGCGCTCGCCCTCCTCTCCCTGGCCCCGTACACGCCGGAACCAGGTCGTTCCGCGCTGCCGGACGAAGCTCTGCGGATTACCCGGAAGATGCTGCCGGAGCACCGGGGGCCCGTCATCGCCCGTCTCTGGCCGCACCTGTCCGACGCTGCCCGCTCCGACCTCCTGCGCGGCGATCGAGACGCCGGCGGGCACGGGGCCCTGGCTGTCGCGCGGGCGGCCACCGCCACCCGGGTCAGCTGGGACGGTGCGGCCGAGGCCGTGGACCACTTCGCCCTCCGCCCCCACCTCGCCGGCCTCGACCGAGCCCACCTGCTCGCCCTGGTGGAGCTGTGCGCGGCGGTGGTGCGCGCTTACGGCGGCCCGGCCGCCCGCGACACGTGCGCCGCAGCGATCCTCGACGTCGAACGGTGGTGGCCGTGAAGTCGGGGCTCCTGCGCCGCGGTGAACGGCTTTCTTGACCCGTGCCGGCGACGGCTGCCACGATGCGGCCACGGGCCGAGAGGCGCTGCGACGGACCAGGTCCGCCACGCTCGGTCCGGCTCCTCCCGCGGTAAGGGCGCCTCCGATCCCCTGGAGGCGTGGTGGTCGTGGTCGGTCGGGTGGTCACCCTGTACCGGTACCCGGTGAAGTCGATGGCGGGCCAGGAGCTGGACCACGCCGACGTGTCGTGGCACGGGTTGGCCGACGACCGGCGGTGGGGGTTCGTGCGCGAGGGCCGGGAGCGGGACGGGTTCCCGTGGTTGACGCTGCGGCAGCGCCCGGACCTCGTCCTGCACCGGCCGCGCCCGGTGGGGCGGACGGTGGTGGTGCGCGCGCCGGACGGGCAGGAGCACGACGTGGCCGACCCCGCCCTGGCGGCGTCGCTGGGCGCCCGGCCGATGAGGCTGGACCGGGGCGCGTTCGACTCCGCGCCGGTCTCGTTGCTGACCACGCGGAGCGTCGCGGCCGCGGGCGCGGTCGACGCGCGCCGGTTCCGGCCCAACGTGCTGGTCGAGTCGGCGGGGGAGTTCCCCGCCGAAAAGTTCCCCGCCGAAAAGTTCCCGGAGGACGCCTGGGTCGGGGGGACCGTGGCCCTGGGCGGGGCGGTGCTGCGGGTGGACCGACCGGATCGGCGGTGCGCGGTGGTGGGGGTCGACCCGGACACCGGCCGGCGGGACCGGGAGGTGTTGCGCGCCATCGCGCTGGGGCACGACATGACCCTGGGCGTCTACGCCTCGGTGGTCGTGCCCGGTCGCGTCGCCGTCGGTGACGCCGTCGTGCTGGACCGCCCGGTCACGGCGCCGGAGGCGACGCCGAGCAGCCACGCCGTGCGCGGCGGGCGATGAGGCCCACGACCTCGCGGCGGTGCGCCCGTCGGTGCCCGGTGGCTACCCGCCCTTGGCGAACCGGTCGTTGAGCCGCACCGCCAGGTCCGGGGTCAGGCCCGCGGCCGGCAGCGGGTGGCCCAGCGCGGTGGCCAGCACGTCCAGGTGGGTGTCCACGGTCGCCTCGATCAGCACGGCCAGGGCGTGGTCTGACGCGCGGGCCCGGTGCCGGCCCACGACCGCCACCACCGCGCCGACCACCGCCGCCGGGTACCAGCGCGGGCCCAGGGCCGCGTACAGCACGCCCCAGCCGGTCAGGGTGGTGGCGCTGTGGAACCTGATCTCGGCCGCCTGCACGGGCAGCCGCGCGGGTTCGGGCACCAGCAGCCACAGGCGCGGCCACAGCGGGCCCAGGCGCAGGCCCTGGTACTGGGCCGCGATCCTGGTGTCCAGCAACCGGAAGCGCTCCCCGATCCAGGTGGCGCGCCGAGGGCGGTACGCCGGGACCGGGTCCACGCCGGCCCTGGCGGCGGCCCGGTCGAACCGCCACCGCCGCACCGCGACCACCGGCCGCGCCACCCAGGCCGCCGGACCGCGCCAGGGCTTGACCCACACCGCCTCCGCCACCGCGCCCAGCGCCTGGGCGGCCACGACCGCGGCGGCGGCGCCGAGCAGCAGGCCGATCGCCGCCACCGCGACGGGCAGGCGGGGGAACGCCGCGACAACCTCGTTGCCCAGCCGGACGACGTCCAGGGCGTCGCGGTGGCCGAGCCGGACCGCGCACACCGCGGCGGCCACGAACAGCGCGCCCGGCAGCACCAGGGTGGCCACCCACCGCTCCGCGAGCTTGCCGCCCAGCGACGACAGGAACGGGTTCACGCCGGCGACCCGGTCGGCCGCATCGGCTCGCCGTCGAACAGCGCGCAGACCGGCGGCCTGCCCTCCTCGTCGCGGCGGTCGTGCCGGTCGCACACCCCGCGCGGGCACCGGTAGTCGCCGCGGCCGGTGCCGGGCGGTCGCGGGCCGCGCGGGTCCGGGTAGGCGGAGGAGACGCCGGGGGGCTCGCCGACACCCCGCGTCGGCTCCTCGGGGTCGTCGTCGGCGATAAGCTCGAACCGCCGGCACGCGTCGAGCGCCGAACCGCCGTCGCGCACCCGCGCGGCCGCGCGCTCCAGCCGGTCGGACCAGCGGCCGGTGGCCGCGGCCCGGCGCAACCCCGGTAACAGCAGGCACCACAGCACCAGTGCCTGCCCTTCGTCGATCTCCACCGCCACGCCGTTCCTCCGTGTGCCACGCTGGGTCGTTGATCGAACCGTAACGGTGCGCCCCGCCGGGCAGGCGGGGTTCGACGCGAGAACGGGGTGCGGCATCTCCCTGGACGAACGGATCACGCTCGCCGTCCGCGACGCCGACCCGGCCGCCGCCGTCTCTCCCGACGCCCTGGTGGAGGCCGCCCGGCTGGCCCGGCCCGCCGTCGACGGCCCGGCGGACCCGAGGGTGCTGGCCCTGCTGGCGTCGCTGCACTGGGTGCGCCACCACGCCCTGCCGCCGGAGGAGGCCGGGGCCGACCTCGACGTGTGCCTGAACCTGTCCGGTCCCCTCACGCTGGTGGCACCGGGGTCGGTGCCGCGGCCCGTGCTCGACTGGTTCGCGGCGAACCCCGCCGTGCCGGTGCTCGCGCTCGACGTGGTCGGGCGCTACTACGCCACCGTGATCACGCGGGCCGCGCTGGCGATGGGCGACCCGGAGCTGGTGGACGCCGGGGCCGAGCTGTGCCGGGCGGCCGTCCGGCACGGTGACGAGGACGTGGACGCGCACCGGCTCAACCTGCTCGTCCTGCTGCGCGTGCGGCACGAGCAGCGCGGCGGGCCGGCCGACCTGGACGAGGCCGTCGAGACCGGCCGGGCCGTCCGGGTGCCCGCCGACCACCCGCTGGCCCTGCCCGTGGCGCTGAACCTGGGCCTGGCGCTCCAGTACCGGTTCGAGGCCACCGGGCAGGTGGCGGACCTGGACGGGGCCGCGGACCTGCTGCGCCGCGCCAGGTCGCTGCCGCCGGAGGACACCGACCGGCTGTCGTGCCTGTTCGCGCTCGGCGCGGCGCTGGCCGCCCGGTGCGGTCGCGGCGCGCCGTCGACCGAGGTGCAGGAGTGCGTCGAGGTCGCCCGGGAGGTCGCGGCGGCCTGCGGACCGGACCAGCCCGGCCGCCGCGCCGTGCTGCTGCTGCTCGGTGAGGCGCTGAGGATCAGGTTCGTGCGGACCGGCGAGGCCGCCGACGTGGCGGACGTCGACGAGAGCGCCCGGTGCGCGGCCGAGGCGTTGGCGATCGGCGGCGCGACCGAGGAGGAGCACGTCACGGCGCTGCTCAGGCTCGCCACCGCGCTGGTGCTCCGGTTCGCGCACGCCCGCGCCTTCGGCCGGCCCGACGAGGAGGGCCTGATCGGGGCGGACCTGGCCGGGGCGGACCTGGTCGAGGCGACCCGGCTCGCCGCGCTCGCGGACGACGCGGTCCCCGCCGGCCACCCGCTGCGGCCCGAGGTGGACGCCGTGCTGTCGACCGTGCGGCGCGCGGGGCGGCGCGACCCGGCCGGCGCGGAGCAGGCGGCACGGGCGGCCCTGGCCGCGTCGACCGGCTCGCCGGCGGACCGCGTCGGCGGGGTGTTCTCCCTGGCCGACGCCCTCCTGATGCGCTACGACGACACCGGGGACCCGGTCCTGCTGCACGAGGCGGCGGACCTGCTGCGGCGGGCCGCGGCGGACGCGGACGACCGCGTGCCGGCGCCGGTCCTGCTGACCCTGGCGAAGGTGGCGCGGGAGCGGTTCGGGCTCTCCGGGGCCGAGGACGACCTCGACGAGGCGGTGGAGGCGATGCGCGCGGCCGTCCGGGCCGCGCCGGACGACGTCCTGCGGGGCCACCACCTGGGTGAGCTGACGAACCTGCTGGGGCTGCGGCACGACCGCACCGGGCGACGGGCCGACCTCGACGAGCGGATCGGGGCGCTGCGCTCGCTCACCCACCTGGCCACCGACGACCTCGTCCGCGCGGAGTGCCTGCACCGGCTGGCCACCGCGCTGACCCGCCGGGCCGAGCTGACCGGTGACCGGGCCGACCTGGACGGCGCGGTCAACGCGGCGGACCGCGCCGCCGACCTGCTGCCCGACGACCACCCGGCGCTGCCGCGCGTGCTGACCGCCGGTTCGGTGGTCCGGCACCTGCGCGCCGATCTCGGGGATGAGCCGGGTGCCGGTGATGAGCCGGACGGCCGGGTGGTGCTGGACAGCCCGGCGGGGGCGGACCACCCGGCGGGGGCGGACCACCCGGCGGGGGCGGACCACCCGGCGGTGCCCCACGACTCGGCGGTGCCCCGCGACCAGGTGCCCCACGACCCGGCGGGGTCGGCCGATCCGGCGGTGCCGGCCGACATCACCGTGCCGGCCGACATCACCGCGGCGGTCGCCCTCGCGCGCCGCGCCCTCGACCTGTGCCCGGCCGACGACCCGCACTTCCCCTTCGCCCAGGTCGCCCTCGCCGCCGTGCTCGGCGCCCGAGCCCGCGCGAGGCACGACCCGGACGGCACGACCGAATCCATCGCCCTGTGCCGCGAGGTGCTGGCGCGCGACGACGGGCCCACCGCGTTCGCGGTGATCACCCTGGGCCGGGTGCTGATCGGGCGCTACGCACACACCCGGGCCGCGGCGGAGCTGGACGAGGCCGTCGAGGACACCGTCCGGGCCGCCGAACGCGTGCTGGCCGAGCTGCCGCCGGGGCACCGCCACGCCGCCGGCCTGGCCGTGAACACCGCCGCCCTGCTCGCCGGCCGGTACGAGCGCGAACGCGACCCGGCCGACCTGGACCGGGCGGTCACCCCGCTGCGGTCCGCTCTGGTCGGTGCCCGACCCGACCACCCCGCGCCGCCCGAGGTGCGGCTCAACCTCGGCGTCGTCCTGCTCCTGCGCTTCCAGCGCACCACCGAGGCGGCCGACCTCGACGAGGCGATCGCCTCCCTGCGCGCCGCGGCGGCCGGCGGCGGGCGCGGGTCCGACCTGGTGGTGCTCCAGCTGGGGGCGGCACTGCTGGCGCGCGCCCAGTGGTCCCCGACCCCGGAGGCGCACGAGGAGGCCGTCGCCCTGCTGCGCCACGCCCGCACGCGCTTCCGCCGGGGGACCCCGGCCCACCTCATGGCGCTGGTGCACCTGGGCACCGCGTTGCAGCTGCGCTACAACGACACCGGCGACCCCGCCGCGCTCGCCGAGGCGGTCGAGGTCGCCCGGACCGCGGTCCGGACCGGCCCACCGGACTTCGCCTACCGGGTCGGGGTGCTGACGCTGCTCGGCACGGTGCTCACCCAGCTCTTCGAGCGGACCGACGACCCCGCCGCCCTGGCCGAGGCCGTCGAGGCGCACCGCGAGGCCGTCGCCACGCCGGCGGCGAACCCGGCGGCGTCGGCCACGGCCCTGGCCGAGCTGTCGAACTCCCTGCGCGCCCGCCACCACCGCCTCACCGACTCGGCCGACCTCGACGAGGCCATCGCGGTGGCGCGGCGCGCGGCGGAGCTGCCGGGGCTGACCGGGGTCGAGCGGGCGTCCACCACCGCGACCCTGGCCGACGGCCTGCTGGCCCGAGGCCGGCGCACCGGCGCGCCGGCCGACCTGTCCGCCGCCGTCGACCTGAGCCGGACCGCCGTGGCCGGGGTGCCCACCGGCTACTTCCTGGCCCCGGCCCACCTGACCACGCTGGGCGTCGCGCTGTGGACCAGGTTCGAGCGGACCGGTTCGCTCGCCGACCTGCACGAGGCGATCGACGTCCTGGGCGCCGCCGCGACCAACCGGGCTGCGGTCGCTGACGCTGTCCAACCTGAGCAACGCGCTGCGGGCCAGGGCGGGCCTGCTCGGTTCCTCGGGCGACCTGGACGCCGCCGTGGACACCGGCCGGGCGGCGGTCGCCCACGCCACACCCGCGTCCGCCGTGGCGTGCCTGCTCAACCTCTCCGTCGCCCTGCACGTCCGCGCCGCGGAGCGCCAGGACCCCGCCGACCTCGACGCCGCGATCCCGGTCGCCGCCCGCGCCGTCGAGCACTGCCCGGAGGAGCACCCGCACCGGCCGCAGGTCCTGTCGAACCTGGCCGGGCTGCTGCGCACCCGGGCCGAGTCGCACCCGCGCCCCGGGGACCTGGACCGGGCGGTCGAGCTGCTGCGGGAAGCCGTCGCGCGCACCGACCCGGCACACGCCACGGGGCCCGTCCACCGGCTCAACCTGTCGGTCGCGCTGCGCGCCCGCTACGCCGACGGCGGGCGGGAGGAGGACGCGGCGGAGGCCGTGGACCTGGCCCGCCGGGCGGTCGAGGCGCTCCCGGTCGACGACCCCCGCCGGGCGGTGGTGTGGACCAACCTCGGCTGGGTGCTGCGCCTGCGGCACCGACGCCGCCGCGACCGGTCCGGTCACGCCGCCGCCACCGATCACTCCACCGGTCACGGCGCCGCTGTGGCTGGCTACTCCGCCGCCGGTCACGCTGCCGCCGACCACACCGCTGCCACTACCGCCGCCGCTGCCACCGACCCCATCGCGGCCGACCACGCCGCTGCTGCCGGCCACACCACCGCCGAGCACGTTGCCGCCACCGACCACGCCGCCACCGCCGACCACGCCGCCGCTACCGCTGCCGCCGCCGCCGACCACGCCGCCACCGACCACGTCACCGACCACGCCGCCGCCACCGCCGCCTACCGAGCCGCCGCCGAGTTCACCGCGGCCCCGGCCCTGGTGCGGGTGCCCGCCGCCGCGGGCTGGGCCCTGCTGTCGGCCGACCGCGCCGACTGGGCGTCGGCGGTGGAGGGGTTCGGCACGGTGGTGGCGCTGCTGCCGCAGCTGGCCTGGCACGGCGCCGAGCGCGGCGCCCGCGAGCGGCGGCTGGGTCGCTGGCAGGGCCTGGCGGCGGTCGGCGCGGCCGCGGCGGTGGTGGCGGGCGACCCGGACCGCGCGGTGGAGCTGCTGGAGCAGGGCCGCTCGGTGCTGTGGGCGCAGGTCCTCCAGACCCGCACCGACATGTCGGTGCTCCACGAGCGGGACCCGGCCCTGCACGACCGGCTGCGGGCCGCGGCGGCGGAGCTGGCGGGCGCGGGCGCCCCGGACGGACCGACCGGCCTGCCCCCGGTCCTGGCCCCCGGCTTCCCGCACGACGACGCCCGGCACGAGCAGGCACACCGCATCCGGCTGGCCGGGGAGTGGGACCGGCTGCTCGCGCGGGCGCGGGCGTTGCCCGGGTTGGCGCACCTGCTGCGCGTCCCACCGCTGGCGGACCTGCGCGACGGCCTGCCCGACGGGCCCGTGGTGCTGCTCAACCTGCACGAGAGGAGGTGCGACGCGCTGGTGGTGCACCGGGACCGGCCGGTGGCGCACGTCCCGCTGCCCGACCTCTCCCTGTCGGAGGCCACCGAGCGGACCAACGCCTACCTGCACGCGCTGCGGGTGCTCGACGCCACGGACTCCCCGGGCGGCCGCGCCGGCGCCAGGCAGACCCTGCTGGCCACCCTGGAGTGGCTGTGGGACGCGGTGGCCGAGCCGGTGCTCGACCACCTGGGCCCGACCGGCGGGGAGTTCCGGCTGTGGTGGTGCCCCACGGGGCCGCTGACGCTGCTGCCGCTGCACGCCGCCGGCTACCACGACCCGGCCGACACCCCTGCCGGGCGCACCGTGCTCGACCGCGTCGTCTCGTCCTACACCCCGACGCTGCGCGCGCTGGCCCGCGCCCGCACGGCCGGTTCGCCCGCCACCGCGGACCGGCGGGTCCTGGTGGTCAGCCTGCCCGAGACGCCGCCCACGCCCGGGACCGAGGCGCTGAGCCCGCTCCCGGGGGCCCGCGCGGAGGCCGAGTTCTTCCGGCGCGTGCTGCCCGGGGCGCACACCCCGCGCGTGGGGGAGGAGGCCACGCGAGCGGCCGTCACCGCCGACCTGAGGACCCACGCGTACGCGCACTTCGCCTGCCACGGGGGACAGGACCCGCGCGACCCGTCCACCGGCGCGCTGTACCTGCGGGACGGGCCGCTGACCGTGCTCGACGTGGCCGGGCTGGACCTCGCGCACGCCGAGCTGGCCTACCTGTCGGCCTGCCGCACCGCCGTCGGCGGCACCACCCTGCCCGACGAGTCCATCCACCTGGCCGCGGCGCTCCAGCTCGCCGGGTACCGCCACGTGATCGCCACGCTGTGGACGGTGGCCGACCGGACCGCGGTCGAGGTGGCCACGGCGGTGTACTCGGCGCTGCTCGGCGACGCGGGTCCCCACGACGCCGGTGCCGGAGCCGGTCCCCGCGCCGCGGACCTCGACCTGACCGGCACCGCGCACGTGCTGCACCGGACCGTGCGGGCCCTGCGCGACGCCGCGCCCCGCGACCCGACGAGGTGGGCGCCCTACATCCACTCCGGGCCGTGATCGGACGGCGTCGCGCCCGCGCGCGGGCCGGGAACCGGGCCGGGGACGACGGCTTCACGGGCACGGCACCGACAGCCGGTTCGCGCGGACGTGCTCGGCCACCGCCGTGCGCGAGGGCGAGCGCGGCTTGTCCAGCACCCTGGACACGTGCGACTGCACGGTCCGCCGGGGCAGGGCCGGCTCGCCCGCGATGTCCGGGTTGGACAGGCCCTCCGCGACCAGGCGCGCGACGCGCACCTCCAGCGGCGACAGGGCCTGCCGGCCTGATCGGGGCCGGCCGGTCGCCTGCGGCGCGTCGCCCCGGACGCCGCAGGCCCGCCGGAGCCGTTCCGCGCGCCGCACGTCCCACCGCGCCGACAGGCCGGTGAACAGCTCCAGCGCCTCGCCGAACGCCGAGGTCACCTCCTGCGGCGAGCCCGTGCCGCGGGCCAGCAGGACACCCGCGTCCACCAGCGCGGAGGCCAGCTCCAGCGGCCGCCCCACCGCGCGGTGGTGCGCGGCCGCGGTCAACACGGCACCCGGGTCGCCGTGCACCAGGCCCCGGCAGTGCGCGGCGGCGGCGTGCGCGCGGGCCGGCCGCACCTCCTTGGCCGCCTCCTCCTCGCACACCTCCAGCGCCGTGCGCGCCACCTCCCGGTTCCCGGAGTCCAGCGCCAGGCGCGCGGCGTGGGGCAGCCACTGGTGGCGCAGCATCATCCGGGCGAAGTCCGGTCGCAGCACCGGCCCGAGCAGCCGCAGCGCCTCGTCGGGCGCGCCCCGCTGCTCGGCCGCCAGCGCCGCGGCCACCAGGTAGAAGTCGCAGCTCTCCCGCTCGGCGCCGGTGGCCGGCGCGTGGGACTCGGCCGCGCGCAGGTGGGTGGCCGCCGCCCCGCGGTCGTCGCGGCGGCCCGCGATCAGCGCGGCCACGCCGTGCAGCAGCAGGGCGGCCGGTCCCGGCTCGCGCATCCCGAAGAAGGCGATGGCCGGGCCGTCCTCGGTCACCGTGTCCAGCTCCACCAGGGCCTCGTCCCAGCGCCCGGTCCAGTAGTGGTGCACCGCGGTGGACACCTGGAGGCCGGTGGGCAGGTCGTGGCGGGCGGCCACCACCCGCGCCGAGTCCAGCGCCTGCTCGGCCTCGGCCGGCCGGTCGAGGTTCTGGAGGGTGAACACCCTGTTGTCCAGCAGGTCGAAGCGCAGCTCGGCCAGGTCGGTGCGGTCGCCGACGATCACCAGCGCGTCGTCCACGTGGCGCAGCGCCCGCTCGTGGTCGCGGCGGATCGAGTCGAGCAGCCACAGCGTCTGCGAGACGTGCGCGACGGGGTAGGGCTCGCCCTCGGCCACCGACTCGGCGCGCACCCGGTGCGCGGTCCGCTCGGCCTCGTCGAGGTCGGCCAGGTCGCCGCGGCGGAAGTTGGCCAGCAGCGACAGGTGCCGGGTGCGCCAGGTCGCCGGCAGGTCGGGTGCCTCCAGGCCCTCGCGCAGCAGCGCGATCGCGGCCGCGGTGTCGCCGCGCCGGTGCCGCACGGCCGCCAGCAGGTGCCGCGCCTCCGCGCGGTCGTCCGGGTCGGTGGCCAGCGCCAGCGCCTGCTCCGCCTCGCGCTCGGGGTTGCGCTCCAACCGGAACAGCACCCTGACCAGGGCGGTCAGCAGGCTCGCCCGCTGCGGCCCGGTGGGCAGCGGGCTGTCCACGGCCTGCCGCAGCAGGTCGACGGCGATGAGCGGCGCGCGGTTGGCCACGGTGGCGTGGTGGCGGACCAGCCAGCCCACCACCCACTCGTCGGGCGACACCGGTTCGGCGGCCAGGTGCTCGGCCACCCGCTCGACCGGCGCGCCGATGCCCGCCAGCGCCTCGGCGGCGTGCCGGTGCAGCGCGGCCCGCACCGGTCGGGCGATCCCCTCGTACAGCGCCTGCCGCAGGTAGGGGTGGCGGAACGCCAGCTCGTCACCGGCCTCGACCAGCACGGTGGCGCTCACCGCCTCGTCGAGCACGCCCACCAGGTCCAGCGCCGACCGCCCGGTGACCGCGCACAGCGCGTCGACGCCGAACGCCGCGCCCAGCAGCGCGGCCGACCGGAGCACCTCGCGGGTGGCCGGGGACACGGGGGCCAGCGTGCGGTCCACCGCGCCCAGCAGCGACGACGGCACCTGGTCGATGGCGGCCCGGTCGACCTCGGCCACGCCGTCCACCACGCGCACGGCCCGGTTGCGGACCAGGGCGTGCGCGACCTCGTGGGTGTAGAGCGGGTTGCCCCCGGTGCGGTGGGCCACCTCGCGCAGCACCGCGTCGGGCCGGGCCCCCACCACGCGCCCGATCAGTTCCTCGGTCTCCCGCACCGCCAGCGGCTCCAGCGGGAGCACGTGCCCGTGCCGGGCCTCCACGCCGCGCCGCAGCTGGGCCAGCTCCCGCCGCCCCGGGTCGGGTCGCGTCGCGGCCACCAGCAGCAGGGGTAACTGGCGGGTGGCGGCGGCCAGCCGGTGCCACACCAGCACGCTGGCCTCGTCGGCCCAGTGCAGGTCGTCGACGACCAGCAGCAGGGGGCCGCCCGCGCAGACCCGGTCCACCAGGGCCAGCAGCCGGTCGACCGCGACCGGCACCGGGTCGGAGGGGCCCCAGCCGCCGTGCGCGGGCTCGCTGCGCAGCCGCACGGCCGGGTCGGCGCGGTGCCGGTCCGGGGAGGTCGGGCTGACGTCGAGGCAGTCCATGATCACCTGGAGCGGGAACCGCCGGCCCGGCTCGTCGGCGACGGCCCAGCCCACCTGGCAGCCGAGCCGAGCCGCGTCCGCGAGCGCCACGGTCAGCAGCTCGGACTTGCCGATCCCGGCCTCACCCTCGACCCACACCGGCGCGCCCCGACCGGCCAGCACCTCGGCGACCAGGTCGCGCAGCAGCGCGGTCTCCTCGGTACGGCCGACGAACGCCTCCGGCGCGACCCCGTCGCGCAGCACGCGCGCCACGTGCGGTGGTACCGAGAACAGGCGGCGGGGCGCGTCCGCGTCGCCGGCCCGGGAACCGCGCGCCGGCGCGGGCCCGCCGGTGGGCCGGGGCTCGCCCGCTGCCCGGGGCTCATCGGCTGCCCAGACCCGCGCAGCCGTGGCGGACGGGCTCGGCCGCTCCGACGAGCCGGTCACGATCCGCTGGTGCAGGTCCCGCAGCGCGGGCCCCGGCTCGACACCCTGCCCGTCCACCAGCGCCCGGCGCGCGTCCCGGAACGCCTCCAGCGCCTCCGCGTGCCGCCCGGAGCGGTCCAGCGCCAGCATCAGCACCTCCCACAGCGACTCGTGCCACGGGTGCTCACCCACCAGCCCGGTCAGCTCGGCCACCACCTCCCGGTGCGCGCCCAGCTCCAGCGCCGCGCGGGCCCGCATCTCCAGGGCGCTGAGCCGCAGCTCGTCCAACCGCCGCCGCTCGACCTCGGCGAAGGGCCCCGGCACCCCGGAGTACGCCTCGCCCCGCCACCGGTCCAGCGCCTCGTCCAGCACGACCCGGGCGGCGTGGTGGTCGCCGGAGTCCACCAGCAGCCGGGCGCGGGACCGGGCCCGGTCGAACACCTCGGCGTCCACCGCGCCCCCGGCCAGGCGCAGCGAGTACCCGGAGGTCTGCGACACCAGCGCGTCCCGCGCCGTCCCCAGCGCCCGCCGCAGCCCCGACACGTAGGTGTGCAGGCTGCCGACCGCGCTGGCCGGCGGGGCGTCGCCCCACAGCCCGTCGATCAGCTCGTGCCGGGAGACGGCCCGGTTGGCCCTGGCCGCGAGCAGCGCCAGCACCGCCCGCTGCCGGGCCGGGCCCAGCGACAGCTCGTCCTCGCCGAGCCAGGCGCGCACCGGTCCCAGCACGCTCACCCGCACCCCGCCACCAGAAGTGGTCGACATCCCGATCCCCGATCCACCGCGATCCGCTCGTCAGCCCCTTGCACGAGGCCCGTCCCGAGTTGGTTCAAATTTCAAGGGTTCGTTCACCCGGCCGGCGGACACGATTCGTCGCCCTCTTCGTCGCGCGAGGGCAGAACAGGGGTAAGGACGGGCAGAACCGGGCGCCCGGTCTTCTCCCACCGCGCGAGGCGTGGTGGGGTCGGGGGACATCCCCGGTACCGGGGCGAACCTGGGGGGTCGGGACCCACGCGGTGCCGGTCCTCACGCGGAGGGTGCGATGGACGTGCGGTCCGATGGCGAGACGGGTGGCCTGGGGCGCTCCTCCCCTCCGGAGCGCTTCGCCGGCGACCTGTTCCTCCAGCTGGCCCGGCGCGGCTGGCTGGTGCTGGAGCCCGTCCAGGCCCAGGGGGTGATCGGCGAGCTGGAACGCACCCTCGACGAGGTGCGGTCGCGGCTGCGCAAGCTGGACCTCTCGCGCAAGCTGCGCGACGCCTCGGGGGACGACGTCGCGCCCGACGTGGACCGGCTGGTGGTCGACGCGGTGTTCGCCGGGCAGCTCAACTCCGACAGCTGGGAACGGGCGCTGGTCGAGCTGCCGAAGTACATCGAGGCCCTGCGGATCGCGGGGCGCAACTCCGGGAGGCGGCGGTGACCCCTCCGGAGCCCCTGCTGCCCGAACCACCCGTGCCCGAGCCGGTGGTCCCGCTGCCGGCCGTGCCCGGCACCGCGCTGCCCGGCGCCGAACCGGCCCGGGTCGACCTGGGCCGGGTCGACCTGGGCGTCGAGCTGGCGGACGCGCGCGCGGAGCTGCGCGACCACCTGGCGTGCGGCGACCACGAGATGGCCGACCTGCTCGGCGCCTGGATCGACGCGCTGCTCGACGAGTGGAACCGCCGCCGCTGCTGAGGTGTCCCTTCCGGCGTCGCCGGCGGGAAGAACGGGATCTCCCGGTCGCTGGTCGTGCTCGACCCGAACGAGACGCCGACCGTGCAGGTGGCGCTGTCCCGCCTGGCCGGCGGCCACTGCACCGACCACCCGCTGGTGCTGACCGGCGCGGTGCTGGGCACGCTGCCCGCCCCGCGCCCGCACGCGACGGTGCTGTTCGTGCTGCCGGCGGAACGCGTCGTGGGCGGGGTCGTGCGGGGCGCGGCCAACGGTTGACCGCGCCCGCACTGCGGCGTTGACCCGGGGTCCGCGATCCCCGACGCTGGTGTCATGCCGGAGTTGGCGATCCAGCCCCGTTACACCCGCAGCGACCCGCGCGGCCTGTTCCCGGTGCGCACCGGGCTGCCCGAGCTGGAGCACAACCGGCTCGCGGTGTTCTGGCGGCCGTTGATCGACATGGCGGACAGCCCCTTCGCGCCGCTGCGGCTGCGGGCCGTGCCCGTGCTCGCCGACCGGCTGGCCGACCCGGCGCCGGGCCGCTGGGTGTGGCTGTCCATGATCGGGGTGCCCGGCCTGCGGCACCAGGTGCTGCGGCACGCCGGTCTCGACCACTACGACTGCCGCGACCCGCGCGACCTCGCGGAGGACCTGCGCTCCCCCCGGTGGAACGCGCTGCTCGACGCGATGGCGCGGTTCGCCGAACTGGACTTCGCCGGTCGGGCGCTGGTGGTCTTCCTGCTCGCCCAGCTGTCCTACCCGGCCGCGGCGGTGCGGCTCGCCGGGGACGTGACCCCCACCGGAGACCCGGGCCACGACCGGTACGCCTACGAGGTGATCCGGGTGCGGGCCCGGGTACCCGGGCAGAACGCCTTCGCCTCGGCCGCGTTCCGGGAGATGGCGTCGGTCCAGGACGATCCCCGGCTCGTGCTCGCCGCCTGCTTCCAGGGGCTCGGTCGGGTGCTGCGCGGGAACGCGGACCCGGCGGAGGGCGAGTGGTTCCGGCGCAGGGGCGCCGCCGTCGCCGGCCTCGACGACGGCTGGCACACCCACCTGGTGAGGAGCCGGTTCCACCGGGCGGTGGGCCTGCTGGAGCTGACCCGCGGCGACCGCGGGGGCGCCCGTCGGGAACTGCGCGCCGCGCTGCGGCACGACGCGGCCCTCGCCGGCCGGACCGGGGTGGACGCGGTGGTCGCCGCGGAGAACCGCCGGTACCTGCTGGAGCTGAGCGTCCGGATCGGCGGCGACGACGTGCGCGCCCGGTGCGACGAGCTGGTCGCCGCCGATCCGCACTGCGTCGAGGCCCTGCTGCTGGCGGGTGACGGGTATGCGGCGATCGGGGATTACGGGGGTGCGGCGCGGTGGTACTCGGCGGCGGGTGAGTTGGGCACGGGTTCGGGTGCGGTGGGGTGGTTCCGGGCGGCGCAGTGCCTGGAGCACGTGGGTGATCGGGGTGGTGCGCTCAACGCGATGGGACGCTGCCTGGAACTGGACCACACCGCCGTCGAAGCCCGCGACTACCTGGACGGCCGCCGGTAGGTCGCGATCACCAGCCCGGACGCCCAGTCCACCAGCACGGGCAGCAGGTCCGGCTCGGCCATGATCTCGCGTCGGAACCGCTGGACCCGCTCCGGGTGGTCGGGCGCCCAGGTGTCCCCCGGCAGCAGGTCGTCGGCGACGAACAGCGCGCCGTCGGCCAGGTGCGGCCACAGCAGGTCGCGCCGGTCGAACTTGGTGATCGTGGTGTCCACGAACACGAAGTCGAACGGCCGCCCCGAGTAGTTCGCCAGCCACTCGGTGGCGTCGGCGGTGATCACCTCGGCCCGCGGGTCCTCCGCCAGCACCTCGCGGCACACGCCGGAGATCCTGACGTGCACCTCCAACGTGATCAGCCGCGCTTCGGCGTCCATGCCGTCGAGCAGCCACCCCGAGCCGACCCCGACGCCGGAGCCGACCTCCAGGACCAGACCACCCGGCTTGCTCGCGACGAGCGTGCGCAGCAGGGCCCCGGTCCGGGGTTCGGACGACAGCCGCCACCGCCCGCGGTCGGCGATCGCCTGGGCCTTGGCCGACAGCGCCGGGACGGCCGGCGGCAGGTCGGTGTAGACGAAATCGTCGGTGGACGTCATGTGCCCGCTCCTTCGCCAAGGGTGCGCATCAGCCTGCGCGCCATCACTTCCGTCACCACCGCGCGAGCCAGCCAGTAGCCGAGCACACCCACGTAGGCGCCGGTCACCCCCCAGTCCACCGCGGTGGTGAGCAGCCAACCCAGCGGCAGCTGCACCGCCAGCGCGGAGACCAGGTTCGCGTGCATGTCCTGCTTGGTCCGCCCCAGCGCGCGCAGCGCGTTGACGTTGCCCAGCGTCCACGCCAGCAGCGGCACCGAGACGCCGACCAGCGGCAACGCCGCGGCCGCCGCGTCGACCACGTCCGGGAACGACGTGAACACCGCCGCCACCGCACCGGGCGCCAGCACCAGCACCAGGCCCAGCGCGACGGCCGGCACCAGCAGCACGCGCTGACCCGCCCGCCAGAGGGAGGCGGCCTCGGCCGGGGCGTTCGCGCCGATCGCGCGGCCGATCAGGATTCGCCCCGCCGCCGCGAACGCGCTGCCCACGGCGAACAGCAGCACCATCACCTCGAACGCGATCCGCCCACCGCCCAGCGCCGCACCGCCGAGCCCGCCGACGACGGCGAAGAACAGGGCGGTGCTCAGGTAGTCCAGCGCGTTGGACACGATCGCCGGCCACCCCAGCCCCACCACCGACGTGGTGAAGTCGACGGGCGTGCCCGGTCCCGGCCGCGACAGCAGCTCGGCGAGGCGGAACCGCCGGGTCGACACCACCAGGACCCCGAGGGCGACCAGCCACGACACCGTGGTCGCCACGCCGTTGCCGACCGCGCCCCACCGCAGCACGTGGATCAGCAGGAGGTCCAGGCCCAGGTTGACGACGTTCGCGGTGATCCCGGCGACGAGCGCGAACCCGGGCCGCTTGTAGGCGTTGAACGTCGCGGCCAGCAGCGCGAACGGCACCAGCAGCAGCAGTGTCGGCCCGCGCGCCACGAGGTAGTCCGCGCCGATGGCGCCCAACCCCTCGTCGCCGCCCGACACGAGCCGGGTCAACACGCCGCCGGCCAGCAGGCACACCGCGGTCAGCGCCAGCGCGACCGCGCCGCAGAACCGGGCCGAGTCGACCAGCGACCGCCTGAGGCCCGGCGGGTCCTCCCGCCCGGCGAACCGGGCCGCCAGGATCTGGTGGCCGGTCACCGAGGCCAGCACGACGCTCGACAGCACGTCGAAGACCGCCGACGCGGCGGCCACCGCCGACAGGTCCGCCGCGCCGTAGCGCCCCATCATCGCCGTGTCCACGACCCCGGTCAGCGAGGAGGACAGCGCGCCGATCAGCATCGGCAGGCCCAGCACGGCGATCTGCTTCGCGGCCGGGGTGGTGCGCCGACCGCCTTCGACGCGTTCGGCCACCATCACGCGGCCCCCGTCCGCGCGTGGACGAGGTAGTCGCGGGCTTCGACGGCGGTGTGGTCCAGTTCCAGGCAGCGTCCCATCGCGTTGAGCGCACCACCCCGATCACCCACGTGCTCCAGGCACTGCGCCGCCCGGAACCACCCCACCGCACCCGAACCCGTGCCCAACTCACCCGCCGCCGAGTACCACCGCGCCGCACCCCCGTAATCCCCGATCGCCGCATACCCGTCACCGATGACCAGGCGCACCTCGACGCAGTAGGGGTCCAGCCCGTGCAGCTCGGCGCAGTACGCCCGGGTCCGCTCGGCGGACTCGTCGTCACCGGCCCGCGCCGCCGCCTTGATCAGCGATTCGAGCAGGATGCGGCGGTTCTCCAGGGCGACGGTGCGATCGGTGCCGGTCCGGTGGGCCGGCTCCAGCTCCTCGTCGTGCCGGAGCGCGGCGGCCAGCGCCACGCGCATGTCGTCGACCCGGCGCTCGGTCAGGCGCAGCAGCGCCAGGGCCCGGTGGTAACGGCTGCGCACCAGGCTGCCGTGCCAGGTGTCCGGCAGACCTCGGTCGAGCACGGCCTCCCCGTACCCCTCGAACTCGCGCGCCACCGCGACCTGCCCGCCGGCGCGGATCGCGTGGCCGACGCCCTGCGCGCACGCCAGCAGCGCCAGCAGCGGGTCGGACGAGGTGGTGGCCAGTTCGGCGAACACGCCCAGGGCCTGGTCGGCGTGACCGGGGTACCGGGCGTGCACCCGCGCCACCTCGTAGGCGTAGCGGTCGTGCACCGGGTCGCCCTGGGGTCGCACGAGCCCGGCGAGGGTGAACACGTACTGGCAGTAGGACAGCTGAGCCAGCTGGAAGACCACGAGGGCGCGCGCGTAGGGGGTCAGCGAGTCGAAGCGGTGGATCGACTCGACCAGCCGGCTCCACTGCGGCGTGCGCAGCTCCGGTGGCAGGCCCGCGGGTTCGCGGCAGTCGTACTCCGCCAGGCCCGCGTGCCGCAGCACCTGGTGCCGCAGACCGGCCACGCCGATCATGGCGAACCACGACCAGCGGCCCTCGACGGGGTCGGCCAACCACTCCGACACCGGTTGGACCGCGCGCAGCCGCATCGGCGCCACCTCGCTGTCGGCCATGTCCACGATCGGCCGCCAGAACGCCGCGAGCCGGTTGTGCTCCAGCTCGGGCATCCCGGTGAAACCGGGGAACAGGCCACGGGGGTCGCTGCGGGTGTAGCGGCGTTGCAGCTTCAGGCTAGTGGTCGGCAAGGTGGACCTCCAGGAACTCCTCGATCTCGGCGAACAGCACCCTCCGGTTGGCGTTGGCCCTCACGTGGTGCCCCTCGTCGGCGAAACGCAGGTGGCGCACGGGGACGTCGAACCCCCTGGCGCGGCTGACGAACTCGTCGACCCCGGCGGCGGCCACGCGCGGGTCGCGTACGCCGTGGGCGACCAGCAGCGGCGCGCAGTCCGGCCCCAGGACGTGCGCCGGCGAGCGCGAGCGCAGCTCCTCCGCGTCCAGGGGCGGGCCCTGGTGCGGTTGGAGCACCTGGTGGCGCAGCCGCACGGCGAGCGCCTGCCAGTACGGCGGCGGCTCCGCGGTGAGCGCCACCAGGTCGCACGGCGCGCTGATCGCGATCGCGCAGCGCACCAGGTCCGGCCGCGTGCAGGCGGCGAGGAGCGCCGCGTAGCCGCCGTACGACGAGCCGTGGAAGGCGACGCGGTCGGGGGCGACGAGCCCCCGCCGGACACCCTCCTCCACCGCGTCGTACAGGTCCTGCTGCATCTTCCCGCCCCACTCGCCGTCACCGGCGGTGCGGAACGCCTTGCCGAAGCCGCGGGAACCGCGGTAGTTGACGTGCAGGGACAGGTAGCCGAGTTCGGCGAGGAACTGGGCTTCGGCGTGGAACCGCCACCAGTCGCGCCCGGCCGGCCCGCCGTGCACGAGCACGACGGTCGGGAACGGCGGCTCGCCGTGCCTCGGCCGCATCGCGTACCCGGGCACGGGCATGCCGTCGCGCGCGGTGAACCCGAAGTCCTCCAGCCGCGCCAGCGGGCGACCGAGGAGTTCCGGCCGGTTGGCGAACAGCGGGGTGCTCACGCCCGTGCCGGTCGCCAGGAGGCGGTACTCGATCGGCGCGTCGTCGTGCACGTCCACCACCAGCCAGGTGCGGTCGTCCGCGCTCCGGTCGATGATCACGCCCGGTACGTCCGGATCGGCGGTGAGGCCCGCCAGCACCGGTTCGGGGCCGGGGGTGAGGGCGTGGTACCCCAGGCGCTGCCCCAGGACGGCGCACACGTCCGGCTCCCCGCCGACCGGGTCGAACCACACCCCCTCGCCCGCGATCGGGTAGCTCTCCACGTCCAGGCCCGGGTGCGCGAACACGGTCGAGACCTCGCCGGTCCCCACGTCCACCGAGAGCAGCCGCCTGGTCGCGGCGCCGTCGCTGGTGAGCAGGTACAGCCGCCGGCCGTCGTGGCTGAACCCCTGGACGGACAGGTCCGCGGCCCCCTCGACGCCGATGGCCAGGACCTCCCGGGCGCTGTCCGCGTCGGGGCCGAGCAGCACGCGCACGGAGCCGTCCTCGGCGAGCCGCACGCCGCCGCGCCACCGCAGGTCGCCGTCGACCAGCAGCCGGTGGAAGCCCGCCTGGTCGCCCAGTCGCTCGGTTCCCCCGTCCAGGTTCGTGCGGAACAGGCCGACGCCGGCCGCCGTGCGGCTGCTGTGCACGACGACCCCCGGAGCCGTGCGGGACAGCCAGTACTCGATCACCGAGCCGTCCTCGACCAGGGGGGACGGGGTGAGGTCGGGCGCCCGCAGGTGCGACAGCGCCCAGCGCTCCCGCCCGCGCGGCGCGTGCCGGTAGAGCAGCGCGGAGGCGTCGGGGGTCCACCGCAGGTCGCCGATCGTCTCGCCGTGGTGGGAGATCAGGTGCCGCCGCGCGCCGTTCGCCCCGTGCAGCCACAGCTCCGGCCCCGCGTCGGTGGTGTGCACGAACACCACCGACCGGCCGTCGGGCGACAGCCGCGGCCAGGTGTTGCGCTCGCCCTCCAGCAGCAGGTGGCGCAGTGGTGCGCGCGACGTGGCGTCGATGCTCACCGCGCACCGTGCTGTTCGAGCGGTTCGCCGTTGAAGTGGACGCCGGCCGCCCCCCGCGACATGCCCTGGGTCAGCGTGTACACCGGCGCGTACCGGTCGGCCGACAAACCGTGCAGCGCCAGGTACGGGCTGTCCTTCTGCGCCGGGGTCACCAGGGTGCTCAGCCCGTAGGACATCCCGAGGACCAGCAGTTCCTGCGCGATGATCCCGGCCTCCAGGTACAGCCGCCGCAGGCCGTGCTCGTGGCGGTACCGCCACTGGTAGCGGGGGACGTCGGCCACCAGGCCCAGCGTCCAGGCGGCCGTCGCGGGCGAGCGCATCCCCTGGAGGACGTCCTCCACCGCCGCGCGGTGGTCGCCGGGCTTGATGCCGATCAGTTCGTGGCGCACGAGGTCGTACCGGTAGGTGCCCGGGTCGAGACCGGCCACGTCGAACACGCACAGGTGGACGTCCCAGGCCGATCCGTAGCTGTCCAGGTAGGACATCGGCGAGGAGGGGCCGGTCCGCTCGCGCCGCGCGCGGAACTCGGCGAAACCGTGCCAGAGCAGACCGGACAACCGGGCCAGCGGCGTCGGCCGCGGCACGTAGGCGCGGCCGCTGCGCCGGGTGACCAGCAGCGTGGCCACGTCCTGCTCGCCGGGTGGCGCCGGCGGCCCGAGGGGGGCGACCGGTCCGTCGGGCAGCCGTTCGGCGGGCGGTGGTCCGTCGTGCGCCAGGTAGTCGCGCACGGTGCCGGTCCGGATCGACTCGTCGGTGTCGACCGTGTCGGCGAAGTCCCACCGGCGGGAGGCGACGTAGTACTGGTCGGACGGGTACCAGGAGCGCTCCTTCCAGTGCAGCCAGCCGGGCAGCAGGTGGTCCCGGTCCCGGGCGTCGTCCACCACCGTGCGCCAGGCGCTCCCGTCACCGCGCGGCGCGTCGGGTCCGCCGCCGCGCAGGACGTAGTCAGCCAGCGCCTCGGGCGTCCAGTGGAACCGGCGACCGGTCACCGTGTCGGCCACCTCCACCCTCGGTGAGGTCGGGTCCACGGCGGGTCTGACGCGGAAGCCGATCGGCCACGGTTCGGTGTCGGCCGTCTCCCGGGCCGTCACGCGGACACCGCCGTGCCGCCCGCGTCCGTGTCGCCCGCGCCGTCCGCGACCGCCACCGTCACCATGTAGCCCTCCTCCATGCCGTCCAGGCCGAGCACGCGCTCCACCTGGTCGGCCGCGTCGCAGTAGAAGATCCCGGCGGTCAGCCCCAGCGAGCGGGCGGCGATGCGCAACGCGCCCGCGATGTGGCCGGCGTCCATGTGCACCGTGCGGAACGTCCTGGGTTCGCGGTAGCGGTACATGTTCCGTTCGAACAGGCTGGTGATCACCACCAGGGCGCGGGTGTCGAAGGGGAATCTGCGCATGGTTTCGGGAAAAATTTCCGCCAGGTCGTCGGCGGTGAGCGGCGGTACGTCCAACCGGCGCAGTCCGAACGGTTCGATGGTGATGTGGTAAACCCCCGGCTCGATTCCCGCCAGGTCGCGCACGATGACGTAGCCCTCGGAGGGGTTGCGCCCTCCGCCGGATGGGCTGCTGCGGCGGATCAAGGGAGCGGAATCGGTTATGGGAACCAGTCGCCCGGTTACGCCGAAGGCCAGCGACAGGGCTGTTCCGAGTTGCTCGAATTCCGTTTTTCGACCGTTCGTGTTATTTGTCCACAACGCGCGGGCGGTGGTCGTGATCATCTTCCGGTCGGGCATCGGGAGGGGTGTCCCGGGCTGATCCAGGTAGGTGGTCTTGAACCGGTCGGTGTCCGGTTCGTCGACCTGGTAACCACGCATCCGGTCGCGATCGGTGGTGATGGCGACGCCTTCGGAGTAGTCGACGCACGGGTAGTCGAACGCCAGGGCGTGGTACTCGACCGCCTCGTGCCAGCCGAACCTGCTCCAGTCTCGGCGCAGGGTGACCAGCCAGGCCAGCCGGGGATCGCGGTCGATCTCCCCGACCTCCACGACCAGGTGTCGGCGGTACAGGGAATCGGCCAGTCCGAACCACTCGACGGAGGGGCCGCCGCGTTCGGTCATGCCGTTCGCCAGCTCCTCCAGCTCCTGCGGGCGGCAGGCGGCGACGAGCATCGCGGCCGCCGGCGTCGACAGGGTGTAGCGCTTCCTCTCCAGGAGGTGCTCCGCGGTCCAGCGCGCCCCGTCGACCGCCGAGGGCGGGATCATCCGGACGGCTGGATTCAAACGTACGCGCATTGATTTCCTCCGTCGTCCGGCGGCCGTGGTGCCGGTTCCGGAGCCCGACACCACGACGCGGTTAACTGTGGTGGAACGTCAGTACGCGCTGCTCTGGAGGAGCATCACGTCGTAGGCCGAGGTTTCCTCGACGACGTCCATCTCGGGGGTAACCGTCTCCGTCTCGTGCACAGAGATCACCTTCTTCGTTATCGGGGGCGGCCGGTGATGCGGCCGAGCCAATGCTGACCCGGCGATAAGAACCGTGTCAAGGAAGTCGGCGGGCTCTCGGGTGTTGGTGGGGCTCGGGAGCTGTGGTGCCGGGGTTCACTTGGAATAGTACTCCGAAGGGGTCACCGGTGGTCTGTTAGGAGTCGGAGTAATGGGCCGGAGGGCGGTGAAAAAGGGAAAAATGGGGCGTGTGATCATTTGCTTTTCCGTTTTTTGCGGCTACCGCCGTATCGCCCCGTGTCGTATTCGTCACGTTCGGTGGCGAATTTCGCGAACGGATCGCTCGGGCCGGCTACCGGGGAGCGGTCGCGACATCGGCTTGCCGAACCGGGCCGTCCCACCCGACCGGGACCACGACGAACCGGGGCCGGGTCGACGGATCGACCCGGCCCCGGCGCGGACCCGGACCACGACGGGCCCGACCACCGGTCACCCCCCCGCCCGCTCAGCGCGGCACGTCCGCGAGCGCGCCGCTGACGTTGAGCAGCTGGAGGCAGTTCGGCGCCTGCCGCCCGCTGGCCGGGGTCCCCGGCCTGGCGCAGGTGACCGTCGCGCTGACGGCGCTGTTCTCCGGCACGTCGATCGGCGTCACCCAGTGGTAGTCCTGGTTGCGGATGGTCTCCAGCGCGATGGTGGTCACCGTGCGCTCGCCGAAGACGATGGTCAGCACCCCCTCGTCACCCTGGTGGTTGGCCAGCACGAGGTCGGTGATGCGGAAGACCTTCCCGGCGGGCACGACGTAGCTGCCGGTGCCCTGGTCGCCGGTGTTGGTGCGGATCTCGATGGTGTTGGACATCTGCTCGCCGACGCCGGTGGCGTCGCCCTGGCCGGGCTGCCCCTGCTGCCCCTGCTGCCGACCGCCCGGCGGCTGCTCGCCGGCCTGCTGCCCGTCCTGCTGCCCGTCCTGCTGCTGCCCGGCGGGCGGCTCCTGGGCCGCGGCCTGCTGCTCACCGGCCTCGACCAGCTCCGCGGCCCGGTCGTCGGCGGCCTCGCGGGCGGCGCTCCGCACGGCCGGGCGGACCAGCAGCAGCCACGCCAGCAGCAGGGCGAGCAGCAGCGCCAGCAACGCCAGCAGCCACTTCGGGAACACCGGCAGCTGGAGGAACTCGCCCTCCAGCTCCTCGGCCCGCGCGGCCTCGGCCGAGGCGGGCAGGGCGGTGGGCGTCGTGGACCCGGCGGTCAACCGCACCGGCCACGGCACCGGCGCGCCGAACCACAGCACCTTGCCGACGCGCACCCGCACCGGCAGCTCCACCAGCGTCCCCGGCTCGACGGGCTCGGGCCGCGCGGGCACGGTGGCGCGCAGCCGGTCGTCGGACTCGGCCGCGACCAGGGCGACCGCGATCGGGGTGTTGCCCTCGTTGCGCACCTCGACGTGGTAGCGCGCGCTGCGCCAGGCGCGGCGTCGCTCGGGCACCAGTTCCGCGCGCTGCTCCAGGAACGGCTCGACGACGACGGTGGTCTCGCTGACCACCACCGACTCCGGCCGCTCCGCCGGCAGCACGCGCACGCCCAGCGGCACCTCGCCCGCGCGCACCTCCGGCGACCTCGGCGGCCGGAGCAGGACGGTCACCTGCTCGGAGGTGCCGGGGTAGAGCGAGAGCCGCGCGGGCTCGACCGAGGTCCACGGTGCGCACTCGCCCACCACCTGGAACTCGTACGCCTCGACTATGTCGCCGTCGTTGCGCACCGTCAGCTTCGTGCTCGCCTCCGAACCGGGCGTGACAACCACGGTCGGGAGACCGAATTCGGTCGTTGTGGTCACCGGTCGAACGGTAGGCAGGGCCGAACCCCCGCGTCAGGGAGGAAAGGGCACACCGCGGGCAAACAAGTGCACCGGCGACCTCCGCGCCCCCCGCGGTCCGCGCCGGGTGCGCAGGATGGCGGCACGAGGACCGCCGGGGCGGTCCCGCTCTCGCCAGGGAGGCGGTCATGACGAGGATACCGGTCGCGGTGTACGCCGAGGACCCGGTGCTGCGCACGGGTGTCACGCACCAGTTGCGCCCGCGACCGGAGGTCGAGGTGCTCGACCCGCGCGAGCACGAACGCGCGCAGGTGTCGTTGGTCGTGGTCGACGAGGTCGACGACGCGGCGGCGTCGCTGCTGCGCCGCCTGCGGCGCTCGTCGGGCACGCGCACCGGGGTCGTGGTCGGCCGCTTCGACCAGGACGCCCTCCAGACCACCATCGACTGCGGCGTGGTGGCGGTGGTCCGCCGCGCCGAGGCCGACCAGGACCGCCTGGTGGCCACCGCGGTGGCCCTGGCCCGGGGCGAGGCGGTGCTGCCGGGCGACCTGCTGGGCAGGCTGCTGGACCACGTGAGCCGGTTGCAGCGCGGCGTGCTCGACCCCAACGGGCCGACACTGTCCACTTTGACCACCCGCGAGGCGGACATGCTGCGGTTGGTGTCGGAGGGGTACGACACCGCCGAGATCGCGACGCGGATGTCGTTCTCCGAGCGCACGGTGAAGAACGTGCTGCACGAGGTGACCACCCGGCTCCAGTTGCGGAACCGGGCCCACGCCGTGGGTTACGTGATGCGCCAGGGCCTGATCTGAGCCCTCCCGGAACCGCCGTCCCGAGCACCGCAGCCCCCCAAACCGCCGCCTCCCCAAACCGCCGCCCCCAAACCGCAGCCCCCGCAACCGCCGTCCCCACAACCGAACCCCGTTGCCCGAACAGCCCAGGGGTCTTCCCGGACCCTGCCCGACCGGACCTCCCCGGCGCCCGCCGCCCGCGGCGACGATCGCCTGCGACAGGCCCGCAACCGGAGGTGGAACCTTGTCCAGAAGGGCGCGTACCCGCACCCTCGCCGCGGTCGCGGCGGTCCTGGTGGCGTGCGGGGGGATCGCGGTGGTGCGTGGTGTCACCGACCCCCTCGAAGCGTCCGGCCAGCCGGGTGAGCCGGTGTCCGGTCGCATCGCCTACGCGGGCACCGGGCACCGCAGCCTCGGCTACGCGGTCGACCCGCAACCCGACCGGCTCGGCCCGACCGAGCCCGTGACGGGAGAGGGGCCGGTCCACCAGGACGACCACGTGTCCGCCCGGGGCGACCTGCTGGTGTTCACCAGCCTGCGCGACGAACCGCGACCCCAGGTGTACGTGCGCGCCGCGGACGGCGGCGTGCGCAGGCTGACCGAGGGCCACGACGCGGCGCACCCGCAGCTCTCGCCCGACCTGCGGACCGTGGTGTTCGGCTCGCGCGGCGACCTGTGGCTGGTCGGCGTGGACGGCGGCGAGCCGCGGCAGCTCACCGACACCGGCTCGGACGAGTCGTGGCCGACGTTCTCCCCGGACGGCACGGAGGTCGCCTACTCCGGCGACCGCGACGGCGGGCGCGAGGTCTACCGGGTGCCGGTGACCGGCGGGACCGGCGCCAGGGTCACCGACGAGCCCACCGGTGACGCCGGCGAGCCCGCGTGGAACCCCGTCGACGGCCGCATCGCCTACACGCTGTGGGTGGGCGACGTGCCGCAGGTCCGGGTGCTGACCGGGACCGGGGTCGGCACCCCGCTGCTGGGCGGCGACCAGGCCGCGTGGCGCGGGCACTGGCCCGCCTGGCTGCCGGACGGCTCGCGCCTGCTGTTCCTGAGCCTCGACCAGACCTGCTCCTGCCCGGCCGACCCCAACGCGGTGAAGGTCTACCGGGCCGACACGGCGCCGGGACTGCCGCTCACCGCCCCGCCCGACCTCCTGCTGGGGGAGAACCGGCACCTCAGCTCGCCGAGCTGGCAGGTCGACGGCCCCGCACCCCGGCTGCTGGTCTCCCGCACCAGCGCCCCGACCTGGTTCACCGCCACCCTCCAGGACATCCGCCCCGACGGGTCCGACCCGCGCGACCTGGGCGTGGCGGTGCTGCGCGAGGACCCCGGGGCGGTCGACGACCCGAACCTGCTGTTCCACCCCGGGCCCGGCTTCGACCCGTGGGCGCACCGCCAGTCCTACTCGCCGGACGGGCGGCGCATCCTGCTGAGCCGGTTCGAGGACGAGGGCGAACTGCGGGTGCAGCGCCTGTGGCTCGTCGACGCCGACGGGGGCAACCCGCGCCTGGTGCCGGTGGCCGACCGGCAGCCCGCGGACTGGGAGTTCGACGCCACCTTCTCGCCGGACGGCCGGTTCATCGCCTTCGCGCGCCGCTCACCCGGCGGGGTGCGGCCGGAGGGCTCCGCGAGCCGGATCGTGGTCGTCGACGCGACCACGGGCGCGGTGGCCGGTGTGCTGCGACCGCCGCCCGAGGTCGCGGAGCGCGAGGACACCCAGCCCTCCTGGTCGCCCGACGGGACCACGATCGCGTTCACCAGGGGCACCACCACCGACGGCCCGACCGGCGAGGTCCGCGACAACCACATCTGGACCACCCGGGCGGGCGCGCTGGACGGGCAGCGCGACCTGAGCGCGCTGGTGTGCGGCGGCGACTGCCGGGTCACCGACGACAGCCCGGCGTTCAGCCCGGACGGGCGCGAACTGGTGTTCAACCGGGAGTTCGACGGCCTGCTGCGGGTGACGCCGGCCGACCTCGGCTGCGAGGTGCTGCTCGGCGGCGGCTCCTGCGCCGGGCCGGTGAACGCCCCGGCCGGGCCGTTCCAGCCGCGCGACGCCGCGTTCGCCCCGGACGGTCGGATCGTGCTGACCACCCGGCGGCAGGGCGACGCCCGCTCGCCGGAGGAGCTGGCCGTGCTCGATCCCGCCACCGGGGTGCTGGAGCGCGTCGCCACCGACCTGCCCGGCCGGCAGAAGGAACCCACCTGGCAGCAGTCGGTCGACCTCGCGGTGGACGCGCCGCCGACGGCGTCGGTCGACGCGGACGGGACCGCCTCGATCCCGGTGACCGTGCGGAACCGCGGCCCGGCGGCCTCGCCCGGCACCGCGCTGACCGCGGCCGTGCCCACGGGGCTGCGGCTGGTCGGGCTGCGCACGCCGGGCGGCGGGTGCGCGGCCGGCGAACCGCGCTGCGACCTCGGCGTGCTGGACCCCGGCGCGTCGGTCGAGGTGGTCGCCGACGTGGTGGGCGTGGTGCCGGGAGCGCACCGGCTGGGCTGGTCGGTCGCCGGCGCCGTGCTCGACGCGCTGCCCTCGGACAACGCCGACGACACCGTGCTGACCGTCGGCGAGCCGCCGACGACCACGACGACACCCCCGTCCACGACCACCACCACGGCCACGCTGCCGCCACCCCCGCCCGTCCCCGCCCTGACCGTCGCGGTGCAGCCCGACCCGTCCTACGTGGGCGGCCGGGCGGTGGTGACCTACACCGTGCGCAACGGGGGCGGCGCCCTGGCCACCGGCCTGCGGCTGGACCTCCTGCTGCCCGCGCGGGTGCCGGTGGCGACCCCGCCGCCGGGGTGCGCGCCGACCAGTTGCGCGCTGCCCGACCTCCCGGTGGGCGCCACGCAGGTCGTGCGGGTGGTGCTCGCGCCCGACGCGGCGGTGCGGACCGAGGTGCGCGGCGTGCTGCGCACCACCGGCACCGACGCGAACCCCGCCGACAACACCGCGGCCGCGCCGATGACCGTGCTCCGGCCGAGGATCGTGGCCGTGCCGCCGATCGGCGAGCCCGGGTTCGTCACCTCGGTGCGCGGTGAGGACTTCCCGCCCGGCACGCCGGTCCGGCTGGACTGGTCGCCCGGCATCACCGCGGCCGCGGCGCCGACGGTCCCGCGCGCGGACGGCCGGTTCACCGCGCAGCTGCTGATCCTCGCCAAGGACCGGACCGGGCCGCGCACCATCACCGCGACCGGCCCCGGCTTCAGCCCGGCCACCACACCGTTCCTGGTGGTCGCCGGGTCCATCGGACCGCCGGACATGGTGTCGCGCCGGTGAGCCCCACGACGAGCAGGAGGTGGCCGTGATCCACGAGGTGGACGAGGCGATCCGGCGGATGCTGACCGCCGCGGGCGTGCCCGGCGGCGGGGGTGAGCTGTCGTTCGACGCGCCAACCAAGGACTGGTCCGCGCGGCGCAACGCACCCACGGTCAACGTGTTCCTGCACGACATCCGCGAGGACGTGATGCGCCGCCACGCGGGCGGCGCGGAGGTCCACGACGACGAGGGCGTGCTGACCGGGTGGCGCGGCCCGGCGCGGTGGTTCGAGCTGGCCTACCTCGTCACGGCGTGGACCAACCGGGCGCAGGACGAGCACCGGCTGCTGTCGGAGGTGCTGGCGTGCCTGGTGCGCGTCGAGCGGATGGCGAACGACTGGCTCACCGGCACGCTGGCGGAGCTGGGGCTGGGCGTCATCCTCAACTCCGCCCAGCCGCCGGACGGGCGGGCGACCTCGGAGATGTGGTCGGCGCTGGGTGGCGAGCTCAAGCCGTCCATCGACCTCAAGGTCATCGCGCCGCTGGCCGGCGAGTGGACGCAGGCCGGGCCGCCGGTCACCGAGGGCGTGGTGCTGGAGGCGGCGGCGCAGGCCGGCGAGCGCTCGCGCCGGTTGCGCTACGAGGGGCCGGGCGCCGCGGCGGGCGACGGGTTCGCCGCCACCCGCCCCCGGCCCGTGCCGGGCCCGCGGCGGCGTCGCGGCGGGGCGATCCGGTGACCGGGCTGGTCGTCGACCCGGCGCTGTCCGGGGACGCCGTGCCTGCTGGTGAGGCCGTGCCTGCCGGGGACGCCGTGCTCGCCGGGAACGCCGTGCTCGCCGGGAACGCCGTGCCCGCCCCGCCCAGGGCCCCGGAGAGCGCGGACCTGGTCTACCTGTGGGCGCGGTTGAGCGCGGTCGAGTGGCGGGTGCGGCGGGCGGTCGAGGCGCGGCGCGCCACCGACCCCGCGCCCGACGACCCCTACCGCGGTCTCTACCTCACCCCCGAGGCCGTCCAGGCGGTGCTGGCCGCGCCGCGGCAGCCGCCGCTCCAGGCGCCCCTACCCGACCCGGAGCTGGACGCCCTGGCCGCGCTCGTGCCCCACCCCGGGCCCCGGCTCACCGCGCTGGCCCGGGACTTCGGCCTCGACCCGGTCGACGTGGAGTTCCTGCTCGTGGCGATGGCCCCCGACGTGGACGCGCGCTTCGAGCGGCTCTACGGCTACCTCAACGACGACGTCACGCGCCGCCGGGCGACGGTGGGGCTGGCGCTCCGGCTGTGCGGCGTGCCGGTGGCGGGTCCGGGGCGCTTCCGCTTCACCGCCACCTCGCCCCTGGTGGCGGGCGGCCTGCTGGAGGTGCACGACCCGGGGGCGCCCGCGCTGTCCCGGGCGCTGCGCCCGCCCGACCGGGTGGTGGCCCACCTGCTCGGCGACGACGCGCCCGACCCGGCGGTGGCGGGCCTCGCGCGCCTCGTGCCCCGCGACGACGCCCCGGTGGCGGAGCTGCCCGGACCCCTCGGCGCGGGTCTGCGGGCGGGGGTCACCCCGGTGCACCTGCGGGCCGCGGGCGGCGACGCGGAGCTGGGCGAGGTCGCCGCGCTGCCCGCCGCCGGGTGGGGCGCGGTGGTGCTCGACGTGGCGGCGCTGGCCGACCGGGAGCACCCCGAGCTCGCCGCGGTGGTCCGCGAGGCCCGGCTGCGCGGGGCGGGCGTCGTGCTCGGCCCGCTGGAGCCCCTGGTGCCCGAGCGGGTGCGGCTGCTGCGGGAGCTGGTGGCGCTGGCCGGCGACCTGCCGGTGGTCCTGCACAGCGGGGGGCACTGGGACCCGAGGTGGACCGCGCGGCCGGTGCTGTCGGTGCCGGTGGGGTCCCCGCTGCCCGCGCAACGGGCCGCCTGGTGGACGCGCGCGCTCGGCGGCGAACCCGCGTTCCTGCCCGACCTGGCCGGGTACCGGCTCGGCCCGGGGGAGGTCGACCGGGCGGTGGCGGTGGCCGCGGACCTGGCCACCGTGGAGGGCCGGCCGGTCGGCCTGGACCACGTGCGCGCCGGGGTGCGGGCCCAGAACGGGGCCGGCCTGGACCGGCTGGCCAGGCGGATCGTGCCGGCCGTCGGCTGGGACGACGTGGTGCTGCCCGCGCAGACCCGGCAGCAGCTGGCCGAGCTGGTCGTGCGGGCGCGGCACCGCGAGCGCGTGCTGGGGGAGTGGCGGATGCGCCCCGGCGGTGGTCGCGGTCGCGGCGTGGTGGCGCTGTTCGCGGGCGAGTCGGGCACCGGCAAGACCATGTCCGCCGAGGTCGTCGCGGCCGAGATCGGCATGGACCTGTACGTGGTGGACCTGTCGACGGTGGTGGACAAGTACGTCGGCGAGACCGAGAAGAACCTGGAGCGGATCTTCACCGAGGCCGCGGGCGTGCACGGGGTGCTGTTGTTCGACGAGGCCGACGCCGTGTTCGGCAAGCGGTCGGAGGTGCGGAGCGCCCACGACCGGCACGCCAACGTCGAGTCGGCCTACCTGTTGCAGCGGGTGGAGTCCTTCGACGGCATCGCCGTGCTGACCACGAACCTGCGGTCCAACGTGGACGAGGCGTTCACCCGCCGGATCGACGTGATCGCGGACTTCCCGGTGCCCGACGCCGAGCAGCGCCTCGCGCTGTGGGACCGGTGCCTCGGCCCCGCGGCGCCCCGGTCCGACGACCTGGACCTGGCGTTCTGCGCCGAGCGCTTCGAGCTGGCCGGCGGGTCGATCCGCTCCTGCGCGGTGACCGCGGCGTACCTGGCGGCGGCCGCGGACCGCCCGGTGACCATGGCCGACGTGGTGACGTCGGTGCGCCAGGAGTACCGCAAGCTCGGCCGGCTCCTGCTGGAGAGCGAGTTCGGGCCGTGGCACGCGCCGCGGTGACCCGTCCGACCCCGATGCGGAGGTTCCGATGCACGCCCACCACAGCGAACCGGAGAAGGGGGTCCACCGCCGTGCCGGCCGTGCCCGGCAGGACCCCGAGGAGCAGGCCGCGGTGGGCGGGGCGGAGGAGGTGCTGAGGTTGCAGCGCTCGATGGGCAACGCCGCGACCAGCGGCATGATCGCCTCGGCCCGCGGGGTGCGGGGGATGCGGGAGGCCCAGGAGGCGCAGGAGGCCCGCGAGGCGCAGGACGCGGCGGCGCACCCGGTGCAGCGGTCCGCCGTGGACGCGGTGGTGAACCGGCCCGGCAGCCGCCTGCCTGCCGACGTGCGGGCGGAGGCCGAGGCGCGCACGGGGGTCGACCTGTCCGACGTGCGGGTGCACACCGACGACGCCGCGGCCCGCTCGGCGGAGGACCTGGGCGCGAGCGCCTACACCACCGGCGAGGACATGGTGTTCACCCCCGGGTCCTTCAACTGGAAGACGCTGCTGCACGAGGCGGAGCACGTGAGGCAGCAGCGCGAGGGCTCGGTGGAGGGCACGGACCAGGGCGACGGGACGCGCCTGAGCCACCCCTCCGACCGGCACGAGCGACAGGCCGAGCAGCGCGCCGACGAGGCCCTGCGGGACGACCCGGACCTCGCGCACCGGCACGTGCTCGGCAAGGGCTAGCGACCGGCCGGACCCGCTCGACCCCGGCTCGGGCGGCGGGTCGGGCCAACCGGTCCGACCCGCCGCCCGAGCCGCTCGCGGGTCACATGATGACGCAGCACTTGCAGGTGGCGGGGTCCGCGTTCGCGCCGGGCCTGACGACGAACGCGTTCCTGGTCGCGATGTAGCCGCGGAAGCCGTTGGCGTCGCGCACGGTCGTCTCGCCGGAGTTGGGGTCGTACATCAGGAACTGGCCCGACGAGGTCACCACGGCGGCCTCGGCGTGCGCGTCGTTGCCGAACCAGATCAGCGTGCCCGGGGGCAGGCTGCCGGTGGCCGCGTCGCTGTCGAGGTTCTGGCGCGAGACGGGGTGACCGCCGATCGCCGCGGCGGCGTGGTCGACCTGGGCCTGCCGCCCGCCCGCGGCGCCCCACCGGCGCACCGTGTCGGAGGCCAGGACGCGGGCGGCCTCGTCGAGGTCCGCGAACCGGAGCCCGCCGGTGCCGTGCCCGTGCGTCAACCAGTAGGTCGCCATGTACCCGCAGTGCTGCTCGACCTGGACGATGTACTGCTCGGGCGGCGGCCCGGTGCCCACCCAGTAGTTGTCGTCCAGGTCGGTCCACAGGCTCGGGTTGGCCCCCTTCACGTCGGCGAACGCGTAGGTCGGCTGCGCGGACTTCTGCGAGGAGCTGTCGCCGCCCGCCGACGGGGCGCGCTGCACGGACAGCCCGTCGTGCCGGTGCGCCGGGTCGGCGTCCTGCCGGTCGGTCACCATCCTGGCCACCGCGGCGTTGCCGATCGCGCGCTGGAGCACGGGCAGCGAGGTCGGGGACAGCGAGGTGGGGGACGGGCCGGCCGCCGGCACCCGCTCGGTCGCCTCGTCGGCCTGCCGCGCGTTCCCCGCCGGGCGCTTCGGTCGTTTCGGGCGTTGGTGACTGTGCATGGAGAACTCCGTCCGAGCTCGAATGGCGCACCTGACCACATGCCTATCCGCGCCGGGTGCGGGTGCGGAAGGACATCGGGGGCAGGGCTCGGGCAGGGCGCTTGCCCGAGCGGCCCGCGACCGCGCCCAGGGAGCCGCGGATGTCCTTCCGGGCAACGGCTCTGCCCCCGGCCGGGGTCCGCGGGACCTGCCCGCGCGGGCGCGCCCGCAGCAGGCTGGTGGGGCAGCCGAGGACCGCAGAGCGGACGAGACAGGGGAGCGACCATGCCGCAGTACCTCTCACCAGGCGTCTACGTGGAGGAGGTCCAGTCCGGGGCGCGCCCGATCGAGGGTGTCGGCACCGCGGTGGCCGCCTTCATCGGCTTCGCCGAGCAGGGGCCCTTCCACCGGCCGACGCTGGTCTCGAACTGGAACCAGTACGTCCAGCTCTTCGGCGGTTTCACCGAGGACGCCTACCTGCCGCACGCCGTCTACGGCTACTTCGCCAACGGCGGCGGCGCGGCGTACGTGGTGCTCGTCGGCGGCGCCGCGACGGACGCCGACGCCGAGCCGCCCGCGCCCGCGCCGGCCGAGCTGGGCGGCCTGCACGTGGCGGCGCTGCCCGGCGCGGGGCCGGACCTCTCGGTCGAGGTGGCCGACGCCGACGGCGAGAACCAGCCGGAGGACCGCTTCAAGCTGGTGGTCAGGCAGGGCGGCAAGGTGGTGGAGACCTACGACGTCTCCACGAAGAAGAACGTCAAGAACTACGTCGTGACGCAGGTGTCCGAGCGGTCCGGGCTCATCCGGGTCACCGAGCGGTCCGGCGGCGCGCTCGCCCGCCCGGACAAGCAGCAGGTGGCGCTGCCCACCACCCCCGAGCCGGGGAAGGCACTGGCCGAGCTGGACGCCCGGGAGTACCTGGGCGACCCGGAGGCCCGCACCGGCGTGGGCGGCCTGGAGAGCGTCGACGAGGTCACCATGGTGGTGGCGCCGGACCTGATGGGCGCCTACCGGCGCGGCCTGATCGACCTGGAGGGCGTCAAGACCGTCCAGCTGGCCATGATCTCGCACTGCGAGCAGATGGGCGACCGGGTCGCGCTGCTCGACGCGCCCCCCGGGCTCACCGCGCAGAAGGTCCGCGCCTGGCGCGTGGAGGGGTCCAACTACGACTCCAAGTACGCGGTGCTGTACTACCCGTGGATCAAGGTCTTCGACCCGGCCAAGGGGCGCAACACCCTCGTGCCGCCCGCCGGGCACATCGCGGGCGTGTGGAGCCGCAACGACAACGAGCGCGGCGTGCACAAGGCGCCCGCCAACGAGGTCATCCGCGGCGCGGTGGACCTGGAGATCAACATCAGCAGGGCCGAGCAGGACCTGCTCAACCCGATCGGCGTCAACTGCGTGCGCGCCTTCCCCGGCCGCGGCATCCGGGTCTGGGGCGCCCGCACGCTGTCCTCCGACCCGGCCTGGCGCTACCTCAACGTGCGGCGGCTGTTCAACTACCTGGAGGAGTCGATCCTGCTGGGCACGCAGTGGGTGGTGTTCGAGCCCAACGACGACCGCCTGTGGGCCAGCATCCGGCGCAACATCACCGGCTTCCTCACCGAGCAGTGGCGGCGGGGCGCGCTGTTCGGCCGCACGCCCGCGGAGGCGTTCTACGTCAAGTGCGACCGGGAGAACAACCCCCGGGAGTCGATCGACCTCGGCCAGGTCGTGTGCGAGATCGGCGTGGCCCCGGTCAAGCCCGCCGAGTTCGTGGTCTTCCAGCTGGCGCAGTTCTCCGACAGCACCAGCCTCGTCAGCGAATGAGCCGCCCCGAGGGGGCGCGTGAACCAGAGAGGCGGCACCACCCATGGCAGAGGGCGATGCTCTTTCCACCCACATCTTCGGTGTCCAGCTCGGCGGGTTCACCGTCGAGTCCCTCCAGGAGGTCAGCGGGCTGACCGTCGAGGAGGACGTGGTCGAGGTCTCCCAGGTCACCGAGACCGGCAAGCCGGTGCTGCGCAAGCAGCCCGGCGCGCAGAAGGGCGGCGAGGTGACGCTCACCAGGGGCCTGGACCAGAGCGTCACGTTCACCAACTGGCTCAAGGAGACGCTGGAGAAGGGCGCGGTCACCGCGGCCCGGCAGGACATCACCATCGAGGTCAAGGACACCGAGGGCAACACGGTCCGCCGCATGACGCTCTACCGCGCGTGGGCCAGCAAGTGGGAGGGCCCCTCGTTCAAGGCAGGCGAGTCCAGCGCGGCCACCGAGAAGGTGACCCTCGTGTTCGAGGAGATCACGGTCGAATGAGGCGGCGGACGATCGCGCTCGACCAGCTCGACGAGCTGGTCGACCCCAGGGACGAACCGGAGCGCGCGACGGCGGCGGCTCCGAGCGGGCGCGGGGGCCTGCGCACCGAGTTCGACTTCGAGCTGCCCCGGGGCTACGTGGGCCCCGACGGCGTGGTGCACCGGCACGGCCGGATGCGCCTGGCCACGGCCCGCGACGAGCTGCGGCCCCAGATCGACCTGCGGGTCAAGGAGAACCCCGGCTACCTCAGCGTGGTGCTGCTCAGCCAGGTCATCACCCAGCTCGGCGGCGTCCGCGAGGTCCACGCCGGGGTGGTGGAGCAGATGTACGCCACGGACATCGCCTTCCTCCAGGACTTCTACCGGCGGATCAACAGCGAGGGCCACACCAGGGCGGGCGTGTCCTGCCCCTCGTGCGGCACCGCGTTCGAGGTCGACCTCGCCGGTGGCCGCCTGGGGGAATCGTGACGTACGCGGCCGACCGGCTGCTCGAAGAGGTCGCGTACGTGGCCTACCACTTCCACTGGCCGCGCGAGGAGATCCTCGACCTGGAGCACCACGAGCGCCAGGGCTGGGTCCGCGAGATCGCGCGCATCAACACGAGGGTGAACGAGGGGAGGTGACCCGGTGGGGATCTGGGACCGGTTGCGGCGCGGGAAGCGCGCGGAGGAGGGGCCGGTGGCCGCGCCGGTCACCGCTCCGGGCGGTCCGGCGCGTCCCGCGTGGGACGGGGGGTGGCGCGCCCTGCCGCCGCTGGGTGGGGTGATCCGGCCCGGCGGTGTCGCGGTCGGGGACGGGTTGCGGTTCCGGGACGGGTTGACCTCGTGGCGGGACCACCGGTCGGTGGGTCAGCTGGGGCACTCGGTGAGCGCGAGCGCCCCGTCCGGGCTGATCGGCGGGGTGACCGGCGCGGAGGTGGCGGAGCGGTCGCGGTACTCGGGCGGCGGGCCGCTGCTGGTGGCCTGGCGGTTGAGGGCCGGGCAGGAGGCCGGGGAGGTGGCCGGACAGGCGGCGGGGCAGGTGGCGGGCCAGGAGGCGGGGCAGGCAGCCGGGCCGGTGGCCGGGCCGGTGGCCGGGCCGGTGGCCGGGCCGGTGGGGTCGGGGGCACCGGGTCCGAAGGCGGTGGGGTCCCGGGCTTCTGGAACCCGGGTTGCCGGTTCACCGGCTGCCGCGTCGGGAGCTGTCACGCCGGGAGCTGCCGGTGCGGGTGCGAATCCGGTGGTGCAGAGGAGCGCGGTTGCCGGTGCGGCGGTGCCGGGGCCGGGGGCGGCTGGTGAGGTGGCGGCCGGCACTGCCGAGGTGGTGCGGCCGCGACCGGTTCCGTTGCGACCGGTTCGGCCACCGCTGACGGTCGCCAAGAGGCCGGTGACGCCGGCTCGGCCGCTCCCTGTGGTCGGGGTGGCGTTGCCGAAGGGTCCGGCCGGGATGGGGGAGCGGCCGGAACCTGCTGCTTCGGCCAACACCGCCCAGGTCGCCAACACCGCCAGGCATACCGAGGCCGCCAAGGCCGCCAAGACCACCGAGGCCGCCAAGAGCGCCGAAGCCGCCAAGAGAACCGAGGGCATCAAGAGCGCCAAGGCGGCCGAAACCGCCGAAACCGCCAAGGCCGCTGAGGCGGCCGAGTCCGCTGTGCGGTCGGCATCGACCGCACCCCGGTCCGCGCCGGTTCTGGGAGAGCCGTTGACGGCGATACCGCCGACCGCCGGTGCGCAGTCCGGTGCGCTGTCCGGTGCGAAGGACCACCCGGCGGCATCATCGCCTGCCGGAGGCCCGCCACCGGTGGTGCAGCGCAGCGCGGCCCCGAAGCCCGACCCGACCACCCGGCCCAGGCGGGGCACCGGCACCGGCATCGGTGAACCCCTCTCGCAACTGCCGTCGACCGCGGCACCACCGGACACGGCGAAGGCACGTCGGTCGCTCCAGAGCGGCAGGGCGGGTGACGACCCGGCACGGCCCTCCGGCCCGGAGGTGGTGCCGCCGCTGGGGCTGGACCGCCCGGTGCGGCGCTCCCTCGACAGCACCACGTCGGCGGAGGGGCCCGGCCCCGCGCCCACGCCAGGCCGGGCACCGGCCACCCCGAGCCCGGTCCGACTGCCGGTGGTCCCGATGACCCGCCTGCCGTCGCTCGGGCAGGTCACCGTCCAGCGGTCGGCCGTGCCCGACCCCGGCCGGACCACTCCTCAGGACGAGGCACCGCGCCCACGAGTGTTGCCCCTGATCGCCGAACGGCCCCTCGCCACCAACACCGGCACGGGCCTGCCCCAGCCGGTGCAGCGCGCGGCGGCGCGGCGCGTGGTGCGCCCGCAGTGGCCGGGTGCTGGGCGGGAACCGGCTGGTCCGGACCCCGCACCGGCGACCCGGCGACGGGCGGACCCCGGCGCGGGAGGCGGTGCGGGAGGCGGCGTGCCGAAGGCGACCGGTTCCCGTGAGGCGTCCCCGAGGACGCGGTGGTTCGGGCGCTCCGAGGTGAAGCCGGTGGCTCGCGGACCGGTTGGTCCCGACCGGGCATCGCCGGCGGTGAGCCGCCGCAGGTCCGCGAAGCCCGACCCGGTGCAGCGGGGCACGATCCGGAAAAGCGGTCCGACCCCGGCACCAGCGACAGCACCACCCACGGCCGTGCAGCGGGCAACAGCTCCGGAAGCAACCTCGACCACGTACGTCCAGCGGCACACCGACGACCCGCCCGCGCCGGGGAACAGCGGAAGAGCGGTGGTGCGACCGACCCCGCCCCGCCCCCTCGACAGCGGCCCGACACTCCCGCCGATCGCCCACCCGAACCCCGACGGCGCGCCGACGGCTCCGACCCGGCACCGGACCTCCACCGCTCCGGGGCCCATCGCCAAGCCCGTCCCGGTGGTGCGGTGGACGTCGGACGCGGTGGTGCAGCGGACCCGGAACGACCCCGGGACGACCACCCCGCAGCAACGGCCACAGCGACAGCAGCCACAGCAGCAGCCAACGCCGCAGCACCCGGTGAACACACCAGGCCACCAGCCAACCCCACCCCACTCCGCCACTCACCCCGCCACTCATCCCGCCACCCCGCCCCGGACCGAGGAGCGCGGCGACGACGGCAGGCCCGCCGTCCCCCTCGACCTCGACGACCTGGCTCGCAGGCTGCTCGAACCGGTCGGCCGACTGCTGCGCGCCGAGCTGCGCCAGGGCCGCGAGCGCGCCGGCCGACTGCACGACCGCCGCCGCTAGCCCAGGCGCCAGACCCCAGGCCCCGCCCAGGCCGACCCGACCAAGGAGCACCCATGAGCGACGACGTCTTCGCCAGCAGCGTCTTCTTCCGGCTGACCATCGCCGACGACGACCTCGGCATGTTCCACACCTGCGAGGGTCTCGGCGCGCAGGTGGAGGTGGAGCAGTACGCCGAGGGCGGCAACAACGGGTTCACCTGGAGCCTGCCCTCGCGCATCACCTGGTCGAACATCACCCTGACCCGCCCGGTGACCGGCGACTCGACGAAGGTCCTCAAGTGGTTCAACGAGGTCCTCAAGGAGGCCGACCGCGAGGACGGCGAGATCGTCGCGCTGGCCCCCGACCTGACCCCGATCGTCAGCTGGCAGGTCATGGGCATCATCCCGGTCCGCTGGCAGGGCCCCTCCTTCGACCCGAACCAGTCCCAGGCCGCCGTGGAGACGCTGGAGTTCGCCCACGAGGGCCTCCAGGCGTCCAGCGACGACTGAGGCGCGGGCAGCGGGAGGAGGACCGGACCGTGGCAGCGAAGTTCCAGGCCGGCGTCGCCAAGGCGGGCAAGGCCGCGAAGGCGTACTTCGGCTCCGGCCTCGTCAAGGCGCAGCTGGTGATCATGGAACCGCCGGCCAGGAGCGGCGCCAAGCCGGGTGGGCGGCTGGCCACGGTCAAGTTCCAGTTCAACCCCAACCGGTTGTCCCTGAGCAAGAGCGTCGAGTGGCGGCGCAAACCGGCGCGGATGGCGGGCCAGGCGTCACTGCCGGAGTTCGTCGGCAGCGGCCCGCGCTCGTTGAGCGTGGACGTGTTCCTGGACGCGACCTCCGAGCACGACAACTCGGTGGAGGAGGGGGTGGAGAAGCTGATGATCGCCTGCGTGCCCACGAAGGCCAGCCTGCGCAAGAAGAAGCCCGCCAGCCCGTGGGTGCGCTTCGAGTGGGGCACCGCCAAGTCGGTGTCCTTCGACGGCGTGCTGTCGAGCCTGTCGGTGGACTACTCGCTGTTCGACCCGGACGGCAAGCCGCTGCGCGCCACCTGCTCGCTGTCCATCGAGGAGGCGGGGGCCGACACGCCGGGCCAGAACCCGACCTCCGGTTCGCGCGAGGCCCGGCGCACGCACCGGGTGGTCGCCGGGGACAGCCTGCCGCAGCTGGCCTGGCGGGAGTACGGCGACGCCACCGCGTGGCGGATCATCGCCGAGGCCAACGACATCGACGACCCCATGGTCCTGGAGCCCGGCAGGGAGCTGCTGGTCCCGGGCACGGTGGGCGGACCGGAGGAGGAGCGGTGACCACGCCGAACGAGCAGGGCGACAACCTCGCCGCCAGTGCGGTGATCAGCGTGAACGGCAAGGAGCTGCTGGACCGGGCGGGCCTCCTGGTCCGCTGCGTGGTGGACGAGAACGTCGGCCTGCCCGACAGCGCGGTGCTGACCTACCGGGACGACAAGCGGGAGCTGCTCCGGGCCGCCGGGATCTCCATCGGCGATCCGGTGGAGGTGGCGTTCGCGACGTCCGCCGTCACCTCCGCCGAGCGCGTGTTCACCGGGGAGGTCACCGGGCTGGAGCTGGACCACGACGGCACCGGGGTGTTCGTCGTGGTCCGGGCGATGAGCCGGGCGCACCGCCTGCTGCGCGGCCGCAAGGTGCAGGCGTTCCGCAACATGTCCGCGTCGGCGGTCGTGCGGAAGGTCGCGCTCGGCGCCGGGCTGACCGTGGGCAGGCTCGACCTCGCCAACGTCACCTACCGGCACCTCAGCCAGGCGGGCGTGTCGGACTGGGACTTCCTCCAGGTGCTCGCCCAGGAGCACGACGCCGTGGTCCGGGTGGACGCGCGGGGACGCCTGGAGTTCGTCGAGCTCCAGCCCGCGAGCAAGGCGCCGAAGGCGTCGGCGGCGGGCGACCCGCACGTGCTGAGGTTCGGTGACAATACCGTGGCGCTGCGCGCCGTGCTCACCGGCACCGACCAGGCCAACGGCGTCGAGGTGCGCAGCTGGGACGTCGCCGCCAAGGCGGCGCTGGTCGCGGTGCAGCCCAACACCCCGAGCCGGACCGTCAAGCCCGGCCTGAGCGCGGGCGAGGCGAACGCGAGGTTCCCCACCAAGGCGCCCCTGCTGGTCACCGACACCCCCTACGCCACCCAGGCCGAGGCGACCCGCGCGGCGCGCTCGCTGGAGGCGTCCACCAGCGCCGGGTTCGGCGAGCTGGAGGCCGTGGTCAACGGCAGCCCCCGGCTCCGCGCGGGCGACCCCGTGTCGGTCGCGGACTACGGCGAGGACTTCAACGGCACCTACACCGCGACCGGCGCGCGCCACGTGCTGGACCCCGAGACCGGCTACTACACCACGCTGACGGTCAGCGCTTCGCCCGACCGGTCCCTGGCCGGCCTGGTCGCGGGCGGCAGCGCGCCCGCCCGCGGCCCGCGGATGCCCGGCCTGGCCACCGCGGTCGTCACCGACATCAAGGAGCCCGGCCGGGACCAGCGCGGCTGGGTGCGCCTGAGGTTCCCGTGGCTGGACGACAAATACGTCACCGACTGGGTCCGCACCGTGCAGTGGGGCGGCGTCGGCGGCGGCGGGGTGTTCAGCCCCGAGGTCGACGACGAGGTGCTGGTGGGGTTCGAGCAGGGCAGCCTGGACCGCCCCTACGTGATCGGCGGGCTCTACAACGGGGTCGACAAGCCCTCGCCGCACGGCCGCCCGCTGGTGGACCGGATGCGCGGCAAGGTCAACCGCCGGTCCGTGGCCGCCCGCAACGGCAACCGGCTGGAGCTGCTGGACAGCCCGGCCCAGTCGGGCCTGAGGCTGGTCACCGGCGACGAGCGGCTGGAGGTCGTGCTCGACGACAAGCTCAACCGGATCGGCGTGTCCGTGCGCGGTCCCCGGGGCGCCGGGGTGATCAGCTCGCTGACGATGGACGCCGCCGGCATCACCATCGACGCGGGGATGGGCGTGCTCACGCTCAAGGGCAGCTTCATCAGGCTCAACTGACCACGTGAGGAGAGTGCCACCATGCCCCCGGTACCCGTCGCCCGACAGGGCGACAAGACCTCCCACGGAGGCACGATCGGTCCGCCGGTCGGCCCCGCGGCGGCCAGGCTGCTCACGGTGCTGGTCGAGGGCAGGCCCGTCGCCGCGGTCGGCGGCGTGCACGCGTGCGTCAAGCCGCCGGACCCCCTGCTGGGGCCGGGCAACCTCGTCATCCCGGACCCGCCGGTGCCGCCCCGCACGGTGCTCGTCGCGGGCCTGCCCGTCGCGCTGATCGGCGACCGCACCACGTGCGGGGCCAAGATCGTGCCGCGCCTCGGCACGGTGCGGGTCGGGGGCCTGCTGTGAGCGCCGACTTCGTCGGCCGCGGCTGGGGCTTCCCGCTGCGGGTCGGCCCCACCGGCGGCATCGGCATGGTCGACCGCGACCAGGAGGTCCAGGAGGCCATCCGGCTGGTCCTGGGCACCGCGCCGGGCGAGCGCCCGATGCGGCCGGAGTTCGGCTGCGGCATCCACGACCTGGTGTTCGCCGCGGCCGACGGCGCGACCGCCGGGCACGTCTCGCGCGAGGTGCGCGCCGCGCTAGACCGCTGGGAGCCGCGCATCGACGTGGCCGACGTGGTGGTGGCCTTCGACTCGGTCGACGTCGGCACGCTCTACATCGACATCCGCTACACCGTGAAGTCCACCAACGACCAGCGCAACCTGGTCTTCCCGTTCTACACGATCCCGTCCGAGGAAGGGGAGGCCGACTGATGGCGATCCCGGCGCCCAACCTGGACGACCGGCGCTTCCAGCAGTTCGTGGACGAGGCCAAGCGCTACGTCCAGCAGAGCTGTCCGGAGTGGACGGACCACAACGTGTCCGACCCCGGCGTCACGCTCATCGAGACCTTCGCGCACATGGTCGACCAGCTGGTCTACCGGCTCAACCGGGTGCCGGAGAAGAACTACCTGGCGTTCCTCGACCTGCTGGGCGTGCGGCTGTTCCCGCCGACGGCGGCCCGCGCGCGGGTGACGTTCTGGCTGTCCGCGCCGCAGGCGGAGACCGTGTCGCTGCCCGCGGGCACCGAGGTGGCGACGGTGAGCACCGAGTTCGCCGAGGCCACCGTGTTCGCCACCGCCGGGGAACTGCCGATCGTGCCCTGCGGGCTGGCGCGCCTGGTCACCCGCTCGGCCGCGGGCGAGCACGCCGACCGCACGCGCGACCTGGAGGCGGGCCAGGACGTGCCGTGCTTCCAGCCCGCGCCCGCGCCCGGCGACGCCACCCTGTTCGGGCTGAGCGCCGCGGTGCCGAACTGCGCGGTGGTGCTGAGGCTGGAGAGCCGCGTCGAGGGCATCGGCGTCGACCCCCGGCAGCCCCCGCTGGTGTGGGAGGCGTGGGACGGCGCGGACTGGGCCGCCTGCGAGGTCGACGAGGACGGCACCGGCGGTCTCAACCGGCCGGGCGAGGTCGTGCTGCACGTCCCCGGCGGGCACACCACCTCGGTGGTCGCCGGGCACCGCGCGGGCTGGCTGCGCTGCCGGGTCACCGAGCCGGTGCCCGGCCAGCCGTTCTACTCCGGGTCGCCGACGGTCCGCGAGGCCGAGGTCTACACCATCGGCGGCACCACCACCGCCGAGCACGCCGAGACCGAGGTGGACGTGCCGCTCGGCGAGTCCGCCGGCGTGCCCGGCCAGCGGTTCCGCGTGCCCAGGGCCCCGGTGCTGCTCGACGGTGACCCGGTGGTCGTCCAGGTCGCCGCGGGCGAGGGCTGGGAGGACTGGTCGGTCGTCGAGGACTTCGGCGCGTCCGGCCCCGACGACCGGCACGTGGTGCTCGACGCGTCGAGCGGCGAGTTCCTGTTCCCACCGGCGGTGCGGGAGGCGGACGGGACGCTGCGCCGCCACGGCGCGGTGCCGCCCAAGGGCGCGGCGCTGCGGGTGCCGCGCTACCGCACCGGCGGCGGCCGGTCGGGCAACGTCGCGCGGCGGGCCATCTCGGTGCTGCGCAGCTCGGTGCCCTACCTCTCGGCGGTGGAGAACCGCGAGGCCGCGACCGGCGGCGTGGACGCGGAGACGGTGCCCGAGGCGAAGCTGCGCGCGCCCCAGCAGCTGCGGGTGCAGGACCGCGCGGTGACCGCCGAGGACCACGAGCTGATCGCCCGGCAGGCCGCGCCGTCGCTGGCGCGCGTGCGCTGCCTGCCGGTGGAGGGCGAGGTGGGCGCGGCGCGGGTGCTGGTGGTGCCCGACGCGGTGGCCGACGAGGGCGACCGGTTGCGGTTCGAGCAGCTGCTGCCCTCCGACGAGGTGCTGGCCGCGGTCGCCCGCCGGTTGGACGAGCGGCGCCTGCTGGGCACCCGGCTGGTCGTGGAGCCGCCGCGCTACCAGGGTTTGACGGTGGTGGCCCGGCTCACCGCGACCGACGTCGACCGGGCGCGCGAGGACGCCCTGGCCGCGCTGTACCGGTACCTCGACCCGCTGCGCGGCGGGCCGGGGGGGACCGGGTGGGGCTTCGGGCGGCCGGTGCAGTTCGGCGAGGTGTTCTCGGTGCTCCAGGCGGTGCCCGGGGTGCGGCTGGTGGAGGAGATCCGGATGTTCCCGGCGAACCCGATCACCGGGGCGCGCGGCACCCCGGTGGACCGGCTGGAGGTCGCGCCCAACGCGCTGGTGTTCTCCCACCAGCACCAGGTCGTGGTCGGTGCGCCGTGACCAGGGCCGCGCTGCCGGAGCTGCCGAGCAGGCACCCGCTGGGGGAGATGCTGCCCGCGCTGTTCGCGGGCGACGACCTCGCGCAGCGGTTCACCGCCGGGCTGGACGCCGTGCTGTCGGCGGTGCTGTCCACGCTGGACAACCTGCCCGCCTACCTGGACCCGGCGCTGGCGCCGGAGGACTTCCTGGCGTGGCTGTCGTCGTGGGTGGCGGCCGGGCTGGACCCGGCCTGGCCGGAGCCGCTGCGGCGCGCCCTGGTGCGGCGGGCGGTGGAGCTGCACCGGCGGCGCGGCACGGTGTCCGGGCTGGTGGATCGGCTGGAGCTGGCGCTGGGGGTGCGCGCGGAGGTGGCCGACGGACCCGGGGTGGGCTGGTCGGGCACGCCGGACGGGCCGCTGCCGGGTCCGGCGGTGGGGGTGGTCGTGGTGCGGGTGTGGGCGGGGTCGTCCGGCCCGGTGGACCGGGGTCGGGTCGAGGCGCTGGTGGAGGCGGTGTGCCCGGTGCACGTCAGGTGCGTGGTCGAGGTGCTGGACGGGCCGCCCGGGGGTGAGGGGGGATGACCGTGCGCTCGTGCCCCCAGTGCGGGGCGTCCGTCCAGGACGGCGACGAGTTCTGCGGCAACTGCGGGACCTACCTGGGGTGGTCGGCGGGTGGGGCCGCGGTGGCGGGGGCCGGGCGGGGTGTGGCGGCCGGGCGGGAACCGGGGGCCGAGCAGGGCCCGGCCGCCGAGCTGGGCCCGGCCGCCGCGCGGGAACTCGCCACCGGCCCGGAACCGGCGGCTCGGCGGTGGGCCGGGACCGGGCGTGGTCCCGCGCCGGCGCGGGACCACGCGGGCGGGTCCGGTCAACCCGAGGCCGATCGGGTGGCGGGGGCTGATCGGGCTGCGGGGGACAACCGGGCCGCGGGGGACAACCGGGTTGCGGGCGGTGACCGGGCGGCGGGGGACAACCGGGCGGCGGGGGCCGATCGGGCTCCAGAGGACGACCGGGTGGCGGAGGGCCTGGCCGCCGTGCAGGACCTGGTCGCCGGGCGGACCCCACCGGTCGAGGATTTCCTGGCGGGCGGCGTGGAATCGCTGTCGGACGGGGCGCGGGCGGGTTCGGCGGCCGGTGTCGGACCGGCGGTCGGGGAGTCGGCCGCCACCCGGCCGGGCCTGTGGGCCCGCTGGCGGGCCTGGGTGCGGTCCCGGTTCGGGAAGGACCCGGGCGCGACCGCCGACCAGGGCACCGGAGCCGCGTCCGTGCCGACGGACTCGGCGGACGCGGCCCGGGTCCGGACTGGCGCCGGGTCGGCGGCCGTGGTCGCGGCGGGGCCCTCGGACGTGGTGCTGGGACCGGTGCTGCCGGGCCGGCCGGAGGCCAAGCGCCCGCTGCCCAGCACCGGCCCCGGGGTCGCGGTGGACGGCCCGCCGTGCCCGGTGTGCGGCACCACCAACCCACCGGGCCGGAGGTTCTGCCGCCGGTGCGCCACCCCGCTGCTGCCGGCCGGACCGGCGACGCGGGCCGCGCGCCGCCGTGGGCGGCCGCGGCGGCGCGGCGACACCTCCCGGTGGTTGCGCAGGCTGGCCGCGCTGCTCGTGGTCGCCGCGCTGGTGGTCGCCGGGGTCCTGTTCGCCCCGAGGGCGGTGGGGCTGTTCGAGGACCTGCGCGACCGGCTGGCGAAGCCCGCGCCGATCGCGCCCGCGCGCACCTCGGCCACCGCCGAGGTGCCCGACCACCCGGCCGCCGCCGCGGTGGACGGGCTGTCGAACCGGTACTGGGGCGCGCCCGCCGTGGGCGACGCGGTCGAGTTCACCTTCGACCGGCCGTTCCGGCTGCTGTCGGTGGTCGTGCACACGGGTGCCTCGGCGCAGCCCGAGCAGTTCCGCGAGCAGGCCCGGCCCACCGCCCTGGACGTGGTGGTGACCAGCGCCGGCGGCGTCACCCGCACGATCGCGGTGGCGCTGAACGACCAGCCGGGCCCGCAGCGCACCGACACGGGCATCAGCGACGTCGTGGCGGTGCGCCTGGTCGTGACGTCCGCCGCCGGGTTGGGCGCCGGCCGGCACGTCGCGCTGGGCGAGGTCGAGTTCTTCCGCCGCCCGTGACCGCGGTCGGCGCGCAGGGGTTGACGCAGAGGGTTGACGCACGGAGGGAGCACACGTGGACATCGCAGTGGTCACCGGCTCGGCCGGGCTGGTCGGCGGCGAGGCGGTCCGGCGGTTCGCGCCGAGGTTCGACCTGGTCGTCGGCCTGGACAACGGGATGCGGCAGGAGTTCTTCGGCCCGGCCGGGTCGGTGGCGCGCGGCCTGGCCGAGGTCCGGCGCGTCGAGAACTACCGGCACCACTCGGTGGACGTGCGCGACCGGGCGGCCGTGGACGGGGTCCTGCGCACCCTGGGTGCCGACGTGCGGCTGGTGGTGCACGCGGCCGGGCAGCCGAGCCGGGCGTGGTCCGCCCGGCAGCCGCTGGTCGACTTCGCGGTCAACGCCGTGGGCGCGCTCACCGTGCTGGACTCGGTCCGGCGGCACTGCGGCGAGGCGGTGTTCGCCCTGGTCTCCGCCGCCCAGGTGTACGGCGACGTGCCGGACGCGCTGCCCCTGGTGGAGACCGCGACCCGGTGGGAGCTGGACCCGGCCCACCCGTTCCACGAGCACGGCGTGGACGAGTCGATCCGGCTCGACCGGGCCGACCGCGCGTTCCTCGGGGTGTCGAAGCTGTCGGCCGACCTCGCCGCGCAGGAGCACGGCCGCCAGTTGGGCATGAAGGTCGGCGTGTTCCGGTGCGGCAGCGTCACCGGTCCCGGCCAGGCTGGCGTGCCGGAGCACGGCTTCGTGTCGCACCTGGTGCGCAGCGCCGTGCGCGGGGCACCCTACCCGGTGGTCGGCCACGGCGGCAAGCAGGTGCGCGACGTGCTGGACGCCCGCGACCTGGTGGACGCGCTGTGGGAGTTCTCCCTGGACCCCCGACCCGGCGAGGTCTACCACCTGGGCGGCGGGCGGGAGCGCGCCGCCTCGGTGCTGGAGCTGATCGCCCGCTACGAGCACCTGACGGGCGTGGAGGTGCGGTTCGACTACTCGCCCCGGCCCCGCTTCGCCGACCCCCGGTGGTGGATCAGCGACACCCGCAAGTTCCGGCGCGACTACCCGGGCTGGTCGCCCGCGCACGACCTGGACGACGTGCTGTCGACCCTGCACCGGCACTGGAGCGGGGTGCAGGAGGTCGTCGCCCCGGGGTGAACCGCGCCGGGGTGCGCGAGGGCGCCGACCTTGCGCAACTCCGGGAACACCCCCTTGACCAGGAGATCTTGCGGGGTGTTGAGTGATCGGCGGGCCCCTCTCCGCGCCCCCTCCATGCCGTCCGGGCTTCGTGAAGAAGTTTTGTAGACGCGTTTGAGAGCACGTGAAGCCACGCCTTCCACACTCGAAATCGGGGAAGCGGACCTGTGGGAGGCAGCGGTGGAACGAGTGCGGGTCGTCGTCCAGTCGGCGGATCACCTGAGCATGGCCGGCTTGACCAGCTACCTCGGCTCGCGGGCCGAGATCGTGGTCCTGGAGTGGGACCAGCGGGCGCGCGCCGACGTGGTCGTGGTCGCCGTCGACCGGATCGGCCCCGAGGTGCTGGCGGGCCTGCGCCGGGTCGCCGCCGACGCGGCCGCGCCGATGGTCCTGGTCCTCGACGAGGTGGGGGAGAAGGACGTGCTCGCCGCCGTGGAGTGCCGGGTGGTGGCCATCCTGCCCCGCAGCGCCGCCACCGGGGAGCGGGTGCTGCGCAGCGTCCTGGCGGCCGCCTCGGGCGGTGGAGTGATGCCGCCGAGCCTGGTGGCGGAGCTGCTCAAGCACGTGGAACGCCTCCAGCGGGAGCTGATCTCGCCGGACGCGAGCGTGCCGAAGCTGACGCCGCGCGAGGCGGACGTGCTGCGGTTGATGGCCGACGGCCTGGACACCGCCGAGATCGCCAGCAGGCTGTGCTACTCGGAGCGCACGATCAAGAACGTCTTCTACGGGTTGACCACCCGGCTCAACCTGCGCAACCGGCCGCACGCGGTCGCCTACGCACTGCGGAAGGGGATGATCTGAAGTGGACGAGACCCTGGTGGCGGAACGGGACCGGGCCAGGCTGCGCCGGGTGGTGGACCAGGTGCGGCGGGGGTTGAGGGGAGCGTCCGGCGCGCGTGGTGGCCGGTCGGAGACGGGCTGGGTGATGTCGGCGGACGGCGTGATCGGCGCTCCGGCGGGGGACGAGTAGACACCCCTGGCCGGGGTGAACCGGGGGTGCGCCGGAGGGCCGCGCGGTGGGACGCGGTCCAACCGCCCCCGGAAGCCGTGCCCGACGTCGACCACGCCCGGTGCCGGCCGTGTCAGGAGCCGGCCGTGTCAGGAGCCGGCCGTGTCAGGTTCCGCCGCGCCAGGTTCTCGTCGGGCGAGGTGCCGGCCGCGTGCGGGACCGGCCGGGCCGACCCGGCGTCAGCCGACCCGGGCGGTGGCCCGACGAACGTCCCACGCCGCGCCCAGGTCGCGGTAGAGCCCGATGGCTTCGCGCAACGCCACGCCCGCCTCAGACCCGCGCCGACCCCGGGCCAGCAGGACCGCGCGGTCCTCCAGCGTCTGCGCCAGCTCGAACACCCGCCCCACCGAGCGGTAGTGCGCGGCGACCTCGGCGAGCCCGTCCGCGTCCTCCGCCAGCACGCAGCGGCAGCGCCGCGCGGCGGCGGCCGCCCTCGCCTCGGTCGACTCCCGCGCCGCCTCGGCCTCGCACGCCTCCGCCGCGGCCCGCGCCGTCGCCCGGTCGCCACCGTCCAGCGCGATCCGGACCAGCTCGGGCAACCACTGGTGCCGCAGCATCATCTGCGCGTAGCGGGTGTCGAGGATGCCGCCCAGCAGGTCGACCGCCTCGGCGTGGTTCCCGTCCCGGTAGGACGCCGTGGCCCGCGCCGCCACCAGGAAGTCGCAGTTCTCCCGGTTCGCCGCGGTCACCATCGGCACCGTGAGCCCGGCGTGCAGGTGCCGCCTCAGCGCGGGCCCGTCGTCGCGGTGCGCGGCGATCAGCGCGGCGACGCCGTGCAGCAGCACCAGCCCGCCCTCACGCAGCCCGAACCCGGTGATGCCGGAGTCGTCCCCGAGCACCGCGCCGAGCCGGTCCACCGCCTCGTCCCACCCGCCGAGCCAGAACCGGTGCACCGACGCGCCGACCTGGAGGGCCGCCACGGGCGCGCCGTGCCCGGCCACCTCGAACGCCAGCCGCAGCGTGTCGGTCGCCTCGTCCAGCCGGTCCAGGCACTGGAGCGTGAACACGCGGTTGTCCAGCAGCACCAGCCTCAGGTCGGTCAGGCTGAGGTCGGTGCCCACCACGTCCAGCGCCCGGTCCAGGTAGCCGAGCGCGCTCACGTAGTCGCGGCGGGCCGCGTCCACCTGCCAGAGCACCTCCAGGGACTGCCCGATGGCGAACGGGTCGGCCCCGCGCTCGCCCGCCTCGATGGACTCGCGCGCGCTCGCCGCCGCCGCGTCGAGGTCGTCGAGCCCGGCGCGCTGCACCAGCGCCTGCAACGACAGCAGCCGGGCCCGCCACGCGTCCGGCAGCACCGGGTCGGCCAGCGCCTCCCGCAGCGAGGCCAGCGCCTCCTCCGGCCGCGACGCGCGGAAGGGCCCGTAGGCCATCGTCCACCGCGCCTCGGCGATCCGGTCCGGGTCGCGCAGCCGCGGCAGGGCCTGCCGGGCGTGGTGCTCGGCCTCGACGTCGCGGCCGATCCGGAACAGCACGGTGCTCAGGTTCGCGCGCAACGTCGCGGCGTGCTCGTCGGGCACCGCCGTGGACCGTAGCGCCCGCTGGAGCAGCTCGACCGCCACCAGCGGCGCCTCGTAGACCAGCGCGGGCGCGCGGGCCAGCAGCCAGTCCACCACCCACGACCCGGCGTCGCCGGGCGCGGCCAGCAGCTGCTCGGCCACGTGGTCGACCGGCGCGCCGGCCCGCGCGAGCGCCTGCGCGGCCTGCTGGTGCAGCGCGTTGCGCAGCGCCGCGGGCGTGCCCTCGTACAGCGCCTGCCGCAGCACCGGGTGCCGGAAGGCGATGCGGTGCCCGGCGTCGCGCAGCACCCCCGCCGCGGCGGCGTCCTCGAACGCGGGCACCAGCTCCGGCACCGGGCGGCCCAGCACGATCGCCAGGTCGTCGACCGCGAACTCACCGCCCAGCAGCGCGGCCCACCGCAGCACCTCGCGCGTCGGGGTGGCCACGAAGTCGAGGCGCCCGCCGACCGCCGACACCAGCGATCCCGGCGCCCGGTCGAAGGCGTGCTCGCGCGCCTCGGCCACCCCGGTGCCGACCACCACGAGCCGCTCGCGCAGCAGCGCGTCCGCGACCTCGCGCACGTACAGCGGGTTGCCGCCCGCCCGCGCGGCGATCTCGCGCAGCCCCGGTCCGGGCGGCGCGCCGACCAGCCCGGCGACCATGCCCGCCACGTCCGCCTCGCCCAGCGGCGCCAGGTCCAGCACCGCGCCGCCGGTGGACTCCGCGACGCGCCGGAGCCGGGCCACCTCCGGCCGGTTCGGCACCGGTCGCGCCGAGCCCACCAGCAGCAGCGGCAGGCGCCGGGTCAGCGCGCCGAGCCGGTGCCACACCTCGGTGCTGCCCTCGTCGGCCCACTGGAGGTCGTCCAGCGCCAGCACCAGCGGGCCGTCCGCGCAGAGCTGCTCCACCAGGGCGACCAGCCGGTCCACCCCGCCCGTGACCGGGTCGCCGTCCGCGAAGATCGACCCGACCGGCTGCCGCTCGCGCAGCGCCCGCGCCACGGCCGCGCGCCGCGGTTCGGTGGCGGTGGTGTCGACGCCCAGGGCGTCCTGCGCGAGCCGGAGCGGGAAGCGGCGGTCCAGCTCGTCGGCGACGGCGTGGGCGACGGGGTGCCCGGCCGTCCCGACCCGCGCCAGCACCGCGGCCAGCAGCGCCGACTTGCCGATGCCCATCTCGCCCTCGACCCACAGCGCCCGGCCGCGCCCGGCGGACAGCTCGTCGACCGCGCGCGCGACCTCGGCCAGCTCCGCGTCGCGGCCGTGCAGGACCGGCTCGTCGACCACGGCGGCGGTCGTCGGCTCCGGGTGGTGGGGGAGGACGTGGCCGGTCGTGGACGCCCGCGGTGGCGCGGTGCGCGGGGCGGTGGGCCCACCGCCCGTGCCGGTGAGCACCAGCCGCTGCGCGGCGCGCAGCCCCGGTCCCGGTTCCACGCCCAGCTCGGCGGCCAGCACCCGGCGGGCGTCGCGGAACACCTCCAGCGCCTCCGCGCCGCGCCCGCCGCGGTGCAGGGCCAGCACCAGCAGCTCGCGCGCCCGCTCCCGCAGCGGCTCCTCGACGACCAGCGCGCCGAGCTCGGCGATCACGTCGGTGTGCGCGCCGACGGCCAGGGCGGCCTCGGCGCGCAGCTCCCGGGCGGTGGTGCGCTCCGCGGTCAGCTCGCGCCGCCGGGTCTCGGCGAAGGGCCCGCTCAGACCCGCCAGCGCCTCGCCCCGCCACAGCTCCACGGCCGAGTCCAGCGAGTCGAGCGCGGCCTCGGCGTCGCCCTCGGCCAGCCGGCGCTGCCCCCGCGCGCGCAGCGCCCGGAACCCGGCCAGGTCCGAGGCGGCCGGGTCCCAGCGCAGCCGGTAGCCCGAGCCGGTGGACTCCAGCAGTCGCGAGGCCACCCCCCGGGCGCGGTCGGGCTCCAGGGCTCTGCGCAGCAACGAGATGTAGGTGTGGACGCTGCCCTCCGCGGTGGCCGGCGCGTCCTGCCCCCACACGCCCGCGACCAGTTCGTCACGCCGCACCACCAGACCCGTGCGCAGCGCGAGCATCGCGAACACCGCCCGGGGACGCGCCGAGCCCAGCGGCACCTCCCGGTCCCCGACCCACGCGCGCACCGGCCCCAGCACGTCCAACCGCAACGACGTCATCCCGTCCCCTCCCCAAGGCTCCCCGATCGCGCGGTGCGCCCCGCTCCCGCACCGCCACCGCCCTCCCCGTCCCGCCGCCGCCCCCGTCCCTCCCCGAAGTCCTTCAGGCGGCGTGGCACAACCACACCGCGGCCCGCCGCGCGTCCCACTCAGCGCCGAAGCCGCGGTAGAGCGCCACGGCCTCCTGCGCCGCCGCGCCCGCCGCCCCGCCGTCACCCAGCTCGCCCAGCAGCACGGCGGCGTCCTCCAGCGACTCGGCCAGCTCCACCGGCCGCCCCGCCCCCCGGTACCGCGCCGCCGCGTCGAGCACCGGGGCGGGGTCGCGGTCCACCAGTCCCCGGCAGCGCAGCGCCACCGCGACCGCCCGCGGGTCCGCCCGCGCCCGCTCGACCGCGCGCGCGGCCAGGTGGTGGTCGTCCGCCAGCAGCGCCAGCCGCGTGAGCGAGGGGAGCCAGGGGTGCTCGGGCGCGATCCGGTGGGCGGCCAACACCCCGGACAGCGCCACGACCGCGTCGTCCACGCGCCCGTCGCGCTCGGCGAGGGCGGCCTCGGCGGCGGCCAGGTAGTCGTCCAGGAACTCGTCGCGCTGCCCGGCCGCGACGCGCAGGTGCCGCAGCGCCACGTCCACCCGGTCCTGGCGGGCGGCGATGAGCGCGGCCACGCCGTGCGCGGGCGGCACGGGCCCCCGGTCGCGCGGCCACGGACCGGGCGCGGGCTCCCGGTGGGCGTCGACCAGGGCGAGCGCGTCCGCCCAGCGCCCGCGCCAGTAGTCCTGCGTCGCGGCGGCGTGGTGGGGCCGCGCCACGCGCAGCAGCCGGTCGGCCTCGGTCAGCCGGTCGAGGTGCCGGAGGGTCAGCACCTTGTCGCCCACCAGGTCCGCGTGGACCTCCGGCTCGACCGCGACGGCCAGGGCGAGGTCGACCTGCCGCAGCGCCTCCGGGTGGTCGCGGTGCGCGGTGGCGATCCGCCACAGCCCGCGCCGGGCCTGGGCCGCGGCGAAGTCGTCGCGCACCTCCCGCGCCAGCCGCAGCGCGCGGTCCGCGGCGGCGCTCGCCTCGTCGCCGGGCAGCACGCCCGCCGCCAGCGCCGCCACCCGCGCCCGCCAGACCGG